>VBNZ01000164.1:0-8606 GCA_005877675.1 Gammaproteobacteria bacterium
GAGTTCGTTGCGGATCAGCTCGAGCGCCTTCGTCACGCCGGCCTGGCCGAGTGCGCCGAGGCCGTACATGAACGCCTTGCCGATCAGCACACCGCGGGCGCCGAGCGCCATCGCCTTGAGTGCGTCTTGACCGGAGCGCACGCCGCCATCGAGCAACACCTCGGCACGCGCGCCGATCGAATCGACGATGCCGGGCAGCGCAGCGATGGACGATGGCGCGCCGTCAAGCTGGCGGCCGCCGTGATTGGACACCACGATCGCGTCCGCGCCGGCGTCGACAGCGTGACGCGCATCTTCGCGATCGAGGATGCCCTTGATGATCAGCTTGCCGGGCCACAGGCTGCGTACCCAGGCGACGTCTTTCCAGCTCAGCGCCGGATCGAACTGGCCGGCGATCCATTGCGCGAGCGTGGTCATGCTCGATCCGTCGCGCGCGATCACTTCGGCGAGATTGCCGAAGTTGCGATGTTTCGTGCGCAGCATGCCGAGCGCCCAGCGCGGCTTGCTCGCGAGATCGAGCGCATTGCCGAGAGTCAACCGCGGCGGCACCGTGAGGCCGTTCTTGATGTCGCGATGGCGCTGGCCCTGGATCTGCAAATCGGCGGTCAACACCAGCGCCGAACACTGCGCTGCTTTAGCGCGTTCAATGAGGGACGCGGCAAAGCCGCGGTCGCGCATCACGTAAAGCTGGAACCAGAATGGCTGCGTCACCGCCGCGCGCACCGCCTCGATCGAGCAGATCGACACCGTGGAGAGCGTGAACGGCACGCCGAATTGTTGCGCCGCGCGCGCGGCGAGAATTTCGCCGTCCGCATGCACAAGTCCGGTCAGTCCGGTCGGTGCGAGCGCGACGGGCATCGCCACCGGCTCGCCGACGAGTGTTGTCGCGAGCGTGCGCTGCGACACATCGAGCATCACGCGCTGGCGCAGTTTCAATGCATCCAAGTCGGTGCGATTCGCGCGCAGCGTCGCCTCGTCGTAGGAGCCGCGGTCGACATAGTCGAACAGCGCGCGCGGCACGCGGCGCCGAGCGAGCCGGCGCAAGTCTTCATTGCAGGTGATCGGCGTCATCGGCTGGACCTCGCTTCATCCGCGTGACAGCCGAATCGTCCGTACCACGCGACCACCGCGAAACAAGCCGCCGGGATCAGGTAGGCGAAGGCGGTGCCGCGCGCATCTGCGAGCGCGCCCATGAAGTAGGGCACGATCGCGCCGCCGACGATCGCCATCACGATCAGCGCGCCGCCACGCTTGGTATGCGCGCCCAGATGCTTGACGCCGAGTGCGAAGATGGTCGGAAACTGGATCGACATGAAGAACGACACCGCGATCAACGCGATCACCGAGGTCCAGCCGAGACCCGCAGCGACAAGCAACGCGAGCACGACATTGATCAGTGCATAGCTGGCGAGCAGCGTGGACGGCGCGACCCGGCCCATCAGTGCGGTGCCGGTGAAGCGGCCGAGCACGAAACACAGCATGGGCATCGACAGCAGAAACGCGCCGGTCTGCGAATTCACGCCGACTTGTTCGGTGACAAAGTTGATGAAGTACGCGTTTACCCCGACTTGCGCGGCGACATAAAAAAACTGCGCGACCACGGCCCAGACAAAATGGCGCTGTGCGCTGAGCGGTTTGAGGTTGACGTCGGCCGGCACGTCCGCTTCCTCGTGGATGTATGGCATCGGCGTGCGCGCAATCAGCAGCGCGAGCGCGATCACGATGCCGGCGATCACGACGTAAACGGTCTGCACGCCAGAAAATCCGGCCTGCGCGGTCGCGCCACCGCTGAAGAAGAACGCGCCGCCGATCAGCGGCCCGAGGAACGAGGCCAGACCATTGAACGATTGTGCGAAGTTGAGCCGGCGTTCGGCGGTTTGCGGCGCACCGAGAAACGTCACGTACGGATTCGCGGCAGTTTCGAGGAACGCCGCGCCGCTCGCGATCACGAACAAGGCGAACAGAAAAAATGCAAAGCTCAACGTCGTAGTCGCGGGAATGAACAACAATGCGCCCGCAGCGAACAGGCCGAGTCCGACCAGGATGCCGAACTTGTAGCCCTTGCGATTCATCAGCAGCGCCGCGGGCAAGGCCATCAGGAAATAGGCGCCGAAATATGCGGCCTGCAGCAACCCCGAGTTCGCGCGCGTCACGTGCAGCGATTCCTGAAAATGCTTGTTGAGCACGTCGAGCAGGCCATAGGACAGGCCCCACAGGAAGAACAGACTGGTGACGAGAGTCAGCGCGAGCCGCGTATTGTCTGCGGCGTGCCCGTTGGCAGGCGCCAGAACGGAAGGATTTGCAGCCATGATGTCTCCCCGGGATGGCGCGTCTTCAGCGCGCCTGACTGAGTTGGAAAATCGATTGCATCGGCGTCCACTTCGTTGCGCCCGGTGTCCACGGCGTGGGTTGCTGGAACTGCCACATCAGCGCCTCCCACTCGCGCACGCGCGGATCGGCACGCTCGGCCGCAGCCATGCGTCCCGCGTCGAACACCGCATCGTCGGTGTCGAGCAGCATCACCAGGCGCGTGCCGAGGCGAAAGATCTCGAGTTCACGCACGCCGTTTGCGCGCAGGTGCGCAAGCACTTCGGGCCATACCGCGCGGTGGTGCTCTTCGTAGCGCGCGATCAATTCGGGGTCGTCGCGCAGGTCGACAGCAAAGCATAGGCGCATGTGCAGTTCCTCGATGTGATTCAAGTCAGCGCGCGATCGAGATGCGTGTAGCCGCCATCGACGACGAGCCATTGTCCGGTGATATGCGAGGCGCGCGCGGACAGCAGGAACACGACCATGTCGGCGATTTCCTCGGCGCGTGTCATGCGCCGGCCGAGCGGAATCTTGCGCGTGATGGCATCGAGTCGCTCCTGCGGATTCGGAAAATTCTCCAGCCAGGACATGTACAGCGGGGTCATCACCTCGGCCGGAACCACCGCGTTCACGCGCACGCCCTCGCGCGCGAGCGCGGCCGCCCACTCGCGCGTGAGCGCCAGCTGCGCGCCTTTTGCCGCGCAATAGCCGCTGGTGCCGCCCTGGCCGGTCAGTGCGGTCTTCGACGAGATGTTGACGATGCTGCCGCCGCTGCGCGTCAGATGCGGCAGACAATAGTGCGCCATCACGTAATAGTGGATCAGGTTCTTTTCGAGCGACGCGACGAAGGCCGCACGTCCGGCGACGAGGCCGACGCTGTCGTTGACGCCGGCATTGTTGACGAGGCCATGCAGCGCGCCGAATTCCGCCAGCGTCGCTTCGACCGCAGCCTTGCACGCCGCCTCATCGACGAGGTCGAGTTGAAAGAATCGCGCGCGCGGTTGCATTTCATGCAAGCGTTGCCCGAACTCGGGCAGCAATGCGCTGCGGCCCAACACGATGGGAATCGCGCCTTCGGCTGCGAGGGCAAGCGTGATCGCGCCGCCGATGCCGGCACCGCCGCCGGTGACGATGACGACTTTGTCCTTGAGTTCGAGATCCATCAGTGCACCCCCGGTTGCGCTGGCGATCGCTGCAACGAATAGCAGCGCACCGCGTTGTCGCCGAACAGATGGCCTTGCTCGGCCAGGCTCAGTTGTTCGGCCCAGCGCGCGACGATCTCGACCACGTCGGCATACTCNCCGAACACATCGAGTGCGATGTCGAGATGGCCTTCGATTTCCGCCACGCCGAGCGTGCGCGTGCGCACCTCGGTCACGAGGCCCGACAGCTTGCACAGCACATGCCGCATGGGCGCGAATGCTTCGAGCTGCGCGCGCCAGGCGGCGTGATCCTCGCCACCGATCGCGGGCTTACCCAGATGGTCGAGCACCAGCCAGTATTCATCGTGGCGCGCACAGAATGCCGGCACGTCGGCGAGCTGCGCCGCGTGCACCAGTACTTCGTATACCTGCTGACTTTGCTGCAGACGACTGACGCCGCGATTGAACGCCGCATCGGCCAGCCACGCGGACACGTCGGCCTCGTCCTGCAGCAGATGACGAAAACCCGCAAGCCTCGTATCGCCACGCCAGCGCTCGAGTCGTCGCTGCAGGTCCGGCGCGCGCAGATCGACCCAGCCGATGACTGCAGCAACGAAGCTGTGGGCATGCGCGAGTTCGAGCAGAAAATCGGTTTCCGCATCCGTCTGTCGCGCCTGCACCGCGATGCATGCGTCGAACTCGTGCCGCGCGAGCAGCGGATGCAGATCGGTCGGCAGCCAGTCGCGGCGCAGCACGTCCATGCCCGCGCCCATCCACGCATAGTCCGGCGCGTGATAGCGCCAGAAATGCTGATGAGCGTCGACGCGCATCATGGCCGGAACAGATAGTCGCGCAGGGTGGCGTCGTGCATCGTGATGGAGAAACCTGCTGCGCGCGGCGGCATATACGCCGCACCGCGCACGTCGCAGGGATCGACAAAATGCTCGTGCAGATGGTCGACGTACTCGACCACGCGGCCTTCGCGCGTGCCGGCGATGCAGACATAGTCGATCATCGCCAGATGCTGCACGTATTCGCATAATCCGACGCCGCCCGCGTGCGGGCACACGGGCAATTTGTATTTTGCCGCGAGCAGCAGCACCGCAAGCACTTCATTGACGCCGCCGATGCGACAGGCGTCGATCTGCACGACATCGACAGCGCCGCGCGCGATGAATTGTTTCCATAGCACGCGGTTCTGGCACATCTCGCCGGTCGCGACCCGGACCGGCGCCACCGCGGCGCGAATCTCGCGATGGCCCTCGATATCGTCGGGGCTGGTTGGCTCTTCGATAAACCAAGGCTGGGCGAACTTCAGTTGCTCGACCCAGTCGATCGCCTGATCGACTTCCCAGATCTGGTTCGCATCGATCATCAGCTGCCGCTCCGGTCCGATCACTTCGCGCGCGATGCGCAAGCGCCGGATGTCGTCGTCCAGATCGCGCCCGACCTTGAGCTTGATGTGATTGAAGCCCGCGTCGATCGCTTCGCGACACAGACGGCGCAATTTGTCGTCGGCATAGCCAAGCCAGCCGGCCGAAGTCGTATAGCAAGGATAGCCTTCGCGTTGCAGCGTGGCGATGCGTTGCGCTTTACCGCCTTCCTGCGCACGCAGCAACGCGAGTGCCTCCGCGCGCGTGAGGCAATCGGTCAGGTAACGAAAATCGATGCAGCGCACGAGTTCCTCGGGCGACATCTCGGCCACCAGCCGCCACACCGGCTTGCCGGCCGATTTCGCCCACAGATCCCATACCGCGTTGACGACGGCGCCGGTGGCGAGATGCATCGCGCCCTTGTCCGGGCCGATCCAGCGCAGCTGCGAGTCGGAAGTCACGTGACGCCAGAAGCGGCCCATGTCGGCGGCGATCCAATCAAGCTCGAGTCCGACCACGAGATGACGCAGCGCGGTGATCGCCGCGCAACAGACTTCGTTGCCGCGACCGATGGTGAAAGTGAGGCCGTGTCCGGCGAGACCCGGCGTGTCGGTGTCGAGAATCACGTACGCCGCCGAGTAGTCCGGATCGGGATTCATCGCATCGGAACCATCGAGCGATGCCGACGTTGGAAACCGCAGATCGAGCACACGCAGGTCGGTAATGCGCGTCATTGCGCTGCCACCGTGCGCTGACGCTGCTCGCCGAGTCCGTCGATGCCGAGCGTGATCGTCTGGCCGGGTTTGAGATAAATCGGCTCCGGCTTCTGGCCGAGTCCGACGCCCGGCGGCGTGCCGGTGGAAATCACATCGCCCGGCTGCAGACTCATAAAGCGGCTCAGGTAGCTCACCAGGAACGGCACGCCAAAAATCATCGTCGCGGTGTTGCCGTTCTGATAACGATGGCCGTCGACCGCGAGCCAGAGTCGCAGCGCCTGCGTGTCGCGCACTTCATCGGCCGTGACGAGCCACGGCCCGATCGGCCCGAACGTATCGCAGCCCTTGCCTTTGTCCCAGGTGCCGGCGCGTTCGAGCTGGAACTCGCGTTCGGACACATCGTTGATCACGCAGTAGCCGGCGATGTGCTTGGCCGCATCCGCCTCGTCGATGTAGCGGCCGCCGGTTCCGATCACGACGCCCAGCTCGACTTCCCAATCGGTCTTGCGCGAGTCGCGCGGAATCTCGATGTCGTCGTTCGGGCCGCACACCGCGCTGGTCCACTTGTTGAAGATGATGGGTTCGTCCGGCACCTTGGCGCCGGTCTCGGCGGCGTGATCGGAATAGTTGAGGCCGATGCAGACGAATTTGCCGATGCGTCCGACGCAAGGGCCGATGCGTGCGTCGGCGACAAGCGGCAGCGTGTCCGGGTCGAGCGCGCGCAGCGCGGCGAGGCCGGTCGGCGTCAGCACGTCGCCGGCGATATCGTCGATCACCAGTGACAGATCACGGATGCGCCCTTGCGCATCGAGTAGTCCGGGTTTTTCCTGGCCGTGCGGGCCGTAGCGCAATAATTTCATACGTGCACCTGTTAGTTCGACCAGCCGCCATCGATCACCTGGGCGGTGCCGGTCGTGAAAGCGGATTCATCGCTCGCGAGATATACCGCGAGCGCAGCGATTTCTTCGGGCCTGCCAAGTCGCCCCATCGGCTGACGCGCGACAAACGCCGCGTGCACCGCATCGGTGCTTGTCGCCTGTTCCTGTGCCTGCGCGGCAATGCGTTGTTGCAGCGATGGCGACTCCACCGTGCCGGGACAGATCGCGTTGCAGCGGATATTGCGGCCGACGAAATCGGCGGCGATTGCCTTGGTCAGGCCGATCACCGCGGCCTTGCTCACGCCGTATGCGAATCGATTCGGCGCGCCCTTGATGCTCGACGCGACCGAGGACATGTTGATGATCGAGCCGCCGCCGCGCGCGAGCATGCCGGGCAGCAGCGCCTGGATCATGCGGTACATCGAAGTGACGTTGAGCTGCCAGGCGAAGTCCCAGTCTTCGTTACTGCATTCGAGAATGCTGCCCGCGTGCACGAAGCCGGCGCAATTGAAGATCACGTCGAACGCGCTGTCGGCGCTGGCGTGCTGCGCCGCGAGCGCGTGGATCCCGGCGGTGTCGGTGACGTCGAGCCGCAGTGTCTCGATCGAGGGCGCCTGCGCACGCAGCGTTTGCAGCGCGTCGGCGTTGATGTCGGTCGCGAGCACGCGCGCGCCTTCGCGCGCGAACGCGAGCGCACTCGCGCGGCCGATGCCCTGTCCGGCGGCGGTAACCAGCGTGCGCTTATCTTGCAAACGCATGCGTAACCCTCTGCTGCCCGGCCCGATGACCATGCGTGGCGTAGTACGCGATGTACAGATAGCAAGGCACCATCAGCATGGCGAATACGAGTTGGAAATCCAGGGTCTGCTTGAGCACGGCAAACAACTGCGGGATCAGCGCACCACCGCAGATGCCCATGATCAGCAGCGCCGAGCCGCGCTCGATCAACTTTCCCAGGCCGTGGATCGCGAGCGGAAAAATCGCCGGCCACATCATCGCGTTGGCAAAGCCGAGCGCAGCGACAAATGCGACCGACAGATAGCCGCGCGTCACGTATGCGCCCAGCGTGAGCGCGACGCCGAGCAGTGCAGACCAGGTGAGATAGCGTGCCTGCGAAATGAAACGCGGGATCGTGACGAAACCGGTGACATAGCCGACCAGCATGCAGCCGAGCGTGAACGAAGTGAAGAACTTCGCCTGATCGAGTGGAATATTGAAACTGCGCCCGTACGTGCCGATCGCATCGCCGGCCATCACCTCGGCACCGACGTAGACGAAAACGCGCGGGTGGCCGCGCCATCGTGCTCCGCGCGCATATCGGGCAGCGGCGAAAACAGAATACCGACGCCGAGCAGCGCAAGCACGCCGGCCATCGCAAGATAGGGCGTGTGGATGCCCGCCGCGAAGGTGTCGAGCAATTGCATCTTGCCTGCCGCATCGGCCGCAGCGACTTTGTCGGCGATATCGCCCATGCCATGCAGCACCAGCGTGCCGAGCAGGATCGGCGCGAGGATGCCGGCGATCTTATTGCAGATGCCCATCACCGCGATGCGCTGTGCCGCGCTCTCGATCGGTCCGAGTATGCTGATGTACGGATTCGCCGCGGTCTGCAACAGTGCAAGGCCCGCACCGATCACGAACAACCCGGCGAGTGCGCCCGGATACCAGCGCAGCGTGCAGAACTCACCGAACGCGAATGCACCCGCAGCCATCACCCATAAGCCGAGCGCCATGCCGCGCTTCATGCCAATGCGGTCGAGTATCCACGATGCCGGCAGCGCCCAGCAGAAATACGACAGATAAAAGACGAACGTGACGAGGAACGCATTGACCACGTTGAGCTCGAACGCGAGCTGCACGAACGAGATCAGCGGGCCATTGATCCAGGTGAACCAGCCCATGATGAAAAACAACGCGCCGATAATGGCTATCGACGTGTAGTAACTGCGTTGCGTGGCGTTGTCTTTCATCGTCCTCTCGCTGCTGGTTCGCGTTTTGCTTTCAATCCAGGATCAATCAGTGCTGCAGTAGCGCGGAAATGTCCGCCACTGCCGTACGCAGGCGCTCGATCGTCGCTTTCAACGTCATCTTGGCGGGATGCCGGTCGATATACGGAATGGTCAGCGCGCCGACCGCGGAGCCGTACTGCAGCACCGGCGCGGAAAGATCGATCACGCCCTCGACGGC
>VBNZ01000164.1:8677-10250 GCA_005877675.1 Gammaproteobacteria bacterium
AACATCCTTGTTGTCGAGGATCGCCAGCCAGCGCGCGCGTACTTCTTTCGTCTGGAACGCGAACAAGACAATTCCTGAGGTGGAGTGCGCGATCGGACGGCGATGGCCGATACGCACGACGAAACCCAAATCCGTCGGCGGATCCACGCGCGCGATCACCACGATCTGCTCCTGCGATGCCACGACCAGATGGCACGGGTTCGAGGTTTCGTCCGCGAGACGGTGCATGACCGGCAGCGCCGCCTCGACCAGTCCCTTGTTGCGCGGGCGTTCCATGCCGAGCATGAACAGCCGGTTGGTGAGGGTGTAGCCCGTGTCGTATTCGTCGCGCTTGATGTAGTTGCGTTCTTCGAGTACCTGCAGCATGCGGAATATTTCATTGCGCGAGCAGCCAAGGCCTGCGGCAATCTCGGTCATGCTCAGCGGGCTGGAGGTGCGCGCGAGAAGTTCGAGGATATCCAGGCCGCGATCGAGCGCGGGCGCGCGATATTTGGGTGTCGTAGTCACGTGTCGGTCTTCAGGCTCGGGCTGTGACGGCAACCATAGCACGAAAGAAATTCGATTTCATATCTGAAATTTTCCGAAGAATATTTATTGCTCGACCAGCCGGTGTGCTCGTGCGTGCAAGCAGTCCTATGGCCCATCAGTGCGGGCTATGCGTTTGGCGAGGTGAATCCCGATCTACGCCAAAGTTTCATGTATGCACATACGCTTGCGTATGTAAAAATGCTCAACGGCGCCGTGGCGCCGTGCGAGCCGCTCGATACCGCGTGCGACGGCTCAGTTGCTTTCGGCCGGCTTGACCTCTTCGCGGTACAGCTCAACCGGTCCGTCGAGCAGCAGCGCGAGCACGGTGACCTGTGGATCGAGCACCGCGTCCGGCACGTTGATGTAGAGCACACCGGGCACCTTGCTCCAGTACCGCTTGCCGCCCACCTGGCTTGCGAGCTTGGTACCGTCGCCGTCTTGAGGCCCTTGAGCATCACCGGGCCATTCGGCTTGCCGTCGAGGAACAGATACAACGTCGTCCTGTCCTGCGACAGCGCGCTCGGTCCGTAGTAGTGGTCCTTCGGAATGCCGGCCTGCGTGGCATAGATCGCGTCGGCATGTTTATGCGTCCAGCGACCGAGTTCCTTGAGAATCGCGACCTGCTCATCGGGGATCGTGCCATCCGCGCGCGGGCCGATATCGAGCAGCAGATTGCCGCCCATGCTGAGCGTATCGGCAAGAACGCGGATCAGCTGGTTCGGTGTCTTGTAGCGGTGGTCGTTGGGCTGATAGCCCCACGAATCGTTCATCGTGAAGCACAGTTCCCAATATTTCGCGCTCGGTTGGATCACAGGCACGCCTTGCTCGGGCGTCGCGTAGTCGCCGCGTCCGGTCAGGCGCGAATTGATAATCGCGTTGGGATTTTTTGCGAGCAGCAGCGTGCGCACGGCGTCGGCCCGCCACTCTTCGGCCTTGTGCTCCCAGTCGCCGTCGAACCAGTACAAATCGGCGTTGTAGCGCTGCGAGAGTTCGCGCAGTTGCGCGTGAAACTAGTCGACGAAGCGGCCCCAGCGTTGCGGGTCGT
>VBNZ01000134.1:0-5516 GCA_005877675.1 Gammaproteobacteria bacterium
CGTAATGCTCCAGCGCCAGATCCACATACATGCGCTTGAGCCGTGACAGCTCGCTCTCGACTTCCTTCAGGTGCCGCAGTTGCGACACCTCCATGTGCGCGTACTTCGATTTCCAGACGTAGTAAGTTGGTTCGCTGATGCCGTGCTTGCGACAGGTCTCGCCGACCTTCGCGCCGGCCTCGACTTCTTTGAGGATGCGAACGATCTGTTCTTCGGTGAACTTTGACTTCTTCATGTAGAGCTCCTTGAGGACGGAACTCTACTTCTAACTGGCTCGAATCAGCGCGGACGCTTCACAGGGTTATGGGACGTGACTGCGCGGCAAGTGCAATCCGTGGCCCCGTGGCTGACTTTGTCCGGAAAGGTAAGGGGTATCGCCCCATAATCCAATTCGGTGCCGATTGGAACAAATACGAACATCACTTTGGACACTTTGGGAAGGTGGAAGATCAGGGCTGGTACTGCATTTTTCGGCTTGCACATTTCAACGTGCTCGTTGATCTGAGGCCTGATTTGACTGCCTTCAAAAAGATGGCTCATCAGCTATATCAGACTTCCGGGCGTTCCGGGCGTGAGGGATGGACGACGATTCCGACCGACGCTGTTTCCGAGAATAACGGTCAATTGATCGTTAAAGCGGACGGAAATTAGAGCTGGAGGGCAGCTTGCAATCGCTCACGACCGGTCTCGGCCTTTGCGATGCACCTTCCACGTACGCGACCAATCCGGTTCGATCTTGTCGTTGGCCGCGAGCCAAGCCATCCGGAATGCCTGCGCGTCAACGCGCGCATGATGTCGCATCAAGCGCGCGTCAGAATGTGAGTCGAACCAGTCCTCGATCATCATCTTGATCATGCCATTTTCCGAAATTTCTGCGGTGTGCGTATTCGGAATCGGCCCGCTTCTAGCTACTTCAGCATCAGTCAGATCAAATCCAGTCAGCGCGCGCTTCAGCAGATCGACGTCGGTCGTGACGTCGTAGATCACCAACGGCGCTTCGAACCGAGAAAGGAATTGCCGGAGGCGCGTCGTGAACAGGCAATCGTCCAACGCTTTGTTTGCGCGATCGAGAAGCGGATACACCACATCGCGAACGAACTGCGTAGGGTTGGAAGGCAGCGGATCGCGCTCGGCATAGAACACGTGCTCGCCATCTTCGCTGACCAGCGCAAGACTCACGAGTTGTGTGCCCTCTGCATCCGCCCACTCCGTGTCGAGGAACAGATTCATGGCGCGCTCTCGATCTCGACGACGAACCGCGGGTTGAACCAATCCATATCTTCGGGCGGAATGTTGTGCAGGTACCCCCGCGGATTGCAGACGACACGGCAATTCCCGACTCGGTAGTCGAACGGATCGTGTTGGTGTCCGTGGACCCACAACACGGGCACGTCGAAGAAGTGCGAAGACAACTCGTTGGCGTACGCCGTCGACATCCAATCGGCAGCGTAGTAATCCAGCACCGAGTTGTGATGCGGCGCGTGATGCGTGATCACGACGGTTGGACCATCGAATGGCTCAGCGAGCTTGGTCTCCAGCCATGCGCGCTGTTGTTGATGAAATTCGACTGTGTCCTCCGGCATGAGCGTTCGGCGTGTCGCACCGAGCTCGCCGTCGTGTATCTCTGTCTGGATTTTTGAGTAGTCGGACATCTTGTGCCGACACTCCTGCATCGCTCTCTGCGGATTCGAGACCATTCCCTTCGATGTATGAATACGCAAGCCAAAGTCGGTCCACAACGTGCAGCCCAGAAAGCGCACGCCGCGGATGATGACTTCGTTGCAGTCGAGGAAGTGCACGCGGTGATTCGTGGCCTGCTTCATCGCTGCAATCTGCGGCTGCAGGCACTGTCCATAGAATTCATGATTGCCGGCGACGAACAGGACGTCGCTGGCGCGGCCAAAAGTGGATGCACGTGCTGCCCAGTGCACCGCCTTGACGCCGGGCACGGCAATGTCACCGGCAAGAATGGCGATGTCGTACTCGATATCGGTCGGCACGTCGAAGGTGCCGAATTCGAGGTGGATGTCGGAGAGTATGAGGAGCTTCATCGTAGGTTTGTGAATCCCCGCTATCGGTACGCCAACAGCGCCTGCACTTGACTGGGAGTGAATTGCTGCTCGTCAGGAGACCCGAGATTGAGGCAAAACTGCATATCCGGCCGGCTCTCAAACAGTTCACGTACAAACATCACCACGCAGCCCTCGCCTGTAGGCGACCAGAGAAACAGGCGCTCCGGCGAGGTGAAGAACGGAATGACTTCCACACCATCGGCGCGAATCTGTGTAATGACCTGAAGGAGCGACTGAGCTGGAATTTTCCCTTGAGGAAGGTGCTCAGCAGATACCTGCACGGGCACAAAGACCTCCGACACGAGCAGCCGCTGATAGAACGCTGGGCGAAGTTCGGGTTGGCGTCCAAGATCGCGCAACATCCGCTCCAAGATGTTTTCTGGTGATCGCACGTCAGTGCACCGATCGCATGCGGGTCACCGAAACTCGAGAGAGCTCATATCGGCGACGTTTCTGATTTGTATAACGTATTGCGTACTCCGAATTCGCGCCGATGGGCGAAATACTCCGCGGTCAGATCCTGTTTGACACGCAAATTCCCAATCGACGGTCGTCCATGCAAGCAGGCATCTAATTGTCCATCACGGATCTTCAGAATCGCCTCAATTTTATGCTCCCCTGGAGCTTTGGAATACAAAAAACTCATTAGAGAAAATGGCGCCGAACATGTGCACCGCGGACCAGCGTGGACCAAAACCGAATCGCGAAACGCTTCGATGTCCTCGCGGGCGAGGCCCTTCGCATACTTCACTAAGTGTTTCTGTGGGATAAGCCCCATACGTCGTAGTCCTCGATAGGTCATGTTGTTGATGCCGAGAAGACGCGCCGCATCGCGCTCGCCAACTCCCCGGTGCGCCGACGTGGTCATGCGAGAAATTTCCTCCAAGTCGACAAGCCATTTAGTGCGGACGCCGGTCTCCATCGCGCGGCCACCCTTTAGGCGTCCGTGCTTGAGCCAGTGCAGAACCGTATCTGGCTTCCAGCGCAATAGCTTTGCCGCGTCGCGGTAAGAGCCGTACCGGCGCGGAGGCAAGACAAGCGCACGCAGTGCCGGCTGGCGCAAATGGATGGCGGACAGATCCCAATGTCGCACGCCGTATGCTAGCGCCGCGCGCACGACGAATCGTGTCTGACACTTCGAGTCTCTGAGATTCTTGTAGAGTCGCGTGAAGAGCCAACTGAAACTCCGCTGAAATTCGTTTGAGGCCATGCGGCTACAGACGACGTGTCGATGCCAGTCTGCGCAAAAGCGGTGAAAATTGACCGGCCATCCGGACAGCACGCGCGCCGCCTCCGGCAGACTCTCGATGATTTCCTTGTTAGACCTTCCTGTCCGACTTGGTCTTGCTTTCAGGCAGAGAATCGTCGCGATTCGCACAATCAGGCGACAGAGGTTCTCCAGATCACATACCAGCATTTCGTCCGCTGGCATTCCGCACGTTCGAGCCGTGATGCATCCGGTGTTCCTCTTCGTTACCCGGGCATCCAGGATTTCCGACAAACCAACCAGTTCCGGCGGCGCTATCTCTTGTTTCGACTCTCGGAGGTCGGCTCCACAGTGACACTGAAGGAGGCCGGGCCGCATGCAACGGATTCTCCGTCCACAGGCGTGGCAGTGCTTGAGCATCAGCAGTCCGTGCACGGGGCAAGCGAGGAATGCTTTGAGGTCCCACGCGACTGGTGCATAGCCGAGCTCCTCGATACAGGGGACGCAGATACGCGCCTTCAGGACGCCCAGATGACGCGAATGGATCGGGTTCCCCGCCAGCGAAGCGTTGATGTGCCGAGAAGGGTTTTTGACGCCGTAGCCGAAGTCCTCGGGCAATTTTCGACAAGGGCCAAGGACGCGGTTCAGCTTCTGATAGTCCCAACCAATCGTAACAACATACTCCTGCCTGTTCTCGACCATACCGATGAGGATCGAAGACTTGTGATACCCGTTGGATTCTGATAGCCGCACGGCGTACCCGATGGGCGATTCGTCAGCCTGCGGCCCGGGAGTGCGCATCAATGTCACCATGACTACAAGCCGATGACTTTCAGTAGTGATTTGCGCTGGCGCTTGGCGACTGGGCGAGCGATGTGTTGGTTGATCTTTCTTGCCGCAGCAATCTTGCCCTTGATATCAACCCTGACATTGAATTTGTCGGAGAATGGGTTCTCTCCAAGATTCTCTGCGTCCCACAGCGCTCTACTCCAAGCCAATTCGAAATCGCTCATCGTGATCTTTCGGCTCTTGCGGTCCAGTGCGTCCCAGACAACCTGCTTCAAGATCTTGGCGAGGAAATCGATCAGGCCACCCGTTCCCAGAAACATGCGCAATGACATCTCAAGACCGCTAATGTTCGGCATCTCGAACATCTGTAAGTGCGTTTGGAACGCTTTGAGGAGAGCGACGAATGCATTTCGCGATGGCGCAGTTAACCAATCAAACCGTGGTATTTCGACGGGAGCAACGAAATGACGCTTGAGTTGCTCGTTGGCAGCGATGACAAGTTTGGACTCTGGAAGGCCACAGCCCACGATGCTTACTTGAGTGCAACTGAGGATTTCCTTCAGTTCCTTCAGGCACTCAGATGCGCTGTACAGAACCAATTCACTATTCCGATCCACGAAACGCTGCAGATCATCGAGGATTATCATGCGCACACCTTGATTGAAAATGGCGGCTATGACACGGCGCATTTTCGAAGTCCGGGTGCCGCTGGACGGCCTTGGATCATGAAGTGCGACGAGAATCGCTTCAAGAAGAGCGATGGGCGTCGGCTCACCCGGGACATTCACGATGATGACGCTCTGCCAAATACCGTCCTTGTTACGCCGGGCAGGAAACAGAGCCGCGAACATTTCCAGTATCTTTGTTTTCCCGGCCCCGGATTCGCCAATAATCAAGGCGGTGACTCTCGATCCAGAAAGCGCGGCGAGGAACCATTGTTTCAGCGCCGCCAATACGAAATGGCAGTACGGTGTCCTCACGCGAATGCTGTCGACCAACACGCGAAGCGACATGTCTTCCTCCGTAACCTCCCAGTGTTTTGGAAGTTGCTCGAAGACTGAGAATTTGCGATCTGATTTCAGGTGTACGGGTTGCTTACGCCGCATTTTTGACCTCGCGACTAGATGACATAGGAGTCGAGATCGGCCACAGGACTACCTTCGTCTGGCAACAAATCGGAAAGGTCTTCCCCCGGCGAATCGTTTGCGTCTTGAGTGTTCAAGTTGGGCTCTGCCTTGGATGTCGCGAGCATTGGGTCCTTCTCCTTGAAGCGTGCACGGCGCTTGCGATGCGCGTGTCGAAATTCTTTCATCTCGTTCACGATCAGATCCTCAATTTCCTGGCGCGCCTGAGCAAGCGAAAGCTGCCGACCCTCATCATCACCCACACGCCGCATCGCCTTGCATTTCTCGTGCTGCCAGCGCGTCATACCGTCGGCGTATCTCAAG
>VBNZ01000134.1:5583-9369 GCA_005877675.1 Gammaproteobacteria bacterium
TACACGGAGCACCGCGCCAAGTTGCGCACGGAGCGCACCAAGGTCGCGACTGTTGTAGACAAGGCAGTCGTATTCGATACCTTCGTGGTCGAGGCGGCGATTTTCTTCCCTTCGTAGGAATAGCCGTTCCAACAGAATTGTTCTGGTTGGGACGAATTGGTCGACGCCGTTGATCCTCTTCTGCCAGACATCAACCGGCGCTTGGTTGCCAAGACTTGCTAGTGGTGTACGCATTTTGATGTCGACGAGCCATTTCATGAACAGCGGATCAAATGTCGACTTACGCAACAACATGTCTTTTTTCGCGTCGAAATTACAACGCTTGAGGAAATTCTCCATCGTGGCACCAGGGAGCGTCTGAATAAAATCGAGATCCTCGCTGCGAAAGTATCGCTCTACATTTGGCTTGAGCCACGGGCTCTTTCTCGCGCAGAATTCCGCAGTCGAGCCGCCCATTTCCGAATGCGCTTGGCGCAGGGCCTGTGCATGTTCCTCCAGGCCGTTGTCATAGTCGTAGACTTTTGCAACGCCGAAACAAGGCCAGTTGCCTTTTACATTGGGGAAGGCTTTCAGAAATTCCGTCTTGGGCAGTATGGATCTACGCATCGCACGCGCGACGCTGACGATCGACGGCACCTCGGCACCCCAATACACGCCAGTAGGACAGGAGACGGCACTGTCGAGCACGACGGTCGTATTCGCTCGGCCCCAGGGGAAAAAGTCGTCGTCGAGAAGTACGACTGAAAGCGGAGTGTGGTCCACTTCGGCTCGGTCGAGTGGATTTTCCACCTGAACGCCGCCCAAGCTAAAGCGGAATGCGTTCAGAGCGGAATCAGGACCGAAACGTTTGGCATATCGTTCCCGTGCCGGTATTTCCTCGATGATGGTCTGCATGAGCCTGCGCCCCGGCAACCGAGGAAGGCGGTCTGATGCGAGACGCTGGTCGTTGCCGATGCGAATATGGTCTCGGGCTTTCTGCAGTGCCTTTGAGACGGTGATTCTTGGGTTGGGTTTCAGGAAATGGTTGTCCCTGAAGTCGCGCAATATTTCGCGAATTTCCTTATCGTCACGATCACGCCGACCTTTCTTGTCGTGACGCTCGATGAGTGCCGCAACGGGATCCAACGCATCACGCGATTTTCTGCGCCACGCAAGTATCGAAGACGGGCATGGTGCTTTTTTAGATGGCCATCCCATTGCCTTCCACAATTGGTCCACGACTCTTCCTATCTGCTGCCGGTTCAAGCCCTCGGTCGCCTTGACATATCGCTGGCGGTACAGTGCATTCTCTCTCGCAGCTTTATCGTCGCTTGCGATCGGTGATGCGATTGCGTCTTGGGAAAGCACTTTCGTGAGTGCTTTCTCTCGCTCAGCTTCACGGCTGTTGTTTGGCAGTCGATTTTTGTCGTCGTCCTCGCAAATGAAGACGAGTTCGTCAAGTTCGAAGGCACCCCAAAGTGTTTCTTCGGGTTGCTTGTCCATCAGTCCCGATGCGATATCGTCGAGATGCCAGGTACCGTCTGGCAAACGCCCGACCAGCTTGAACAGCCGATCGCGCCAACGAATCAGTTGATTCGGTCGAAGATTTGCCAAACCCATGGTTGCACCGTATTCGATGAGGAACGCTTGACGTCCATGCCGATGGAAATCGGCTTCCATAGATTGCCGGTGAGTACACCCTGATAGAGGCATGCATAAAGTAGAGAAAGGTGATCGGCCGAGTCGCGGGAGTTTGACCCAAGGAGTCTCGCCGCCTGGATTGAAGCATCGAATCCGAGCTTGGCTATGCGTCGATCTACGTAGTCAGGAACCTTCGACGAGGCCCGTCGACGCATGCTGATGGCATTATTTAGAAGGTACTTCTGGGTAAGCTGTGACGTGGTAACTAATCGATAACCGAATCCCAGCGGAGCTAACAATTCCGTGAGACGTTCGGTACGCCGCCGGACTACCAGGTCCAGCGATTCGTGGTCCTTCTTGCACTCCCAGAATTCCTTGATTGAGCGCGCTAGCACCAAAATATCCGGAAAGTGCTCATGCTCTGTTCCTCTCCATTCAAAGAGGATCTTTGCCGGCTGCTCCTGGAATTCAACTCCGACGCAGGCGTCCAGTAGGATGAACGCGGCTTCTTCTTCGGGGGCCTCGCCGTGCGCTTCGCGCAGGCCGCCGCGGTAGCAGGGCACCATATAGCGGCGGTGCGCGCCAGATCGAGTGATGACCGTCCGTGCCCGACCATCTGCAACGCAAGGCCATTCAATGCAAATCCCGCATCCGTTCAACTCACGCTGATCCGCCGGTCGGCCGAGCGAACGATGCGGGAGTTTTGATGTGGGAGGGGGACTAGACCGGCAGGGTTGGCCGGTTTCAATTGGTGGGAATGTGGCGTTATGCTCGTCCACCTTTGAAGCGTTTCAGGATGCGCGCCAGTACTAAAGCCATGGTCTCGCGATCGAGCATGCCAATGGAGCACTCCAGAATTGCGGGGGTGTGAGGACACATGACAAGGACGAATCGGCGCAACTCAATTTCGCCAGCGCGCGAAATCGCGCGACAGAAACCGATCGACGCCGAGTCGATTTCTAGTCGATTCTGAGGGGAAGGAAAGGGTTGGGTCTTGTTTAGACCAAAGAGATCTGATGCTTCGCGGCAACTACCCTTCGCCATCAAGGTCAAGCTCAGTGCGCATAGCGAAATCTCACGGCGCCACATGTACTGCGTCTATCATGCACACTATGCGGGCTCGGGCAAAGCACAAGAAATTCCCACGGTGTGGGAATTATTTTCGGACAGGATCCAGGTGCTATGAACGCTGGTCGACCCCCTAGGGATTTTGTTGACGATCTCAAGGCACTTGCGCAGCAACGCTATTTGCGCGAGGCACTCGATGTCGATCGGAATGGGTTGGCAGAGTGGTTGAAATTGCTGGGCGAAGGCGCGATGGCTGATCGCGACGTGAGGCGATTTCTAGCTCACCAGGCCACGATCAGCCAAGGGCATGCGGAAATTATCGACAAAGCGGCTCCCGGTTTATCGCGGTTGACGTATTGGCCATGGCGCGCCCTGTTTTGGGACACAGGCAGCCCCAAACTTTGGCGGATCGCACACGAGCACCTTCGAAAAGCAATGCGGGCGCCGTTCGAATGCCAGCCGGTGCGGGCACGGCGGGGGGCAGCGAAATTTCACTCAATCGGAACTAGCAAGCAATGGTGGGCTGTCGAGACTTTCTTCTACATGCTCATCGAATTTAGGCGACAACTGGCGCATCCGCGCGGAAGCGAGCCAGAAAACTTCGCACGATGCTTAGTCACAGCTTTGCAAGACGCTCTTGCGCATCCCGTATTCGGTAGCTTCAAGCAGGCGTTATCGTATTGCCTGCTGAGCACACTGGATAGCGCAGGCGCGCGACGGTCAATCTGGACATCTGGTTTGGCTATGCTGATAGCGCAGACGCCACCGGTTTTCTTCAGTGGGATGCTCGATAAGGAGTTGCTACGCCGTCGCATTTCAGCAGGTTCCTGAGGAGGGTTGTCTGCATCTCGGTCGCCACAGTCGAGCGATTCCCACGAAATCGCACCGCACGAAAGAGTGGTAGAGACCGGCGGAAAACAATCTAGCCTGACGACGCACAGCCGGAGCGCCCTCGCACCGACAGACGTGGACAACTGGATATAAGCGCCAATGGATATTGCAGATCAACTCGACGACGCGTCGTTCAACCTCGATCGCAACGAGGCCCCTTTCGTCATGCCGTGGCCTCAAGCCGGAAATCCCGGCGCCATCCTTACC
>VBNZ01000135.1 GCA_005877675.1 Gammaproteobacteria bacterium
CAACGCAAGGATTGGCCAACGTTCGCATTGCCGCCCGATCGCGGCGCGCTGACTGCGGCCGACGTGCTCGCACACGCGCCGGGCCTGGCGCGCGACGCGGTACTCGACATGTGGTGCGCCAGCGTTTGGGCGGCGTATCACGACGCACACCGGAGCGTCGCCGAGCTGTTGCGCACGCAGGGGATCGTATAACGACGGTCATCCAAGCCTGAGCGCTGCTTGCTGTCGCGCGCGCGCGCGTGCGAGGATGCCGCCTCGCGTACCAGGGAGACAGCTCATGAAAACCGCCAGCGTATTACTTTCTGCCATTGCATTCTTTACTGCCGGCTGCGCTTCGATGCATGGCCCCGCGGCCTCAGGCACCGCTGTGGCACAAACGCAAACCTGCCGCCCGATCAACGAACAAGAAGTCGCAGCGCTGTTCGAGCGCTGGAACGGTTCGTTGCGCACAGGTGATGCTCACAAGGTCGTTGCGAACTATGCCGAGCGTTCGATCCTCCTGCCGACCGTATCGAATCAGCCGCGCATCACCGCCGCAGAGAAAGAGGATTACTTCCATCACTTTCTCGAGAATCGGCCCTCCGGTCAGATCGACTTCCGTTATATCCAGATCGGCTGCAATTCCGCGTTCGATGCGGGCTTGTATACATTCACCTTCGACAAGACGGGCGCGCAGGTGCACGCACGCTACACCTACACCTATGCCTGGGACGGCAAGCAGTGGCTGATCACGAGCCATCACTCTTCGGCCATGCCTGAAAAGAAATAGCTACATGCAGCAGACCTATTTCACGCCCAAGAGCTTTGCGCTGATGCGCGAATTCGCGCGTAACAACAACCGCGAGTGGTTCACGGCGAACAAATCGCGTTTCGAAGATCTGCTGCGTGATCCTTTCCTATGCCTGATCGGCGATCTTGCCACGCCGCTGGCCAAGATCAGCCCGCACTTTCGCGCGGACGCGCGCGCGCAAGGCGGCTCGATGTTCCGCATCTATCGCGACACGCGCTTCTCCAACGACAAGACGCCCTACAAGACCTGGCTCGGTGCGCGGCTCTATCACGAGCGCTCCAAACAGGTGCCGGCACCGACGTTTTATATGCACATCCAGCCGGGCCGGCACTTCGTCGGTGGCGGGCTGTGGCACCCCGAATCACCGACGCTCAAGCGCATCCGCGATTTTCTCGTCGACAATCCAGCGTCGTGGAAGAAGGCCGTGCACAACAAGCGCTTTGCCGAACGCTTCGAGATCGGCGGCGAATCGCTGAGCCGGCCGCCGCGCGGCTACGATCCGAGTAACGATCTGATCGAAGACATCAAGCGCAAGGATTTCGCCGCATGGCGCGAGTTCGACGACAAGCAAGCCTGCTCCTCAGAACTGCGCGACGTGCTGATTGACGGTTTCAAGGGCGTTGCGCCAATGATCGATTACCTGTGTGCCGCACTGGATCTGGAGTTCTGATGACCAAGACAGCGGAAGTTGCGCACCACCCTGCACTGCGTTACATCGCGGTATACAAATTAGCAAAGGCGTTGCTCTTGCTGCTGGTCGCGGGCGGCGCGTTTGGCCTTGTAAGCGATGCGGCGTTCGACGCGTTCATCGACTGGGCGCGGGATGTTGCGGCTGGGCACCAGCTCCTCACGCGTTGGGTCGAGGCGCTGTTTGATTTCACGCCTAGCCGCTTCGCGCTGATCGGTACCGCGTCGTGCGTGTACGCCAGCGTGTTCATCGCCGAAGGCTGGGGCCTGTGGACCGGCAAGCGTTGGGCCGAGTGGCTGACCGTGATCGCGACGGCCTCGCTGATACCTTTCGAAGCATGGGAGGTCACGCGCCACGTGACGCCGCTGCGCGTCGGCGCGCTCGTTGCGAACGTCGCCATCGTGGTCTATCTCTGGCGCATCGTGCGGAACAAGACCTAAGGATGGTCTGAAAAGTATTCCGTTCGCCCTGAGCTTGTCGAAGGGCGACTCGTAATGTCGTGCAGTTCATGGACTTTTCAGTTCGTGCTTCGACAAGCTCAGCCGGCACCAGCTTGCCGTCGTCGAGCACGACCTGCGCGCGCACCAGGTGCGCTTATCGTTGAGCTCACCCTGCAGCGGCAGCACGCACACGCAGCCTTGCGAACGATTGCTTATGCAGGGTTCCCTAAAGGCGCGATGAGTCGCGCCTTTAGGCGTCGGCAAACGGGAACGCCAGCACCTCGCGGATATCGTCGGTTCCGAGCATGGCCATCAGCAGGCGCTCGATGCCGAGCGCAACGCCGGCGCAGTCGGGCAATCCTTGCTCGAGTGCGGCAAGCAGATTTTCATCGAGCGGAATTTCCGCATACCCGCGCGCGCACCGGCGCGCATTGTCGCGCACGAAGCGCGCGCGCTGTTCGGCCGCATCGGTCAACTCGTGATAGCCGTTCGCAAGTTCCTGCTGCCCGACGTACAGCTCGAAGCGTTCGGCCACTGCAAAGGGCTTAGGGCTGAGAGTTGAGGGCCGCACGGCATCGCTGCGAATCTTTGCTAATGCGCATTGCGTCGCTGGGTAGTCGCAGATTATGGTGATGCGATCGGCCGGAAAGCTCGGCTGGATGCGGTGCGTCAACAACAGGTCTAGCCAATCGTCGCGGTCAAGTCCCTCGCGCTCGACACGCACGTCGCCGAGCGCACTGCGCAACTGCTCAAGTTCAGCGGCAAATGGATCGACGCCGATCGCGCTCAAAAATAACTCGCGATAAGTGTACTTTTCCACTTTGAGACATTTCTCCGTCAACGCAAGCGCCGCCGCCATCAGCTCGACGACTTCGTCAATCAACCGCTGGTGATTCCAGCCGACCCGATACCATTCGAGCATCGTGAACTCGGGATTGTGCCGCCGTCCGGCTTCGCCATCGCGAAACACGCGGCCGAGCTCGTAGCAGTCGCCAAGCCCTGCGGTGAGCAGCCGCTTCTGCGGGAATTCCGACGAGGTGCGCAGCCAGCGCTGCGGCGCGCCCGCGTCGACGTGCCCGCTGAAGCGGGTGGAAAAGCTCTCGATATTCGGATCGGTATTGCCTGCGGCGGAAAGAATCGGCGTCTCGACCTCCAGCACTTTGCGCTCGGTAAAAAAACCGCGAATCTGCGCGTAGAGTCGCGCGCGTAGATGCAGTGCTGCGAAGCGCCCCCTCACCCTGCCCTCTCCCCCAAGCAGAGCTTGGGGGAGAGGGTTTTTAATATGCTCACCCGGCCCGCCCGCAGCGCTTTGGCTTTGGCTTTGGCTTTGGCTTTGGCTTTGGCTTTGGCTTTGGCTTTTGGCTTTGGCTTTGGCTTTGGCTTTGGCTTTGGCTTTGGCTTTGGCTTTGGCTTTGGCTTTGGCTTTGGCTTGGGCTTGGGCTTGGGCTTGGGCTCTTGCCTCCTCTCCCCCGACGCCGTCGGGGGAGAGGGTTGGGGTGAGGGGGGCTCTGCAATGCAGCGACAATAGACTCCAGCACATCATCGGTTCGCAGCAGCATGTCGTTGTTCCAGAAGCGCAACACACGAAACCCTTGCTGCTCGAGCGCGCGAGTGCGGGTAGTGTCGTATTCGGCCTGCTCGAAGTGCTGACTGCCATCCAATTCGACGACGAGGCCGTTTTCGATGCAGACAAAATCGACGATATAGCCAGCCAGACGATGCTGGCGGCGAAACTTCGCGCCGAGCTGGCTATTGCACAGACGCAGCCAGAGTGCGCGTTCTGCGGCAGTCGGATCTCGTCGCATGCGTTTTACGTTATCCATAAGAGCGCCCCCTCACCCAACCCTCTCCCCCGACGATGAAGCTGTCGAAGGAGAGGGCTTAAGCGTGCTTCCGTAGAAATTCCACCAGCCGAGCCTCGTCCCAGATGTCGACGCCGAGTTCCTGCGCCTTGTCTAACTTGGAACCGGCTTCGGCGCCGGCGACGACGAAGCTGGTCTTCTTCGACACGCTGCCGGCAACTTTCGCGCCGAGCCCTTCGAGCTTCGCCTTGGCTTCATCACGAGTGAGGCCCGAGAGCGATCCAGTAAGCACGACGGTCTGCCCTTCGAGCGGCCCCTCCGCTTCCGCAGCGGCCCCTTGCGTCGCTTCGAGCAAGCGCTGCGTCGCGCGAGCGCAGCGTTCCAACAGCGTTTGACTGACAGGAGACTGTAAAAATTTTCGGACTTCTTCTAGCGAATCTGACGGCAGCTTTGTCAACAATAGATTCCAACTTGTGGCATCAACTTGAAGTACTTTAGTGTCTGGCTGCTTGGTTCTATTAACAATTTTCGTTTCCACAAAGACCCGCCTACTCTTATGGGCGGCCTGATGAAGTTCATCGAAAGATTGGTAGACCGCTGCTAATTCAGCTGCGCGTTTCTCCGTTAGCTTCGGAATTTCCAGTTCCGCAAGCAGCGCGGCGAATCCGAGTTTGCTGCGCAGCTTAGGCGACGGCGCATGCGCATCGGCGATGGTTACGCCGCGCGCGAGCAGATCGTCAATCACGCGTTGATTGCCTTCCTGCTCGAGGAAATGATCGATCGAGCGCGCGACTTCGCCGCCGATGTCGGGCACGAGCTTGAGCAGCGGCCATGGCAGATGGCGCACGAGTTCGAGTTCGCCGAACCAAGTCGCGAGCGCCTTCGCCGTGCTCTCGCCGACATGCATGATGCCGAGCGAATAAAGAAAACGCGCGAGCGTGGTCTTGCGGCTCGCGTCGATCGCGGCGATCAGATTCTCTGCCCACTTGGTCGCAACCTTGCCGGCCTTGACCCCGATCCTGGACAAATGCTGGGGCGTCGTGCCGTCGCGTTCGTCGATGCGACGTTTCATCTCGAGCAGGTCGGCGAGCTGCAATTTATACAAATCCGCGACCGAGGCGACATAGCCAAGCTCGCATAGCGCAGCAATAAAGCGCTCGCCGAGGCCTTCGATGTCCATCGCGCGGCGCGAGGCGAAGTGGAAGATCGCCTGCTGCAGCTGCGCAGCGCAGGTAAAGCCACCGCTGCAGCGCGCAACGACCTCGCCCTCCTCGCGTAAGATCTGCGAGCCGCACACGGGACAATGTGCGGGCATCTGCCAGGGCACCTTGCCGCGCGGTGCATCCTCGACTACGCGCACGACCTCGGGAATCACATCGCCTGCGCGGCGCACGATCACCGTATCGCCGACGCGCACATTCAGGCGCGCGACTTGATCGGCGTTGTGCAGCGTTGCGTTGGTCACAGTGACGCCGCCGACGAACACGGGTTTGAGTTTCGCCGCAGGCGTGGCCGCGCCGGTGCGGCCGATGTTGACGATGATCGCCTCGACCGTGGTGGTTTGTTCCTGCGCTGGAAATTTGTGTGCGATCGCCCAGCGCGGCGTGCGCCCGACGAAACCGAGCTCGCGCTGCAACGCGAGTTCATCGAGTTTGTACACGACGCCGTCGATATCGAACGGCAGCGAGTCGCGCTGCGTACCGATGCGCCGGTAATAATCAAGACAGCCTTCGACATCGTCGGCGACGCCGGCGAGCTTGCTGACCGGCAAACCCCAGTCGCGCAGTTGGCGCAGCGTCGCCGAATGCGTCGCTGGCAATGCCCCCCCTTCGACTACGCCGACCGCGTACGCATAAAACGCGAGCGGGCGCTGCGCGGTGATGCGCGGATCGAGCTGGCGCAATGATCCCGCTGCGGCATTGCGCGGATTGATCAAGGGTTTGATTTTGCCGTCCGAAGCGCGCGCCATCTCGTTGTATTTCTCGAAGCCTGCACGCGGCATATAAACCTCGCCGCGCACTTCAAGCACGGCCGGCACATCGCCGCGCAGGCGCAATGGGTCGTCTTTATTGATCCCGCTGCGGAGGCGCAGCGGGATAGTTTTTATCGTGCGCAGATTCGGCGTCACATCCTCGCCGGTTTCGCCGTCGCCGCGCGTTGCGCCACGCACGAACATGCCGTGCTCGTAACGCAGGCTGATTGCAAGGCCGTCGAATTTCGGTTCGACCGAGAACGTGAGCGGTGCGCTGCGTTCGAGACGGTCGCGGATGCGGCGTGCGAATTCGCCGACTTCCTCGTCGCTGAACGCATTGGCCAACGAGAGCATCGGGATCTCATGCCGCACGGAAGCGAATTCGCTCGATGGCCGTGCGCCCACGCGCTGCGTCGGCGAATCGGCAGCGATCAGTTGCGGATGTGCGCCTTCGAGCGCTTCGAGTTCGCGCAGCAGCGCGTCGTATTCGGCATCGGTGATCGTCGGCTCGTCAAGCACGTGATAGCGATGGCTGGCCTCGTCAAGCTGCGCGCGCAGGGCGGCGGCGCGCTCGGTGGTTTTTTTGGAAATGGCTGCGGTCATACGCCAAGTTTAGCCTGCCCGTTCGTGCTGAGGTATCGAGGCACGAACGGGCAGAACGACAACGAGCGTTCGCCGCCTTCGATACCGCAGGACGTGCTTCGATATCTCAGGGCGAACGGACATTCCGGTTGCAATCACCCGCCCGCTTGACCGATGCTTGGACTCCATCGAGGGGAGACCGCCGTGGCGAAATCGAGCTGGAAAGCATTTCCGCATCCCGACAAGGCCTATGACTATGCCGGCGACAAACTCGCCAAGGCCTGGGCCAAGCTGCACGCGGGCGATCAGGAACCTTACCCCGACGAAAAGCACGTCGCGAAATTGCTCAAATCCAATCCGAAGCTTGGCAAGGATGCGGGCAAGATCGCAACTGCGCTGCAGGATGCTTGGCGCGCCTTCCATCGCGGCGATTTTCACGAAGCTTACGAGGCGGGCGTCGCGCTGAAAGCGCTCGGCGCTTCGGTCGCGATCAAGGCCGGCGGCATCCATGCGACTTATCTCATCGACGGCGACAAGGACAAGACCGCGCGCTACGAGGCGCTGGCCAAACTCGCCGAGGACGCGATCGCCGCGCTGCCCGACGAGGCCAACTCATACTACCGCCGCGCCTTTGCGCTCGGCCGCTACAGCCAGACCATCTCGATCGCAAAGGCGCTGTCGATGGGCATCGGCGGCAAGGTGAAAGAGGCGCTCGACGCTACGCTCAAGCTCGCGCCGAAGCACGCCGAAGCGCGTCTTGCATTTGCCATGTACAACGCGGAGATCGTCGGCAAGGTCGGCGGCATGCTCGCCAAACTCACCTATGGCGCGAGCGCGAGCGAAGCCGAGAAGCATCTCAAGGAAGCGCAAAAACTCACGCCGGACGCGCCGATCACCTGGGTCGAAACCGGCAATGCCATGCTGCTATTCGATCGCGAGGACGATG
>VBNZ01000136.1:0-936 GCA_005877675.1 Gammaproteobacteria bacterium
CCCCGTCTTATTCGAATGATCCGCCGTACAGACCCTGCGCCCCAGGGCGTCGCAGCTTGCGCTCCATCACATTGCTGATACGCTGCGCTTAACCATAGGGGAGCCAAGAATGAGCCTGAAGCTGCGCCTGATCGTGATGAATTTCCTCCAGTTCTTCGTCTGGGGGGCTTGGCTGATCTCGATCGGCGCGTACTGGTTTCAGAACAAGCATTGGTCGGGCACGCAGTTCGGCGCGATCTTCTCGACGATGGGCATCGCCTCGCTGTTCATGCCCACGATCGCCGGCATCCTCGCCGACCGCTGGATCAATGCCGAGCGCCTCTACGGCGTGCTGCATCTGCTCGGTGCCGGTCTGTTGCTGGTGTTGCCCACGGTCGATGACCCGGGCACGTTCTTCTGGGTGATCCTGCTGACGATGATGTGCTACATGCCGACGATCGCGCTCGCGATCGCGGTGTCGTACAACGCACTCAAGCAGGGCGGCGAGGACATCGTGCAGGTGTACCCGCCGATCCGCGTCTGGGGCACGATCGGTTTCGTCGTCGCGCTGTGGGTGATCGCGCTGCTGCACCTCGGCACTTCGCCGGGTCAGTTCTACGTCGCCGCCACCGCGGCGGTTGCGCTCGGCCTGTACGCGTTCACGCTGCCGCCCTGCCCGCCCAAACTCGGCCGCCCGTTCGATCAGGCGCTGGGCGATCCGCAGAAACTCGAAGTCGGCGCGCTCGACGCGTTCGGCCGCTCGAACCGTTTCGCCCTGCTCGTCGACACGTTCGGTCTGCGTGCATTCACCCTGTTCAAGAATCCGAAGCTCGCGATCTTTTTCATCTTCGCCATGCTGCTCGGTGCGGCACTGCAATTGACCAACGCCTACGGCGACACCTTCCTCCACGACTTCGCCAAGCTCGATGTGTACAAGGACGGCTTCGCCGTGCGCTA
>VBNZ01000136.1:996-4961 GCA_005877675.1 Gammaproteobacteria bacterium
ATCCCGTTCTTCCTCAAGCGTTTCGGCATCAAGACGGTGATGCTGCTTAGCATGATCGCCTGGACGCTGCGCTTCGGTCTGTTCGCCTACGGCGACCCGGGATCGGGCCTGTGGATGATCGTGCTGTCGTGCATCGTCTACGGCCTCGCCTTCGACTTCTTCAACATCTCCGGCTCGCTGTTCGTCGAAGGCCAGAGCGATGAAAAAATCCGCGCGAGCGCGCAGGGCCTGTTCATGCTGATGACCAACGGTATTGGCGCCGTGCTCGGCAGCACCATCTCGGGTTACGTCATCGACCGTTACTTCACCGATCACGCCTGCAGCGAGGCCATCGCGATCTGCAAGAACTGGCCCGGCATCTGGACGACATTCGCGCTGTATGCGCTGGTCACCGGCGTCGCCTTCGCCCTGCTGTTCAAGCACAAGCACGAGCCGGCCGAGCCGGCCAAGGCGCAGACGGCGCACTGAGTTTTATTTTCCCTTCTCCCACCGGGAGAAGTGCTCGAAGGGCGGATGAGGGAAAACTCCGCATGATTCAACGACGCTGAATATTGCCGCGCATTCCCCTCATCCGGCGCTGCGCGCCCCTTCTCCCGACGGGAGAAGGGGAAGCAAGTACAATAGCTACATGCAGATCGGCCCCTACCGCATCGACCCGCCCGTCGCGCTTGCACCGATGGCGGGCGTCACCGACAAACCGTTCCGCCAGCTTTGCAAGAAGCTCGGCGCGGGTCTGGCCGTATCCGAAATGACCACGAGCGATCCGCGCTTGTGGACCACGCGCAAGTCGCTGCACCGCATGGATCACGCCGGCGAGCCTGATCCAGTCAGCGTGCAGATCGCGGGCTACGACCCGGCAATGCTCGCGCAGGCTGCGCGCTACAACGTTGATCACGGCGCGCAGATCATCGACATCAATATGGGTTGCCCGGCGAAGAAAGTCTGCAATGTTTATGCAGGCTCGGCATTGCTGCAGGATGAGGCCCTCGTCGCACGCATCTGCGAGGCCACGGTGCGCGCGGTCGAGGTGCCAGTCACGTTGAAAATTCGCACCGGCTGGAATCGCGACAATCGCAACGGCGTACGCATCGCGCAGATCGCGCAGGATGCCGGCATCGCCGCGCTCACGGTGCACGGGCGCACGCGCGCGGACTTGTACAACGGTGAAGCGGAGTACGACACGATTGCGTCGATCAAGGCCGCGGTGTCGATACCGGTATTTGCCAATGGCGATGTCGACACGCCGCAGAGAGCGCGCGCGGTACTCGACTGTCGTACTCCGCTTCACCGTTGTACAAGTCCGCGCCATACTCATCGAGCATCTCGATAATCTGTATACTTTTTACGGCGCGCTGCAGGGCGTGCGCATAGCGCGCAAGCATCTGGGCTGGTACGCCAAGGATCGCGCCGAGAATGCGAGCTTCCGCGCCGTGGTCAATCGCGCGGAAAGTGCAGCCGAGCAGTTGCGCCTGACACGCGAGTATTTCGCGATTCTGGGCGAGGCGCTGCCGCGGGCGGCCTGAGCATTTGAAGCCCTCTCCCCCGACTCGCTTCATCGTCGGGGGAGAGGGTTGGGTGAGGGGGCGCCTTCGACGCTTCGAAGATCAAGAGCGCCCCCTCACCCGGCCCTCTCCCCCAAACATGAAGCCGTTTGGAGGAGAGGGAGAACCTCATTTGGTGCCAAACAACCGATCCCCCGCATCACCCAGGCCCGGCACGATATAACCGTGATCGTTGAGATGGCTGTCGACCGCGGCCGCGTAGATCGGCACATCGGGATGCCCGGCTTGCAAGGTTTTTACGCCCTCCGGCGCGGCGACGAGGCAGACGAACTTGATGTTCTTTGCGCCACGCGTCTTGATGCGGTCGAGCGCGGCGACGGCGGAATGACCGGTCGCGAGCATCGGATCGAGCACGATCGCGAGGCGCTCGCCGATATCGCTCGGCAGCTTGCAGTAGTACTCCACCGCCTGCAGCGTTGCGGGGTCGCGATACAGGCCGACATGGCCGACGCGCGCGGACGGAATCAGATCGAGCATGCCGTCGAGCAGGCCGTTGCCCGCGCGCAGGATCGAGACCAGGCACAGTTTCTTCGACGACAGCACGGGCGCCTGGATCGTCGCGAGCGGCGTTTCGATCGTCTCGGTTTCGAGCGCCAGATCGCGTGTGACCTCGTACGCGAGCAGCGTGCTGATCTCGCGCAGCAGGCGGCGGAAATTCGCCGTCGAGGTTTCCTTGCGCCGCATCAGGGTCAGCTTGTGCTGCACCAGCGGGTGGTCGATGACTATGGCCTTGGACATGGGCTCTCCCCTTTCTCTGTGACCGCAGATTCTGGCACGCCGGGAAAGCTTTGCGGCAATCCTTGCACGAGGCGATAATGTCGCAGGACTTTTGGCGAGGTAACGGCATGCTGCAACCGAGTGGGGATTTCTTCGTGGGCTGGGGCACGCTCACCCTGATCAATGCGGGCCTCGCTCAGGCCAAGGGACGTTCCGGCCTTGGCTGGTGGGTTGCTTCGCTGTTTCTCGGCCCGATCGCCACGCTGCTGATCGTCGTGCTGGATCGCGTGAGGTAGCCGCTGCACGCCACATCAATTTCTAGACGTCTAGCCATCCAAACAAAAAAACGCCGGATCAAGCTGAACCCACCGCTCACCGGCCCGGGTTGCGGCTGCAAAATCCGCCGGTTGCGTGTATGATGCGCCACCTTTTTATTCATCCTTCTATACGTATTAAAGGATATATCCACATGAGCAGCACGCTTTTCACCTCCGAATCCGTGTCCGAAGGCCATCCGGACAAGGTCGCCGACCAGATTTCCGACGCCGTTCTCGACGCGATCCTCGCGCAGGACAAGCGCGCGCGCGTCGCCTGCGAAACGCTGGTGAAGACCGGTGTGGCGATCGTCGCGGGCGAAGTCACCACCTCGGCCTGGATCGACCTTGAAGCGATCACGCGCAAGGTGATCCTAGACATCGGCTACAACTCTTCCGACGTCGGCTTCGACGGCGCGACCTGCGGCGTGCTGAACCTGATCGGCAAGCAGTCGCCCGACATCAACCAAGGTGTCGACCGCAAGTCGCCGGAGGAACAGGGCGCGGGCGACCAGGGCCTGATGTTCGGCTACGCGACCAACGAGACCCGCGACATGATGCCGGCGGCGATTTATTACAGCCATCGCCTCGTCGAGCAGCAGGCCAAGGTGCGCAAGAAGGGTAAGCTCAAGTGGCTGCGCCCGGACGCAAAGTCGCAGGTCACGTTGCGCTACGAGAACGGCAAGGCCGTCGCGATCGACGCGGTAGTGCTGTCGACGCAGCATGATCCCTCGGTCAAGCATAAGGACCTCATCGCCGGCGTGCGCGAAGAAATCCTCGATCCGGTGCTGCCGAAGAAATGGCTGCACAAGGGCACCAAGTTTCATATCAACCCGACCGGCAAGTTCGTGATCGGCGGCCCCGTCGGCGACTGCGGCCTGACCGGCCGCAAGATCATCGTCGACACCTACGGCGGCTGGGCCCGTCACGGCGGTGGCGCGTTCTCGGGCAAGGATCCGTCCAAGGTCGACCGCTCGGCCGCGTACGCCGCGCGCTATGTGGCGAAGAACATCGTCGCCGCGGGTCTGGCCGAGCGTTGCGAAATCCAGGTCAGCTACGCGATCGGCGTGGCCGAGCCGACCAGCATCTCGGTGACCACGTTCGGCACCGGCAAGATTGCCGACCACCAGATCGAGAAACTGATTCGCAAGCATTTCGACCTGCGTCCGTACGGCATCATCAAGATGCTCGACCTGATCCATCCGATGTATCAGCAGACCGCGAGCTACGGCCACTTCGGCCGCACCCCGCATCAGATCAGCTACGTCGATGGCGCCGGCAAGGCACACAAGGCCACCGCATTCTCGTGGGAAAGAACCGACAAGGCCGAGTTGCTGCGCGCGGATGCGAAACTGAAGTAAGCGCTCGTTCC
>VBNZ01000136.1:5018-8338 GCA_005877675.1 Gammaproteobacteria bacterium
GCATCCGCTGCAGGGGAGCAGAGATGACCGACGCTGACAGCAACCGGCGCCCGATCGCCGAGCGCAGCAGCGCCTGGGCGCAGCGGCTCGCCGGCGCTCTCGCGCGCAGCGCGATCACGCCGAACCAGATTTCTGTCGCGAGCGTCGCGTTCGCTGCCATCGGGGCGGCGTTGCTCATGTGGTGGCCGAGCGTCGCAGGACTGCTGCCTTGTGCGCTTTGTATACAATTGCGCCTGTTGTGCAATCTGCTCGACGGCATGGTCGCAGTCGAGGGCGGCAAGGGCTCGCCGCTCGGGCGCATCTACAACGAATTTCCCGATCGCATCACCGATACGCTGTTCATCGTCGCGGCAGGCTATGCCGGCGGTACGCCGTGGCTCGGCTGGCTTGGCGCCGTATTCGCGATCGGCACGGCCTATGTGCGCGTGTTCGGCGGCTCGCTCGGAATCGTGCAGGATTTCAGCGGCATCATGGCGAAGCAGCAGCGCATGGCGGTATTGACGGTGGCCTGTGTCGCCGCCGCCATCGAATCGTTCTGGCATGGCGAACGCTACGCCCTGCTCGCCGCCGCAGCGCTCGTCGCAGCAGGCTCGCTCGTCACCTCCGTCACGCGCACGCGCGCGATCGCGGCGCAGTTGCGCGCGGGCGCCTGACATGCTCGTCCAATATCTGCTCGCGTTTATCGTGCGCGTGCTGGTCGGCGCACGTGCGCTGTGGATCGGCTGCAAACCGTCGGACGCGGTGCGCATCTATTTCGCCAACCACACGAGCCACATGGACACGATCGCATTGTGGTGCGCCCTGCCATCGAACTTGCGTGCGAAGACGCGACCGGTCGCTGCGGCGGATTACTGGCATGGCGGTTTCCGCGGCTGGCTCGCGCGCCACGGCTTCAATGCATTGCTGATCGACCGCGCCCCCGGCAACCGCGATCGCGACCCGCTGGCACCGCTCGCGCAGGCGCTCGAACGCGGCGAGTCGCTGATCATCTTCCCGGAGGGCACGCGCCGTGCGCAGGCTCTGCCGGGCGAGTTCAAAAGCGGAATCTTCTACCTCGCGCGGCAGGCACCCGCAGCCGAACTGGTGCCGGTGTATCTCGACAATCTCTATCGGAGCATGCCGAAGGGCACTTTGCTGCCGGTGCCACTCACCTGCGCGGTGCGCTTCGGCGCACCACTGCAACGCGTAACGGACGAGACCAAGGAAGCATTCCTCGCGCGCGCGCGCCAGGCCGTGGTCGATCTCGCATGAACATCGCGGAATTCTTGCACCGTCGCGAGCCGCTCGTGGTGAGGTATCGCACCATGAACGGCGTGATGGCGCGCCGCTCGGCCTTCGATACCTCAGGGCGAACGGGTCATGAAATCCCATATCGAGCCCAAGCATGAACATGCAGCAGAAATTCTTCTGGCTATTCGGCATCATCCTGAGCCTGCTCGTGATCGCATCGCTGATCGGCTGGCTGCTGCACCGGCGCGCACAGCGCGGCGGCGGCAACGAGACCATCGACAATCTCAATGCGCGCATCCGCGCGTGGTGGGTGATGGTGGTCATCATCGCGGTCAACTTCGTGCTCGGCCGCAATGCCACGGTCGTGCTGTTCGCAATCGCCTCGCTGTTCGCCCTGCGCGAATTCATCACGTTGACACCGACACGGCCCGGCGACCATCTGCCGCTGGTCGTGTGCTTCTACGTGCTGCTGCCGGTGCAGTACTGGCTGATCGCCGACGACTGGTACAACCTGTTCGCTATCTTCCTGCCGGTGTACGGCTTTCTGCTGCTGCCCGCGCTGACCGCCGCAGGAGGCGATACCGAGCATTTCCTTGAGCGCGTGACGAAGATTCAGTGGGGCCTGATGATCACGGTGTACTGCATCAGCTACGCGCCGGCGTTGCTGCTGGTGCAGGTCCCGGGCTTCAGCGAGCACGGGCAGAATCTGATGCTGATGATCTTCCTGCTCAGCGTCGTGCAGATGAGCGACGTGTTGCAATACGTATTCGGCAAGTTGTTCGGCAAGCACAAGATCGCGCCGAACGTGAGTCCGTCAAAAACCGTCGAGGGTTTCGTCGGCGGTGGATTGAGCGCGGTCGGCGTCGGCACGGCGCTGTGGTGGATCACGCCGTTCACGCCGCTGCAGGCCAGCGGCATGGCCGCGGTTATCGTGATTGCCGGGTTCCTCGGCGGACTCGCCCTGTCGGCAGTCAAACGCAGCATCGGCGCGAAGGACTGGGGTTCGATGATCGAAGGTCATGGCGGCATGCTGGACCGCCTGGACTCAGTGAGCTTCGCCGCGCCGGTGTTTTTCCATCTGACGCGGTATTTCTTCGAACCCTAGGATCCTGCGCAAGCGCCGGTGTGATCGAACATCCTATTCTTCAAATCCTATCCAGATTCCACCGTCGTCATCTCTCTCGATCTGCGTGATGCCCGGACATTCCTTTTCTAGCATTTGCTGACGTTTCTCAGAAATGGCCTTGGGGTCGCGAAAGACTGGCGCCGTAGATTTCTTGCTTGCCTTGTTCAGAATGGATACGACCGTTTCACGCAGCTCGTTGTCGTCCCACGGCTTCTGGATGAACCGCGTCAACTGCGCTTCGTTGATCGCGGCGATAATTGCATCGCGGTCGGCGTAGCCGGAGATAATCACACGCGGCACCGACGGCTGGATGTCCATCAACCGCGTCAACAGCTGAACGCCGTCCATCGTTGGCATGCGATAGTCGGTGAGTATCAGATCGAATTCGTTTTCCTCGCAGTGCTCAAGCGCCGCCTCCGGCGAATTGAATGTCACCAACTTGGGCGCCTCCCCATCAAGTCGAGTAACGTCAATCGAGGCCAAGCTGCGGCGCAGCGCGCTCAGAATGTTCGGCTCGTCATCTACCAGCAGTATCCGGTACATCGCAGGCCTCTCCTTTTCGAATCAGTGTTGCTGCCTGATCGGCAGCTCAATGCGAAACAGCGCGCCCTGGCCCGGCACACTGGTGACTTCGATATTGCCGCCGTGTTTTTTGACGATGCTGTAAGAGATCGCCAAACCCAGACCCGTGCCAGTGCCCACCGCCTTGGTCGTAAAGAACGGATCGAAGATGCGCGGCAGAACATCGGGCTCGATACCTTCGCCGTCATCGCCTATCGCGAGCCAGACCTTGTCATCCTGGTGACCGGTACTGACCGTGATCACACCGCGATCCTTAATTGCATGCGTCGCGTTCAGCAGAATATTCATGAATACCTGATTGAGCGCCGATGGCAGGCACTCGATCACGGGCAGTTCGCCGAAATTTCTGACGACGTCGGCTTTGTACTTCAGCTCGTTCCAC
>VBNZ01000137.1:0-6689 GCA_005877675.1 Gammaproteobacteria bacterium
GCGCATTCTGCGCGTCATTGGCAAGCCGGTGGCGAAGTCTGCGCAGACCGCCGCGCTCGCGGCCGACGTGGCCCAGCTGCTCGGTGTCAAGCCACGCCTCGCAGGCGCCGCAGCGTCGATGCGCGCCGCTCCTGCGGTACCCGCGGCGGGCGTGGTCGCACCAGCCGACGAGGCCAAGCCCGGCGTGCTCGGCAAGTTGCGCGGCATGTTCGGCGGCAAGAAGTAAGAAAGCGGCCTATGCGCGATCGCGGCTCAGGGTGATCAGAGTCAGATCGTCGCTCTGCGCCTCGCCGGCGACGAAGCGCGCGAGGCGCGCGAGCAGCCCATCGAGCGCATCCTGCGCGTCGCGCGCAGAAGTCAGCGATTCCACAATGCGCTCTTTTCCAAAAAGCGTATTTTTATCATTGTGCGCTTCGTCGAGGCCATCGGTGTAGAACAGCACGACGCTGCCGGCGGCAAGGCTGGCGCGGTCGAGGCGGTATTCGGTGTCGGGCATCGCGCCGAGCGGCAGTGCGTCGGGCTCGGCGAGTTCGCGCACCGTGCCGTCGGGCGCGCGCAGCAACGGCGGTGGATGACCTGCGCAGGCGAATTCGAGCGTGCCCTGCTCGGGTTCGAGTGCGGCCGCACACATGGTCACGAACATGCCGGGTTCGAGTTCCTGATACAGCTTCTTGTTGAGTCCGGCGAGCAGTTCCGCCGGCCCGCCCGTATGGCGCGCGAGCGCGCGCACCTGCACGCTGAGTCGCGCCATGTACAGTGCGCCCGAGACGGATTTGCCCGAGACATCGGCGATCACCCAACCCTGGCGCCCATCACGGTACTGGAAGAAATCGAAGTAGTCGCCGCCGATCACGCGCGCGGCCTGATAACTGTCGGCGAGGCGATAGCCGCGTATCGCCGGCGTGCCCTGCGGCAGGAAGCGCTGTTGGATGCGCCGCGCGAGCGCCAGGTCGTGCGCCTCGATCGCGCGCTCGGGCGCGCGCCCGCGCTGGCTCGAGATCAGCCACGCAAGTTGCCCGGCAATGCCGTTGAATAGTTCCTGGTCCGCGCTGCGCCATGCGGCTGCATTGGCGCTGTCCAGATACAGCCCGCCGAGCACATCGCTGCCGGCGCGCAATGGAATGCCGAGCATTGCAGCCGGCAACGCGGGTGCACGCAGCCGCGAAGCAAGCGCTTCGCGCGCCACGACGTCAGTGATACTGATGCCGGATTCATGCCGCAGGGCCTCGCGCATGAACGGCTCAGCCTGCGCGGGCGCGACGCTTGCGCCGCTACTGCGTTGCGCGAGCGTGGTGAGATGTTCGTCCGAGCCGGCATGTGTGTACACCGCTGCGTGGCCAAGCAGCGGAAACGCCGTGAGGATCGCGGCGAGCGCGGAGTCGAGTTGTACGCGCAACGATTCTTCGCGCCGCGCGAGCGCACCGATATCGCACAGCAATTTCATGCGCGTGAGCAGTTCGCGCAGGCCCGGCGTTGCCGGCGCCGATGCCGCAACAGCAGGTGCGATGATGCGATGGCCGCCGGTGATCGTGGGCGACCGCGTCGGTCCCTCGACATCGGTCCGGGCAGGCGCCAATGACGCGCTTTCGCCCCGATCGCTGCCGCGGAATACCACCTTGACCTCGCCGAATTCGATTTCGTCGCCATCCGCGATGCGCACTGGCGCCGCTATGCGTTCGCCGCGCAAGCGCGTGCCGTTGACGCTGTCCTGATCGGAGAGTTCGTAGCTGTCGCCGATCAAGCGGATCAATGCATGCCGCCGCGACACCGTCGTGTCGTTGAGACGCACGTCGGAGAACTGCCCGCGGCCGACCACGGCGCTGTCGGAAAAGCTGAAAACCTGGCCGGCGAGCGTGCCGGAGGTGACGATCAGGCTAGGCATGGCACGAGTCTGCCATAAGCCCGGCAAATTCGGAGAAATCCATGTGCTCTTGATGCTCTTGGTGATAGCTACTGTTTGATTCATGCGATCAGGGAAGATCGCACAGATACACCAAAGAAAAGGGCCGGAACATGTCCGGCCCAAACAAACACCGCGGCTAAGGGGAGGGAGTTGCCGCAGCGCGATTCCGCTTAGGGAATGAGGTTGCTTACTTCGCCGCCTTCTTGGTCGCCGCGTTCACCTTGTTGGTGAATTCGGTCGTCTGCTTCTTGATGCTGTCGTTGGCGAGTTCAAAGCTGCCCTTGGCGAGCTGGCCCAGCGCTTCGCCGGTCTTGACCGAGATGCCGAACACTTCCTGGCTGTTGGCATAAAGCTTCTCGGCGGTTTCCTTGACCAGGTTGACGCCCTTCGGCCACACGGTCTTGAGGTCGTCGAAATCACGCGCTTCGGCGGCTTCGGAGAAGAAGCTGGCAGCTGCGGTGACGTTGTTTTCCAGCGTCTTGAACTGCAGGCTGGTGATGCGCTCCAGGCTCTCCAAAGCAAGGGTGTTCGCCTTGAACGCCGCGTCGGCGAAGCTCTTCGAGAGACTCAGGGCTTGGGTGTTGAAGTACTCGGACATGGTAGGCCTCGTATAAATGGGTTGGGAGTATGGATGCCACTATACACATATTTTGTTGCATTGCAACAATATCGAGGCGAAAGCGAATGTTTCTTTATTGTTTCAATCGGTTAAAGTTGCTTTACTAAGCAATAATCAAGCCAGATTTCTAGCGCTTTTTGCGCACTGCGCAAACCGATTCTAGCTCTCAATTATTGCGTCGCGCAACGCCGTGTGCGCCGGCCGCACGCAAGGCTTCAGGGCCCGGCGTAGGTGCATCCGGCCGTGCAGGTTTCGTGCACGACGATACGCGCGAGTTGCGGCAGGCGCGGCTTGAGTTCGCGCCAGATCCATTGCGCGAGGCGCTCGCTGGTCGGGTTGTCGAGGCCGTCGATCTCATTGAGATAGTGGTGATCGAGGCGATCGTAAATCGGCGCGAATGCTGCTTTCACGTCGGCGAAATCCATCACCCAGCCGGTTGTCGCATCGACCTCGCCCGACACGTGCACCTCGATGCGGAACGAATGCCCGTGCAGGCGCGCGCATTTGTGCGTCGCGGGCACGCCGGTGAGCCGGTGCGCGGCTTCGATGCGAAAGATCTTGAAAATGTCCATGGCGCAGATGATAAAGGATCGCGCGCGAGGAGGTCGTGCAAGTCGCGCAAGCGGGCTTGCGTTATAATCGCGCGGCAGGGCGCGACGTCCTGTCTTTCACATGCGTATTACGCGCCCGTAGCTCAGCTGGATAGAGTAGTGGCTTCCGAAGCCATTGGTCGGGGGTTCGAATCCCTCCGGGCGCGCCACACCTCTTAACTGTCGCGGCCCAAATGGTCATACCAGCAATTCCTGTCAGTTTTGACACCAATTGCTTGGAGCACGATTGACACTAATTGCTTGTAGCTTCTGACAGTAATTGCCTGGGACCTGCCCGCGGCTAGTCGAGAGCCTCAGAAAAGCCGCGATCCTTCGCCTCATTGGGGAAATCCGACACATCGCCAGCGAAGGGTCTGGGTACCCAGACCCCCGAACAACGAGCCCACTAACGTATCGATGCACAACTCGCCAAGTGCGGCTGCTTGGGGCAACGCGTCGACGCGACCGATTTCGGTGTGCCAGGCGCGGCGTTGCGCTGCGCGGCCGCCTCAATCTTGCTTTCGTTGATCTGTGGCGGCCTTCACTTGCTCTAGCGAAACGGCTCCGGACAGTTGGAGATCAAGCAGGCTCACGCCGATTCGTGCGCAGCCTCAATAGACACACGCAACGCCGAGCGGGCGACGGCCTGCGGTACTCGTCGCGCACTAGTTGCGCGATCGCATTTCGTCTATGCAATCGCTTTCCGTCACGTGCGCTGGATTGGCGTGGCTCCGTTCGGATAGTTGGCTGAAACGGGTCTTCGATACGCACGGCATCCAGAGTAGACCTTACGTGCTTTGAGGATCGTGGGTGCGCTATTCGCATTAGCGAGAAAGCTGCGGCTTGGACTACACTCAAATCAGGTATGAGCACAAAGGCATCGAAAGCGCGACCCGCTGGCCGCGGCGCGAGCGTCGGCTCATCCACTTCGCGCGAGAAGCAAGCGCATCGTCGACGGCAACCGACTCAGTACTGTGAAAGTCCCGGCGCAGTTCGAGGTGCCTTTTCTACGCGCGCAGGAGTACGTCGCGCGTTACTTTGCCGATCGCGTCGAGCACCCTGACACCGCGACGATTTCCATCGCTGGCGAGCGCTATGTACTGCTGCGTGCCGCTTCGCTCTCCGTCGAATTCGTCGAGATGGTGATGAAGCTTTACCAAGACAAAGGCACGCCCGAAGCGCGCAGCGTCGCCAACAATCTGCTATTCGACTTGGCGCATGCGATCGGCAAGGCCGACGCCCGCGCGTTCCAGCAAAAGATGGCTGTCAGCGATCCGATCGACAACCTTTCGGCAGGGCCGATCCATTTCGCTTTTTCTGGTTGGGCTTTCGTTGATATCTCGCCAGAGTCGAGCCCCGCACCCGACGAAAGTTACTATCTCCTCTACGATCATCCGTTCTCGTTCGAATCGCACTCCTGGCTCGCCCAGCACAAACGCAGCGATGCCCCTGTGTGCATCATGAGCGCGGGTTACTCGTCCGGGTGGTGCGAGGAAAGCTTCGGCTTGTCGCTGGTTGCTGCAGAAGTGGAGTGCCATGGCGCCCCCTGCACGCATCGAAGAGCACATCGCCGCTTATGCGCGCAAGCGCGGTGGCCGCACGGGCACAGCGCCCGGCGACCACGTTGGCGTCGTGCCCGAATTCTTTCAACGCAAGCGCTTGGAAGAAGAACTGCGCGAAGCAAATGAGGGGCTCGAACAGCGCGTTGCCGAACGCACCCACGAACTGGAACAGGCCAACGAGCAGTTGCGCTTGCTCGGATCGGCGGTTGAGAACGCCGCCGAAGGATTCGTAATTATGCAATACGTCGGTGGCGCAGACCCTTTGCGTATCACCTTCGTCAATCAAGGTTTCTCGCGCATTACGGGCTATTCCGCCGCCGACATGCGCGGCCGCTCGCTGCGCCATCTGCATCTGCCGGTGGGCGAAGACCGCGTACTTGGCGCGCTGTTCGAAAGCGTACAGCGCAAGCAACCGTTCCAAGGTGAAGTCACCGCTCTGCGGCCTGACGAATCTGTTTATGCGCTCGAGATACATGCCATGCCTGTTCCGAGCGGTACCGGCGAGCCGGATCATTGGATTGCGATACTGCGCGACGTTAGCGACCGCAAGGCGCATCTGGAAGCGCTCAAACACCAGGCCCTGCACGATGCGCTGACCGGTTTGCCCAATCGCGTACTCCTTCACGATCGCATCGAGCAGAGCATCCTCAACATGCGACACTATGGAACGCCGTTCGCCCTACTGTTCGTCGATCTCGACGGCTTCAAGGAAATCAACGATACGTTCGGGCATTACACCGGCGACGTGCTCCTGACCAAAGTCGGTGTTCGCCTGCGTGCGCATCTGCATGCGAACGACACCATCGCGCGGCTCGGCGGCGACGAGTTCGCGATCGTGCTCGACGGCCTCGATGAGGCGTCCACTGCGGCTCAAATTGGCAGGAAATTGCTGACTGCATTGCAGCAGCCGTTCGAAATCGAGGGACACAAGCTCGTTGTCGGAGCGAGCATCGGCGTCGTGCACTGCCCTGAACACGGCGCGGACCCGACCACCCTGATGCGGCGCGCGGATGTGGCGATGTATGCGGCCAAAGCCGTCGGTGCCGGCACAATGGTCTACGACTCGCAACAGGATGCGTATTCGCCGGGGCGCATCAGGCTGATCGGCGAGTTGCGCACGAGCATCGACGATGCTCACATGGCCTTGCACTACCAGCCGGAAATCGAACTGGCCAGCGGTCGCGTTGCTCGCGTGGAGGCTCTACTGCGCTGGAATCATCCGGATCGCGGCCGGCTGCTCCCCGACGAGTTCCTGCCGCTCGTTGCGCAAAACGAACTGATCGATCGCATCGCGCGCTGGGTATTGCAGACGGCCATACGCGACTGCCGCGAATGGGCGGATGCCGGCCTCGACATCGGCGTGTCGGTGAACTTGTCGCCGCACAACCTGCGCGACAGCCGGCTGCCGGAATTCATCGCACATACGCTCGCCGACGCCGGGCTCTCGCCATCGCGCTTGACGATCGAGATCACCGAGAGCGGCATCCTCGAACAGGCCACGCTCGGCGCCGGCTCGTTCCAGCGGCTGCGCGACATCGGCATCGGCTTATCGATCGACGATTTCGGTACCGGCTACTCCTCGCTCATGCATCTGAAGCATCTGCCGTTTACCGAACTGAAAGTAGATGAGCACGACGCGGCAATCGTGCGTTCGACAATCAATCTCGGCCACGAGCTTGGCCGCAGCATCGTCGCCGAGGGCGTGGAAACGCGCGACGTGCTCGAGCGCCTGCGCAAATACGGGTGCGACTTTGTACAGGGCTATTACATCAGCCCACCGCTGGAGAAAGCCGCATTGCGCGATTGGCTGCTCGACCCGCCGATATTTTCACCCCCCGCGTGAGGTTGCCGACGAGCGTCAAGACATTCGCGGCAGCAAAGCCGAAGCAGGAAGCTATTACATGTAGATGGGTGTAGACGGCTTTGGGAGAGGTATCCTGATGGCTCGGTGTCCCGTTCGCATGTTGTCCATAGCTTTGCTCGACCGAAAACCGTCTCGTTTTTGCGATCTGCTG
>VBNZ01000137.1:6695-10880 GCA_005877675.1 Gammaproteobacteria bacterium
TTGCACGCAGTGGCCCAATTAATTTTCTTGGCGGCCACCATCCACTTGTGGCCATCGCAAACTGCTCCGCTTAGGCCACCGTCCCCGGTACAGTCGCCTCCCGGCCAACAGCGGACAGCGCGCGTCACGAATTCATGGCCCGCAAAGCAGCCGCTCGATAAGCAATACGGCGTTGCACTTTAAAGTCGAAACTAGGCTACATGCGGATACCAGCAGCCGGAAAGACCAATAGGCGCCGATACCCACTTGACCGGCAATTACCGTGAAGCGCACCGAGACGGTAACTGGACTCAAAGACGTCTTCCCAGTGGACTGGCCTCATGCGAGGCAACATCCTGGCCGATACGTAATGAACCCGAGGCCCCATTTCTTCGATGCGCGACGCCCTACCAAAGAGCGTATGCTCGGGCCACTACAGTAAGGTCTTTCAGAAGTCGCATTGATTCGTCGTCAGGTTCGAGCGCGGCGCCTGAGCATTCGGCTCATGGCGTAGCGAAGTACTGGTGCCGGTTGCCGAGACATTTCCTGTCGACTGTTCCCGGCACGGCACAGAACGCAGTTGCCATGTGGTCCCATCCCGACAACAGCTACCCCACGGCCGAAGGAAGCTGAGCATATGCCTACGCGAAACCCGGCAATCAAATACAGCACCGCCTTTCCCGTTCATGACGCCGCGGTCGCGTCCTTCCACGCTCTCGCCATCAAGGTCGCCTTCATTGCGGCATGTGCGCTGTTTTCGTTCGCCGTGATCGCACACGACAATCCCGGCTATTCCCACGATGAGGAAGCAAGAACGTCTCACCCCGATTGGCTGACCCCGTTGCGTGACGATGTGAACTTGAGTGAGCTCTCACTGCCTGGTACACACGACACGATGTCGTTCTACGGTGGCGATATCGTGCAGACGCAAAGCATGCCACTGCCAAATCAGCTGCAGTCGGGTGTGCGCGTGCTGGACATCCGCTGCCGACATATCGCGGATGTGTTCGCGATTCATCACGGCGTGGTTTTCCAGAATGTATTCTTCGGCGATGTGTTGAACATGGCGGTAGCGTTTCTGGATAAGCATCCCGGCGAAGTCATCTTCATGCATGTGCAGGAAGAATACACGCCGGAAAACAACACCGAGACATTTCAGGAAACGTTCTACAAGCATTATTGGTTGCTCTACCAAAATCACTTCTGGAACCCGACTCTGGACGCCAGCAACAACCCGAGCATCCGCGAGCTGCGTGGAAAGATCGTGATCTTGCAGAACTTCGCCGCCGGCACGCGGTTTGGCATAGACGGCGACCATTTCGACACGCAAAACGATTGGCTCCTCAACACAAACTGGGATTTGTACAGCAAGTGGACCAAGGTCAAGAACCATTTAAAAGTGGCCAACGACGGTGCCAGCGACACTCTGTACATGAACTACCTGTCAGGCTCCACGGGTTCGTTTCCGTACTTCGTTGCGAGCGGGCATTCCAGCCCGCAAACCGGCGCGCCGCGCCTGCTCACAGGGCAAACTGAGCCAGGCTGGAAGGACAGTTACCCGGACTTCCCAAGAGTGAGTTGCATCGCGGGAGGCGTGTGCAGCATTGCGTTTGAAGGGACCAATGTCCTGACGTACGAAAGACTCGGTGTCGGTTACAAGACGCGCGTGGGTTCGATCATGGCGGACTTTCCAGGGCCGGGTTTGATCGATCGCCTTGTTGCCTTGAACGATCGATTCAAACGCAACGGCAAGCGAAGCAAGTAAGGGCGGCGCCAAACACCACGGGTTACGGTCAAGCAATCCAGGCGATGAGGTGATTTATGATGACGTTCGACGACCTGAAGAAAGTGCAAAGCACATTTGAAGCGGAATTGTTCGATCACCCTGGCGTGCACGGGGTGGGCATTGGGTACAAGACAACCGCCAACGTGCAAACCGATCAGCTGGCCATCATTGTACTGGTGGATGCGAAGCTGGACCGTAGTGCCCTCAACGAAGCAGAACTCATTCCGGCACAAGTGGGAGGGGTACCTACCGATGTTGTCCAGTACGCCCGACACGTGAACGCGATCGGAGTGATGGACCCACGGTCCCCCGCTGCAGCGACCATCAACAACGGCAGCGTTGATCGGTGGTAGCGCGATTTCAGTCTCTCCGCCCACGAGGACATTGCCACCTGGACAATACGAATATGGCACGTTGGGCGGATTCGCAAGCACTGGATCCAATTCAGTACTGCAGTTCTCGGTGGGTGTTTCGTGCAACCATGTGCTTGGAGATGTCATTGCACCCAAACGTTGGGTGCAGCAGCCATACGGCAGCGAGAACGTCTCCGAGGTGAACTACTCCGTATTCGACGCGCCGAACGGCGTCGACGCCGCCGGATTTTCCGGCTTGGTGGCCGGTGAAGCCTATAGCAACGACGTTCTGAATTTAGGCGCGGTCGCCGGTAGCTACATCCTTCAACTGTCGGATCTCAACAAGACGGTTGTGAAATCCGGCGCCACCTCATTGGTGACCTCGGGTTCAATCTGGGCGCTAAATGTCACGGCCTTCGACGGCAATGTCGTGATGAAGAACCTGATATTGATCACCGGCGCGTTCTGCGATCATGGCGATTCCGGGTCGCTTGTACTTCTGCCTACGGCAGATCCCACGGCGTTCCTGGCGGTTGGATTGTTACAAGCGAAGAGTCCTGATGCGCTTGGCCCGCAATCGGGAGCGGCAGCCCATATCGGCAGCGTGATGAGCGCATTGAATATCGTCTTCCCCGCGCCGCCAGTGAGCCAGTAGCCCGCGTAGGCGCCTGCGGGCCCTACGTCGGCTACAGAAGTGCCAAAGCCACTTTGCAAAGGGGTTGAGGTTCAGATGTCCGCTTCGGGTCGACAAAGGAAGCTCGGATTCAATTCGCGTAAACGTCTAAACTCGAACGATCACGGCGATTCAGAACTAATCGAGCAGAGTTCCCTAGACACTCGGACCCATCATTGACTGCGACAGCTCTGCTCTGGGTCGTAATCATCCCGTGCACGCGGGAAGCGGTGCGCCGCATGTCCACCGCACAAGGTGGTGCAGGAGGTGCCATCGGCAACGTGTCGTCCGCAGCCGCGCGCGAATCGGTTCACCCGGCGAATACGTCGACTATGCGGCGTCAAAAGGCGCCGTGGACGCCTTTACGATTGGACTGGCGAAGGAAGTCGCCAACCAAGGAATTCGCATCAATGCCGTGCGCCCCGGCTTCATCCATAGACATTCACACCTGCGGTGGCCATACCAAGCGCGTGCAGAGACTTCGGAAGTCGATACTGCTGGGCCGCGGTGGTGAACCGATCGAGGCCGCGCATGCCATCTTGTGGTTGCTGTCGTCGCAGGCCGCATACACCTCCGGCACGTTCATCGATGTTTCCGGGTAGCGGTGACGGTCGTCTCGTCGGACGATGAGGCCGTCGCGCACGTGCTCTAACCCGGGCGCGCGCGATCTCGTCTACGCGCGCTTCGGTATCAGCGGCAGGCGCACATGTGAGGGGTGTTCGCGGTCGAGGTAGACGCGATTGGTCGCCGCACGCAGCTTCTCGGCGCGGCCTTCGTCTTCCCCGCTGTTCGGATTGAAATCGAAATGCGGAAAGTTGCTGCTCGAAACGTCGATGCGCACGCGGTGTCTGCGCGCAAACAGGTTGCTGGTCGGAAACGCCTCGATGCGGATCGCGTACACGCGGCCGGGTGTCATCAGCGCAGGCTTTTCCCACGAGTCGCGATAGCGCACACGCAAAATGCCGTCGGTTAGATTCATCGCGTAGCCCTGCGGGTAGTCGTCGTTCGGCGGATAGACGTCGATAAGCTTGATCGTAAAATCGGTATCCGGGCAGTCGGACGAGATCCACAGCTGCGCAGAAATCGCCCCGGTGATTTCCATGTCTTCGACCAGGGGTGCGGTCTGGAAAACCAGGACATCTTCGCGCTCGGCCAGCGCTCGATACGGTGCCTGCGAACCGAAGAACTGCGGCGCCTCGCGCTGATCGAAAGCGCCACCGACCATCACCGGCTTGCCCGACGTGACCGTGCCGCCGATTGTCGGCACCGGATGATGCGGATCGTAGAGGTATTCGCGGAATGCCGACGCTTCCCCGGGCTTGTGCGGCGACAGTGTTCCGTCGCGATGCAGGTAATAGGGGGTCTCGCGCGCATCGGGAATCGGCCAGTTCTTC
>VBNZ01000137.1:10899-14426 GCA_005877675.1 Gammaproteobacteria bacterium
GCCCTGCGCATTCCTGCGTCCGCTGCCGCCGCCCATCACGAACAGGCGCACCGCGGGCTCGGCATCGACGCCGTTCGTCTTGTCCTTGAGCCAGCGGTCGAACCAGCGCAGGCGCAGCGTAAGGAAATCGCTCGCGAGGTTGCCGTCGACCGTCGATGCCGGCCCGAAGTCGACGCCGCCCGCATACGTCAGCTGGCGATCGCCGTGCGTCCATGGGCCGAGAATCAGTCGCACCGGACCGCGCTTGCGCCGCGACAGCGCGATGTAGTTCTGTGTCGCCGTGCGCGGATACGGATCGTACCAAGACGACATGTGCACCATCGCCGCATCGCAGTACCGGTCGTAGTAGCCCTCGGCGTAGATGCCCAACTGCTTCCAGTAGGCGTCGAAGCGACCGTGTTGCCACTGGTCGAACAGATACGCCTCGTACTCGGGTGCTGCGCTCAGCGGCGAATCGCCGCAGTGCCAAGGCAAACGATGAAACCAACTCGCGATATCGACGGCCTTGAGCGCGGCGAACGCCTTCGCGTCGGCGTGTACGCGTGGACTGGCGAGCGCCTCGCTGTAGGCCCAGGTGGCTTGCTTCATCTCGAAAGCGCCACCTTGGCGAATGCCGCCTTGGTAGGCGTTCGCAAAGCCGCCGGAATCAAGGAACATCGCCTTGACGCCAGGTGCCCCCGCGCTGCCGAGTGCGCCTTGTGTGTGCGCGGCATACGACAGACCCATCGTGCCGATCCGACCGTTCGACCACGCCTGACGCAGGATCCACGCACAGGTGTCGTAGCCGTCATGGCCATCGGCGAGGTATTTGACGAACTCGCCTTCGGACTTGTAGCGGCCGCGGCAGTCCTGATAGATCACCACGTAGCCGTTGCGCACGAAGAATGCAGCGACATCGGCGCGCGACTTCGGTTTCTCTTCCGCAGGCGTGCGCTCGGACCGGCTCGCGGCAGTCTTGTCGTAAGGCGTACGCTCTAGGATCACCGGAAAACGTTGCGTAACGGCCTTGCCGTCGCGCCCAGGCAGATAGATGTCGCTGGCCAGATGTACGCCGTCGCGCATTGGCACCATCACGTCGCGCACCACGACGACGTCGTACGCCGCCTCGTCGGCGCGTGTGTGCCGGTCTGCGAGGAGCAGCGTGGCGCCACTGAGCACGCTTGCGCCGAACTCGCGGCGCGTGAAGCCCTTCGGTTTGCGCCCGCTCATCGTTGCGGGCTCCGTGCCATCGTGCCAGAGCGATCAGCATCGCCGTCGCGGAGACCGCGCAGCTGTGATTGTTGTGACATTGGTTCCCACTCCATCGGCGCGATATCGGGCCGATGGACCAAGTATAGCGATGCCGTGCGAATGGCTCTTGCGTGCGGCGCTCTGCAACCTGTATTTGGCGGTTACCGCACAAGCATTCCTCGAAAACCCGTGCGTTAAAACAAATGCATTTCCATGGAGGAATAAACGGTTTAAGGTAATCGGGAAATTCGCAACGCCCGCCGCGCGATTGTCTCGTGACCTAGGTCAGATATTTCCCGGACACGAGATCGCGGATCAGCGCAGTCGCGAAGACAAAACCCAAGGTGAGTCAGGATTCGAATTCCTCCGGGCACGCCATAACACGCACTATAAGGTGATATTGGTCGATGGCGAATCGCAGAGACTTTCTCAGGACTTCACTCGCAACTTCCGCCGCGCTCGCGCTCGCGGCCGAAACACACGCGTCGGCACCCGATAGAACCACAGCGCGCGTCGTCTCGACCTGGGATTTCGGTGTTGGCGCGAATCGCGCGGCGTGGCAGGTGCTCGGCAGTGGCGGCAGTGCGCTCGATGCGGTCGAGGCCGGCGCGCGCTGGGCCGAGGCCGATCTGTGCAATTCGACCGTCGGGCATTGCGGCAATCCCGACCGCGACGGCGTGCTCACGCTCGATGCGAGCATCATGACCGGCGACGGACGCTGCGGCGCGGTCGCGGCGATCGAGGACATCGCGCATCCGGTATCGGTCGCACGCGCGGTAATGGAAAAGTCGCCGCATGTTTTTCTCGTCGGCGCGGGCGCGCAGCAGTTTGCGCTTGCGCAGGGTTTCGAGAAGACGCCGCTCCTGACCGATACGGCCAAAGCCGCATGGCGCGAGTGGCTCAAGACCGCCGAATACAAACCGAAGATCAATGCCGAGCGTGCGGGCGATGCGCGCGATCACGATACGCTCGGCATCCTCGCGCTCGACGCGCAAGGTCATCTCGCGGGCGCGTGCACGACGAGCGGCATGGCGTGGAAGCTGCACGGCCGCGTCGGCGACAGTCCGGTCGTGGGCGCCGGGTTGTATGTCGACAACGAGGTCGGTGCAGCCACCGCGTCGGGCGTCGGCGAGGAGATGATCCGCAACGCCGCGAGTTTTCTCGTGGTGGAAATGATGCGTCAGGGTCATACGCCGCGCGAGGCGTGCCGTCTTGCGATTGCGCGAGTCGTGCGCAAGCGGCCCGAGGCGAGCAAGCATCTGCAGGTGTGCTTTCTCGCGATGAACAAGCGCGGTGAGGCCGGCGCGTATGCGCTGCACAAGGGTTTTGTCTATGCGATGCAGGACGCAGGTCCGGGCGCGCACGACAAGCTGATCGATGCGGCATCGATCTACACGGGTGAGCAGAAGTGAACGCCGTCGAGCTTGAAATCGCAGCAAACTCGCTCGCCTCTGCGCTCGCGGCGCAGGAAGGCGGCGCCGATCGCATCGAGCTGTGCGCTGCGCTCGAAGTCGGCGGACTCACACCCTCGCACGCGACGATCGCGCTCGTACGCGAGCGGGTGAAGATTCCGATTTACGTGCTGATCCGCGCGCGAGCGGGCGACTTCGTCTACGACGACGCCGAGTGCGAAACGATGCAGCGCGACATCGAACATTGCGTGGCAGAGGGTTGCGACGGCGTCGTGCTCGGCGCGCTCGACGCGGACGGCAATGTGGACTTGCCGCGCTGCCGGGCGCTGATCGGCGCGGCGGGCAAACTGGGTGTCACCTTTCATCGCGCGTTCGATCTGACGCGCGATCCGCGCCAGGCGCTCGAAGACGCGATCGCACTCGGTTGCGAGCGCGTGCTGACCTCAGGCGGACAGGCGAGTGCGCTCGCGGGCGCGGCGTTGATCCGCGATCTCGTCGCGCAGGCCGCAGGCCGCATCGCGATCATGGCCGGCGCCGGTGTCGATGCGACGAATATCGCCGCGCTGCGCACGCAAACCGGCGCGCGCGAATTCCACGCCTCGGCCAAGCGCATGCGCGCTGCGCGCGCGCATCACGCGACTGCTGCGTCGCCGGGCATGGATGCGGGCGAGCTGCGCAGCGATGTCGCCGAAGTGCGTCGCCTGGTCACGGCGCTGCGCGATTCCGCAATATAGCGCGCCGATTGCGTTATTTGAGTTGCTGCTCAGTGGAATCGGTTTTCCAGTGTTGTCGTCGCCCGATACGAATTGCTGCGCGACCGTAGGCGCGATCTGCTCCTGGCGCAGCGTTGCGCATTCTTGAACTCACCGCGACGCGCATCATCGG
>VBNZ01000077.1:0-2578 GCA_005877675.1 Gammaproteobacteria bacterium
CATGAAGAGGCTGAAGTCGAAGGGCTGCTGAATACCCTCGCGCGCGCGCTCGGACGCGCACGCGACGGGCGCGCGCCCTCGCGCACGCGCCGCGCGCCGCGCCGGGGCGCCACGCTATGAATCTGCATGTCGCGCGAACCGGCAATGGCCCCGATCTCGTGCTGTTGCATGGCTGGGCGATGCACGCGGGCATCTTCGCGCCGCTGACCGAACTGCTTGCGCCGCGCTTTCGCCTGCATCTGGTCGATCTGCCGGGGCATGGTTATAGCGGTACCGACGCCAACGCCGCCGACACGAGCAGGTGGGCCGCGCGTATTGCCGCCGCCGTGCCGCGCGATGCGATCTGGCTGGGTTGGTCACTCGGCGGGCTCGTTGCGCTGCAGGCGGCGCTCGATCCAAACACGCATGCGCGTGGTCTTGTGTTGATCGCCGCATCGCCGCGCTTCGTCGTCGCGCCCGATTGGCCGCATGGTGTTGCACTGGAAGTATTCGAGCAATTTGGCGCAGGCCTGCATCAGCGCTATCGCGAGACGATCGAACGTTTCCTCGCGCTCGAAACGCTCGGTTCGGCGCATGCGCAATCCGAGTTACGCGATCTGAAGACACGCGTGTTTGCGCACGGCGAGCCGCATATCGCAGCACTCGAAGCGGGTCTCGCGCTGCTCGAATCCGTCGATCTGCGCGCGCGTCTGCGCGAACTCACGATGCCGCACCTGTGGATCGCCGGACGCCGCGACCGCCTCGTGCCGCCCGCCGCCATGCGCTGGGCGAGCGTGCAAAGTGGAAAAGGAGAATTTGTGGAAATGGCTAGCGGGCATGCGCCTTTCATCAGCCATGCGGACGAAGTCGCGCAAGCGATCGACTGCTTTGCGCAAGGGATCGCAGACGCGTGAGTCCGCCGTTCGACACGAAGCATGTGCAACGCGCGTTCGCGCGTGCCGCGCAGACGTACGACATGCACGCAGTGCTGCAGCATGAAGTCGAACAGCGTCTGCTCGAACGCCTCGACTATGTCGCAACGCCGCCCGCGCGCGTGCTCGATCTGGGCTGTGGACCTGGCCACGCGGCGGCCGCAATGCGCCAGCGCTGGAAGTCGGCGCAGGTCGTCGCGCTCGATCTCGCCGCACCGATGCTGCGACTGATCAAGCCCACGTGGCTGCGGCCGATCCAGCGCGTCAACGCCGATGCGCGTGCGTTGCCGCTCGCCGATGCGAGCATCGACCTATTGTTTTCGAATCTCTGCGTGCAGTGGATCGATGATCTGCCCGCGTTGTTCGATGAATGCCGCCGTGTGTTGCGGCCTGGCGGTTATTTTGCGTTCTCGACTTTCGGTCCGGATACGCTGCATGAATTGCGTGATGCTTGGGCCAACGTCGATCGCGCGCCGCATGTCAGCACGTTCGCCGATATCGCGCGTGTCGGCGATGCGCTCGTGCATGCCGGCTTTCGCGATCCGGTGCTCGATGCGGAATATTTCACCGAACTCAAGGCTATCGGCGCGACCAATGCCGATGCGCGCCGTGCGCGCGGGTTGACCTCGCTTACGCACCTGCGTGCAGTGGCACAGGCATATGAAGCGCATCGCGCCGAAGGCGTGCTGCCGGCGACCTATGAGGTGATCTACGCGCACGCTTTCGCGCCCGATCCGGGTCAGCCGCGACGCAGCGGCGGCGCAGAAATCGCAAGTTTCCCCGTCGAACGATTGCGCGGCTCGCGCCGCTAAGTCGCGGACTGGCGCAGCCCCCAAGACGAGCGCATGCGTAAGCGCAGCGTGGCGCATGCCCGCCTCGGCAAGTACCGGTAGATCCTTGGTCGCACACGACGCGAAGTTGAGATGCGAACATCTGTGGCAGCTCGACCCGACGCGGATCGCCGAAGCGCGGCGCACGCTCGAAATGATCGGTCGGCAGTGGGAGGTCGCGCTCGGCAAGCTCAGGCTGTTTGCCGAGTCGTCCTGCGCATCGCAGTCGCACGCGACGACGGCGCTACACCTCTTTATGCCGGAAGCAGCCGATATGCGCGTAGATGATGGTCGAGCCGACGAAATTGAAACCGCGCTGCTGCATATCGCGGCTGAGCCGATCGGATAGTTCGGTACGCGCGGGCACATCGCCGCGCCGGCGCCAGCGATTGACGATCGGCTTGCCGTCGACAAACGACCAGAAGTAGGTATCCAGACTGCCGCATTCGTCGATCACGCGCAGCGCGGCATGCGCGTTGTTGCGCGCCGAGTATACTTTTTGCCGGTTGCGGATGACGCCGGGATCGAGCAGTAATTTTTCCAGCGCTGCGTCGGTCATGCGCGCAACGCGCGCAATGTCGAAACCGCGGAATGCCTTGCGATAAGCGTCGCGTTTGTTCAGCACCGTGCTCCACGACAACCCGGCCTGTGCACCTTCGAGCACGAGGAACTCGAACAGCTGCGTGTCATCGTGCAGCGGCACGCCCCATTCGGTATCGTGGTAGGCGTAGTAAAGCGCATTGCCACCGTCGACCCAGGAACAGCGCGAACGCACGTCGGGCGCGCCGGATTTTGTCAGTGCCATGGCAGCGCATCCAGGTCGAGATTGCCGCCGGA
>VBNZ01000077.1:2675-20667 GCA_005877675.1 Gammaproteobacteria bacterium
CGATGGTCTCGGCGTCGCTGACTTTCAATACACGCACGCGATGCGCGCGCACCAGGTCGAAATTGATCTCACCGATGATGCCGCGCAGACCATCGCAGATCGTATGCGGGATCAGAGTCGTGACGCGCGTACCGCGCTGCAGCGATTCGTAGGCCTCGGCCGCGCCTTCAGGCTCGGCGGCAAAAATATCCATCGCCGGATGCAGCGCATGCGCCGCGGTGGCCGTACCGCCGATCAAACCGCCGCCACCGATCGGCGTGATCAAGGCGTCGAGCGCACCGACATCTTCGATCAGTTCGAGCGCCGCAGTACCTTGACCTGCGATCACGGCGGGATCGGTAAACGGATGTACGAGTGTCGCGCCGGTTTCGCGGCGCACCTGCTCGGCGCCCGCTTCGCGCGCGGCGAGTGTAGGCGCGCAGTAATGCAGCGTTGCGCCATAGGACGCGATCGCGGCCAGCTTGGGCTTCACCGTGCCTTCGGGTACCACGACATGCGCGGCGATTCCGCGCGTGCGCGCCGCGAGCGCGAGCGCGGCGCCGTGATTGCCCGATGAGTGCGTGACCACACCATGCGTGGCCTGTGTATCGCTCAGCGACCACACCGCATTGCAGGCACCGCGGAACTTGAACGCGCCGGCGCGCTGGAAGTTTTCGCACTTGAATGCGAGTTGCGCCTGCGCGAGGGCGTCGATACCGCGCGTGCGCAGCACCGGCGTGCGATATGCGTAGGGCGCCAGGCGCAGCGCTGCGGCGCGAATCGCCGCAATGTCGATTGCGACAGCGGGTTCAGTGGATACGGTTGCTGTATTGAGCGCGGACATGCCCTTATTCTAAAGGAAAGCCGGAATACACAAATCCAAAAGCGCCGCGAGGCGTTTCGCGTGCGCAAAAAAAATCCCGCCAAAGCGGGACTAACCTGAGATCGTCGCTGCGATACATTGAGCGTATCGCGCGGCAGAGAGATGCACACGAGCGCGCCCCCCGACGCGCCCGCATGCACAAAACCTTTTAGTGCAGATTGGCCAGCTTGCTCAGCGCATCGGCGACGCGCGCATGCTTGGACTGCAGAGTATCGATCGAATCGTCGTTCGCGCCCTGACGGTTAGAGTCTTCCATCGCCATTTCGAGGCGGAAGAGTTCGATCATCAGGTCGTGACGCAGGAAGGTGGTGTTGCTGGTGCTGGTTTCGGCGAGCATGAGGATTCCCCCTTTAGTCCTTGAGATACGTTTTCGGCTTTACGCCTAGAGGAAAAGCAGGGACCGTGCCAACGTTAGTTTATGCAAACTGGTTCGCGAAATTTTCCAGTCAAAAGCGCGAGATTCGCCGGTGTTGACGTTTGGGCTGACGCAAAACGTCCAAATTTGACGGTCGCCCAGGGAGGGCGAGCAGTTACAATGCGCGATGAGTCACAGACGTGCCGGCACGCAACGAGTACGCTGCGCGCCGAGCTTCGAAAGACTTGAAGTGGGATAGTTTCGGAGCTATCTTGCTAGTGCAGAATTGGGTTACTGGCGCCCGGCATACGGTCCTCTTGGATTCCCCCTGTTCCTAAGACCGCCGGGCGCCAGCCTTTCCATCCGGGAATCCCTTCCCCTGGCTCCTTCTGCGTCCTTCACACCGTCGCTAATCGGTCCCTGTAATCCCAATCATCAGCGCGCCATCGGCGTCCGGCTGTGCGATTGTGTGAAGTGCAAAGTAAATAAAGCAGGTTTTATGCCAAGCACAGGCCTGGATTGTGGCATCCGCGCAAGCAGCTGAAATTTCAGTAGAATTGCAAAGGAAGGCGCGCCATCCGGGGGCGAATGCGCGCAGTCGAGAAAGCGTCCCCAATGCAGCGGCGGCTGACAAATTTCGACCCAGCCATCATAGGCTTGCACACCCGGCCGGAGGATCGCGCGCGATTCGCGCCCGCGCAGAGGCAAGGCACAGCTTAAGTACATTTCATCCATGCAGCAGCAGCTGACAAATTTTGACGTGATCGTGGTTGGTGGCGGCCATGCCGGGCGAGCGGGGGCTTTCGCGAACTGCGGAGTAGCGCAGTTCGCGCTCGCGAGCGCCCGAGGCAGGAGCCGAGGGCGGGGTCACTTGGCGAGAACACGAAGTTCGAGTCTAGTGACCGACGGTGCCGGCTAACCAGAGTTCATTGATGCAGCATCTAATACATTTTGACGTGATCGTGGTTGGTGGCGGCCATGCCGGGCGAGCGGGGGCTTTCGCGAACTGCGGAGTAGCGCAGTTCGCGCCCGTGAGCGCCCGAGGCAGGAGCCGAGGGCAGGGTCACTTGGCGAGAACACGAAGTTCGAGTCTAGTGACCGACGGTGCCGGCTAACTAAGGTTCATCTATGCAGCATCTAATACATTTTGACGTGATCGTGGTTGGTGGCGGCCATGCCGGCACCGAAGCCGCGCTTGCCTCCGCGCGTCTCGGCGCGCGCACGCTGCTGCTCACGCACAACATCGAGACGCTGGGGCAGATGAGCTGCAACCCGGCGATAGGCGGCATCGGCAAGGGACACCTGGTCAAGGAGATCGATGCGCTCGGCGGCGTGATGGCGCAAGGCGCCGATCATGCCGGGATCCAGTGGCGCATCCTAAATGCGTCGAAGGGTCCGGCCGTACGCGCGACGCGCTGCCAGGCCGACCGTGCGCTATATAAAGCGTATATCCGCCAGCGGCTGGAAACGCAGGAAAATCTCGTCATCTTCCAGCAGGCCGTCGACGATCTGACGCTGGCAGGTGAGCGTGTGACCGGCGTGGTCACGCAAATGGGGCTGAGCTTCACCGCGCGCTGCGTGGTGCTGACGGCGGGTACGTTTCTCGCGGGCAAGATCCATGTCGGTCTCGAAAATCATCCGGGCGGTCGCGCCGGCGATCCGCCCGCTTCGCGCCTCGCTGCGCGTATGCGCGAACTGCCGCTCACGGTCGATCGTTTGAAGACCGGCACGCCGCCGCGCATCGACGGACGCAGCATCGATTACATTGATTTGCAGGAACAGCCGGGCGACACGCCGCTGCCGGTATTTTCGTTCTGGGGTTCGGCCGCCGATCATCCGCGCCAGGTGCCGTGCTGGATCACGCATACGAGCGAACGCACGCACGAAATCATCCGCGCCGGACTGGATCGCTCGCCGCTGTACACCGGCGTGATCGAAGGCGTTGGTCCGCGCTATTGCCCGTCGATCGAAGACATCCGCGCACCAGATTTTCGTCGAGCCCGAGGGTCTGAGCACGACTGAGATTTATCCGAACGGTATCTCGACTTCGCTGCCATTCGATGTGCAGGTTGAGCTGGTGCGTTCGATCAAAGGCTTTGAGCATGCGCATATCACGCGGCCTGGCTATGCGATCGAGTACGACTATTTCGATCCGCGCGGGCTCAAGGCCTCGCTCGAAACCAAGGCGATCGAGGGTCTGTATTTCGCCGGGCAGATCAACGGGACGACCGGCTACGAAGAGGCTGCAGCGCAGGGCCTGATCGCCGGTCTCAACGCCGCACGCGCGGCACAAAGCAAGGTGCCGTGGACGCCGCGACGCGACGAGGCCTATATCGGCGTATTGATCGACGATCTGATCACCAACGGCACGAACGAGCCGTATCGCATGTTCACTTCGCGCGCGGAATATCGTCTGCATCTGCGCGAGGACAACGCTGATTTGCGCCTGTGCGACCAAGGCCATGAGCTGGGCAGTCTCGACGCAGAACGCTACAAGGCGTTCTGTCGCAAGCGCAACGCGGTCGCGTGCGAGACGCAGCGCCTGCAAAGCGTATGGGCCGCGCCAGGCAATGCGCTCGGACGCGAGGTGATGGATACGCTCGCCGTGCCGCTGTCGCGCGAAACGCACGCGCTCGATCTGCTGCGCCGCCCCGAGCTCGACTACGTGCAGCTCATGCGCGTGCCCGGGCTCGGTCCTGCAGTCGATGACGCACGCGTAGCTGAGCAGGTCGAGATCGCGGCGAAGTATTCCGGTTACCTGGAACGCCAGAACGACGAGATCGCGCGCCAGCGGCGCAACGAAGACACCGCGATTCCCGTCGCGTTCGACTATGGCGCGGTGCGCGGCTTGTCCGCCGAAGTCATGCAGAAACTGAAAAAGAGCCAGCCGCAGACGATCGGACAGGCGATGCGCATTTCCGGCGTCACGCCGGCGGCGATCTCGCTATTACTCGTGCATCTGAAGCGCAGTCCGCAGCGACACGTCGCTTGAGCATGCGAGCGAGCTACGCATCGCGCGCAGCCCTGGTCGCACTTTATCTGGCCAGCCATGCGATCGTTGCGCAGGGCGAAGGTGCGGACGCACCGACCGTCACGCCGTATCGTCCCACCGTCTCCAACCCGGCCGACTTGCCGGTGCCGGGTTGGTTCGAATTCGAAACAGGCGGTCTGCACGTGCATGGCGCCGACGGCATGCGCACAGATACCTTGCCGTGGCTGCTCAAATACGCGTTCAATGCGGACTCGGGTCTGCTGCTCGGCGGCAATGCCTACGATCGCCTTAGCGCTACAGACGGTTCGCACGCATCCGGCTTCGGCGACACGTTGCTCGAATGGAAGCAGCGCTTCGCCTTGCGCGAAGGCGTCGCCTTCGGCATCGAGGCGGGCGTCGACATGCCGACCGCCGCGCGCAAGCTCGGCGTCGGCAAACCCGCATGGCTGATCAATGGCATCTTCAGCACCGATCTCGGCGCCAGCCATCTCGATCTCAACCTCGGCGGTACGCGCTACACGCTCAAGCAGCCGCGCGCGTCGCTATGGCAGGGCGCGTGGGCGGCGGCGTTGTCGCATCCGCTCGGTGAGACATTCGGGGTCGCGATCGAGCTCTCCGGCACCGCGCAACGCGGCGCAGGCGCGACGCATCAGGTTTTGGGCGCGATCAACTACAACTTGTCGCGCCGCGTCGTGTTCGATTTCGGCGCGGCGCGCAACCTCGATCGCGCCGCGCACGATCGCAGCCTGTTCGCCGGCGGGACGTTCCTGCTTGGAAAATTTCCCTGAGCTAAATCGGCCGGCGCAACCCCCGCAGTCCGGATCGCACCAGTCACGACCGCACGAATCGCGATCACAATCGGGCGCTGGATTGCAAGCCGTATTCCGTCACTACAATGCAGCTCCCGCTTGATTGAAGGTCGCTCCCCGGATCCATGCTCGCCATCGAACAAAAAATTGCTGTTGAGATCGCCGCAAAACCTGCGCAAGTCGCGGCTGCGGTGCAATTGCTGGATGAAGGTGCGACCGTGCCGTTTATCGCGCGCTATCGCAAGGAAGTCACTGGCGGTCTCGACGACACGCAACTGCGCCTGCTCGAAGAGCGCCTGCGTTACCTGCGCGAACTTGGCGAGCGCCGCGACGCGGTCCTCGCGAGCATCGCCGAGCAGGGCAAGCTCAGCGACGAATTGAAAGCGCAGATACTCGAAGCCGACACCAAGGCGCGCCTCGAAGATCTGTACTTGCCGTACAAGCCTAAGCGCCGCACCAAGGCGCAGATTGCGCGCGAGGCGGGCTTGCAGCCGTTGGCCGATGCGCTGCGTGCGAATCCCTCGGAAACACCCGAAGCGCTCGCCGCTGCGTATATCGATGCGACGAAGAATATCGCCGACACCAAAGCCGCGCTCGATGGCGCGCGCGCAATCGTACTCGAGGAAATCACCGAGGACGCGGCGCTGGTCGGCGCATTGCGCGAGTGGCTGTGGGAGCGCGGGCAGATTCGCGCCAAGGTCGTCGCGGGCAAGGAGGCCGAAGGCGCGAAATATCGCGACTATTTCGATCACGCCGAGGCAATCAAGACAATTCCGTCGCATCGCCTGCTCGCGTTGTTTCGCGCACGCAATGAGAGCGTGCTAGATCTGGAGCTGGAGCCAGGCAGTACTTCAGCGCACGTCCCAGCGCGCGAAGATAAAAAAGCGCCCACGCTCTCAAATACAGCTGTCGACCAGGGCCATGCGGAAGCCGAAGGCCGCGTCGCTGCGCATTATGGCTACGCCGATCGCGGACGCCCCGCCGATGCCTGGCTCAAGGAAACCTCCCGCCAGGCCTGGCGTAGAAAATTACACCTGCAACTCGTGCTCGACCTGTTCGCACGCGCGCGCGAGGCGGGCGAGGATGAGGCGATCCGCGTATTCGGGAGCAACCTCAAGGATCTCATGATGGCCGCGCCGGCCGGCGCCAAGGTCGTGCTCGGGCTCGATCCGGGCATACGCACGGGCGTGAAGATCGCCGCGGTCGACGCGACCGGCAAAGTGCTCACGACCGGAGTGATCTATCCGCACGAACCGCGCAACGAATGGGACAAGTCGATCGCGCAGCTCGCTGCGGGCTGCAAGCAGCTCGGCGTGAATCTGATCGCGATCGGCAACGGCACCGCTTCGCGCGAGACTGACAAACTCGTCGGCGAGTTGATGCGCAAGCATCCCGAATTGAAGCTTGCGAAAATCGTCGTGAGCGAAGCCGGAGCCTCGGTGTACTCCGCATCGGAAACCGCGGCGAAGGAATTTCCCGAACTCGACGTCAGCCTGCGCGGCGCGGTGTCGATCGCTCGACGCCTGCAGGACCCGCTCGCCGAACTGGTCAAGATCGAACCGAAGGCGATTGGAGTCGGCCAGTATCAACATGACGTCAATCAAGTGAAGCTCGCACGCGCGCTCGACGGCATCGTCGAGGATTGCGTCAACGCCGTCGGCGTCGACGTGAACACAGCCTCGGTACCGTTGCTTGCGCGCGTTGCGGGGCTCACACCGAGCGTGGCAGAGAATGTGGTCAAGTTCCGCGACGCGAACGGCGCGTTCCGCACGCGCACAGCGCTGAAAAAGGTGCCGCGCCTCGGCGACAAGGCTTTTGAGCAGTGCGCGGGCTTTCTGCGCATTCCGGCCGGCGACGATCCGCTCGATGCGTCGAGCGTGCATCCGGAAAGCTATCCCGTGGTCGAGCGCATCCTCGCCGACTCCAAACGCGAGATGCGCACGATCATCGGCGACACCGCGTTCCTGCGCGCACTTAAGGCGGAAAAGTATACCGACGAGAAATTCGGTCTGCCGACCGTACGCGACATCTTCAAGGAACTCGAAAAACCCGGACGCGATCCACGTCCGCAGTTCGTGATGCCGAGCTTCACCGACGGCGTCGAGAATTTGAAAGATCTGAAACCGGGCATGGTGCTCGAAGGTCGCGTATCGAACGTCGCGGCGTTCGGCGCCTTCGTCGATATCGGCGTGCACCAGGACGGCCTCGTGCACATTTCCGCGCTCTCGAACAAATTCGTCAAGGATCCGCGTGAGGCGGTGAAGGCCGGCGACATCGTCAAGGTCAAGGTGCTTGAAATCGATCTCGCGCGCCAGCGTATTGCATTGACGATGCGCCTCGACGATCCGATTGGACCGGCGCGCGATGCGGGCACGCGTACGCCGCGCGACGCACGGCCGACACCAGGTGCGGCGCGCACGAACCAGCCGAAGGCGGCTGGTGGTCCCGCAGCGAACAATGCGCTCGCCGATGCATTTGCCAAAGCGCGGCGTAGCTGACGCAAAATAAAATCCCGGCTTTGCGCCGGGATTTTGTTGTACCGCGTCGTCGAACCGTCGCGTTATTTCCGTGGGGCCGGCGCGCGCGCCTGCGCGACCTTATAAGCGGCTTGCGCATGCGCAAACTGCGCCTTCGCGTCGGCGTCGGATACATCGCCGCCGCCGCTGCGTTCGCGCAGCACGATCGTGCCGCGTTCGTCCCAGCCGATCTTGGTGGTCGCAAACGGACGGTTCGAGCCGGCCGGGCATTCGTCGCGCACGATTACCCACGGCCCGTCCTCGTGATAGCCGATCTTCATGATAATGCGGCCCTTGTCCTCGTCGAGGTCGGTCGTCTCGGTGACGAATTTGACCTTGCCGTTGGACAGGAACGCATTCCATGCGCTGGTCGACTTGTCGTTGATCGAGTTGCCGCTGATCTGCTTCAGATTCGCGACCTGGCCGTAGGCCTTGCGGAATTCCGCATACATCTTCTCCGCCGGTGTCGGCTCGGGCGCGAGCAGCACTTCAAGCTTCGCGGCAGGCGCCTTGTTGGTCAGCACCGGGTACTGCAGCACCGGCAGAAAGCGCCGGTCGCCATCGGTGAGCATCGCCTGCAGTTCATAAGTGCCTTTCGGATCGACCTTGCCCGGGTCGATCGGCAGATTGAAGGCGAGCGGCAGTTTGTTCGCGTTCGGCAGCGTCGCTTGGGCGAGGACCGTTTCCGGGTGCGCGACATCGACGACCTTGAGGTCGGCCTTGGCCGCATCGCTCAGTTCGCGTGGCTCGCGCAGGCTGATCGCGCCGCTCACGGCATTAGCAATCGGGGCGACGCTGGGCGGCGGCGGCGGCGGCGGGGCCGACGAGCCGCAGCCGGCGAGAAGCAGCGCGGCGAAGCCGGCGGCGGTGTGAATTCGCATGATGTGTCTCCTTATTGACTGTCTCCGGGTCGACGCTTTGCCGGCGCGCGTAGGGCGGCCGGCTTCGTCGGCTCGGAATGAATTCTAGCCCCATTACGGACGCAACGGCAGGCGCGCGCGTCGCGTGTGTCCTTGCGCTGCTGTTCAGTTAGGGGCCGCGACTGGCATACGCGCCGTGTCGATAAATTGACATGAAAGTTAACCTTTTGTTATGGTCCGGAGACGGGTGTTGGGTATTCCGTCTCGTTTTGAGCGGTCGGACCGATGCGAGCTGCAGATGGGTCGGCGGCCGCCAGGCAACCAGGCACTTACCAAGAATCGGTCGCATGGCCAAGTTGCCGTGCGGCTTCTTTTCATTCGGTCGGGGAACAACAATGAAACAACGCTTACTCGTCTCTTCCATCATCATGGGCCTGTGCGCGAGCATGTCGCTCAGCAGCGCCTGGGCGCAGAGCGCCGGCGATCAGCCTGAGAGCAAGGACAAAAAGAAGGAAACTACCGAGCTTCAAGGTGTGGTCGTCACCGGCTCGCTGATTCCGCGCGCGCAGATCGAGACGGCGTCGCCCGTCATCACGATCACGGGTGAGGACATCACGCGTGAAGGCTTCAAGAACGTCTATGACGCGCTGCGTTCGCTGCCGACCGCAGTGGGTTCGGTGCAGGACAGCCAGTTCACCAACAGCTTCACGCCGGGTGCGAGCACGGTCAGCCTGCTCGGCCTCGATCCGAGCTTCACCCTGGTACTGCTCAACGGCAAGCCGCTTGCGGACTACCCGTTCCTGTACAACAGCAATAGCAACTTCGTCGACCTGACCACGATCCCGAACTTCATGGTCGACCACATCGACGTGCTGACCGGCAACCAATCGGCGATCTACGGTTCGGCGGCGATCGCGGGCGTGATCAACATCGTGCTCAAGCAGAAGATGGAAGGCGTCGACTTGGGCATGCGCCTCGGTGGTTATACCGATGGCGGCGGCCAGAGCCAGCGCTTCCAGATCGGCGGCGGCCATACCTGGGGCAATCTCGATGTGATGGGCGCCCTTGAGCTCAACAACTCTGGCGCGGTCTACGGCTACCAGCGCTCGTATACCGATAACACGGCGGACAACCCGACGCTGAATGGCGCCCCGCCGCTCGCGAGCCGCGACCGCGTGATCATCAACGGCTTCACCAACAAGTACGTCGATCCGGGCCAGGCGACCTGCGCTGCGATTTCCAATCTCTTTAAAGGCGACGAGGCTTATCGATTCCGTCCCGGTCGTGGCAACTACTGCGGCAGCACCAATGGCGTCGGCTTCACCACGTTCCAGCCGGAAAACAAGTCGGCCAACGCCTACCTCAGCCTCAAGTATCAGCTCAACGACAGCACCCAGTTGTATGGCGATCTGCTCGGCGATGTCACCAAGATCAAGTATCGCGTCGGCGGCGTAACGTTCTGGAGTTCAAGCGTCGACGTCCCGTACTTCTACGATCTCGACAGCAAGAAGCTGCTCAGCACCGCGCAACATATCTATGGGCCGGAGGAAGTCGGCACGCTGGCCGATCCAACACTTATCGAGCGCTCGACCGTGGTCAACCTTGGTGCGCGTGGCACCTTCGGTTCGTCGAACTGGAACTACGATGCATCATTCCACAGGTCGGACTACAACGCCGATTCGAAGTCGCGCCGCGCACTGGCTTCGAAGGTCGATGCGTTCTTCCTCGGGCCGCAGGCTGGCACCGACCCGTATGGCTATGGCTATCCCGCCTACCACCTCACCCAGACTGGACATTTCTGGGGTGCGGTCACGCCGGCGCAGTTCCTGACCTATACCGACATCAACCGCAGCAACTCGTCGACCTATTCGCAACAAGGCAACATCACGGTCACCAACACCGACGTGTTCACCTTGCCGGCGGGTTCGGTCGGGTTCGCGGGCATTGCGGAAATCGGCAACCAGTACTGGGACAACCCGGTCGATCCGCGCATCACCGCGGGCGAGTTCTGGGGCACGGGCGGCACGAGCGGTCACGGTACGCGCGATCGTCAGGCCGTTGCGGCCGAGTTCAATGTGCCGATCTTCAGTATGTTGACTGCCGACCTGTCGGGTCGCTGGGACCGTTACAGCGCCGCGGGCAACAGCCAGGGCAAGGTCACCTACAAGGCAGGCCTCGAGTTCCGTCCGCTCGACACGCTGCTGCTGCGGGCCAACTACGCGACCGCGTTCCGCGCGCCCGACATGGGCTATGTGTTCTCGACCGGCAGCGCGTTCTACACCTCGGCGCGCGACTACTACAACTGTCGCAAGACCGATGGCGATGCGTACAAGACCTGCGACACCGCGTTCGATTCGGTCGGTATCCAGGGCTTCCAGAACGGCAACAAGAATCTCAAGTACATCACCGCCAAGTCGTTCGGCTACGGTGTGGTGTGGTCGCCGACGAGCAGCTTCAACGTCAAGGCCGACTACTACCGCGTCAAGATCGACAACGAGGTCAACAGCTACAGCATCGACCGCATCCTGCAGCGTGAGGCCGACTGCCGTCTGGGCCACACTCGCGCCGGCGTGCCGGTCGACAGCAATTCGGCTGCGTGCCAGCAGTTCATCGGGCAGGTCAATCGCAACCCGATCAATGCGCCGGTCGGCGCTGGTCTGCTCAAGAGCGTGACCACGTTCCCGATCAACGTGTCGGATGAGACGGTCGAGGGCATCTCCGCGCAGCTCAACTACAAGCTCGAAGCCGGCCGTTTCGGCGACTTCCGCTTCCGCGCCGACTACAACACGACGCTCAAGCACGTGTACAAGCAGTTCCCGGAAGATCCCGAGCAGGACTTCCTGCGCGGCGACAACAGCTACTACAACCAGTTCAAGGACATTGGCAGCGGCAGCCTGACTTGGGACATCGGTTCGTGGAGCACGACGGTGCGCGGCACCCGCTTCGGCAAGACGCTGAGCTACAACGGTGCGTTCACTGTGTCGCCGTGGATGGTGTACAACGCCTCGGTGCAGTACAACCTCTCCGACGATGCGGCACTGAGTCTGCTCAGCAACAACATCTTCAACTCGCGCCCGCCGATCGACAAGTCGTTCTCGGCTTATCCGTACTACAACCTGTACAACTACAACTCGTACGGCCGACTGGTGATGCTCGAGATGAACGTCCACTTCGGTGGCGCCAAGAAGTAATCGCCGGATATAGATGTACCTTAAAAGGGCTGGCCTTTCGGGCCAGCCCTTTTTCTTTGTGCCGCGCGCATATCGACGCGCCGGCTTGACGTCAGACGTCGTCGATTTTCCGGCGTAATGCATCGAGCTGTGAGGCGTACGGCTGCCAATCACCCTCGCGCCGCTGGATGCCGTCGCGCACCTGCATCGTGCTCAGGGTCGCGGCCGCTGTCATGTTCGTGCGGATATCGAGTGCGGTCGGCTCGAATGCGAGGCCGCAGAAGTCGAACACCTCGCGCGCAACACGCTCGGAATCGCCGGTGAGCGCGTTGTAGGACACATCGAGGATCGCGTCCGGCATGACGCTATGCCAATGCCGCATCAGGCGCCGGTAATCGAGATAGTGCGCGGCCAGCGCGTCGAGGGCGTAACTGTAGGCATAGCCTTCGCCGAAAAACGCGCGATAGTTGGAAAAACACACGTCCATCGGCGCACGCGTCATGTGCAGGATGCGCGCACCCGGTAGCGCCTGCCGAATGAAACCGAGCTGCATGTAGTTGATCGGCAGCTTGTCGATGAAATGCGATGTTCCCGGCGCACGCCATTGCGTCTGCGCCAAGTAGCGCCGCCCCACTTCGGCGAAGTCGATGCGCGGCGCGCGTTCGAGTATCTCCTCGTCGACCGGCAGCGCCGTGACGTGATCGGCAGCCCAGCGCAGTTGCCGTGCAAAATCGCCAAGCTCGCCGGCCGAGGTCACCTGCGAGTGGTTGCCGAGCAGGCGTTCGAGCACGGTCGTGCCCGAGCGCGGCATGCCGACGATGAAGATCGGCTGCGGGCCTGGGTGAGGAATCTCCTCTCGAATGTTCACGACACTCGCGTTGCAGCGATCGATCAACGCATCGATGCGCGCCCGCTCGCGCACCGGATCGGGCCGCAGTCTCCGCGCCATGATCGCGTTGCCACGCTCGAGCGACGACCATGCCTCGTCGTAGCGGCCGAGATCTTCGCATTCCTTGTAGCGTGCGAATTCGAATGCGGCATGGTCTTCGCCGCCGCGCGGCACGCGCTGCAGCAGCGCATCGATTTGCGCGAGATGATGGTTCGCCGGCGTCTGCTTGCGCAGGCGCGCAAGCGTGACGGCGGCGCGACCGTAACTCGGTCCGAGGCGCACGCAGCGTTCGAGTTCCGCTGCGGCTTCGTCGAGTCGGCCATTAAAAGTCAGCTGCACGCCGCGCAGATAGCGCAGATCAGGATTATCGAGGCCCGCGCCGATCGCACGATCGAGCAGGGCCAGCGCGCGCGCATGTTCGCCGATCATCTGTTCCGCGCTCGCGAGGTGCGCGAGCAGGGGTCCGTTGCGGCAGCTGGCGAGCGCTGGGTGCGCGAGCAGAGCGCGCGCCGCAACGACTTCGCCGACCAGCAGCAGCGCGTTGACGACGCTCGCGACCTGACCTGCATCGGCGCCGATGTGCGGTACCGCATCGAGAGCGTGCCGTGTCGCGTCGCGCAAGCGTCCCTCGGCGTAGGCGATGCCGCCGAGCAGCAGATGCGCGTGCACGTGCGCGGGCGTCTGCCGCACCAGGTTCAACAGATTTACGTACGCGGCAGGTGCGTCGTTGCGCGCCAGCGCCGCTTGCGCATTGCGCCACAGCTGTTCGGGAGCGAGCGCGCCGGCCTGCACTACGGCTTGCCGCTCGCACGGGACGGCAGGCTCGCGGCGATACGCGTCGCGAGCTCGGCGTAGTCGCCGTTGTAATGATGTCCGCCGGGCAGTGCGAGTTCTCTGAGCTGCGCCTTGCCGGTCTGGCTCGGACAGAAGCTGTCGGCGCCTTCTTCGTCACCGTGCACACAGATCAGCGCTACTTTCGTGTCGGCGATTTCCTGCGCGAGCGGCAACGCACCTTGATGATGGGTCGAACCGAACCAGTCGCCGACATGGATTTCGAATACGGCTTCGGCATCGGGCGAAATCATCACACCGGCCACGATGCGCGCGCGCGCGGCGTCGGCGGCACGATTGATCACGACCGGCACGAGGCCCGCGCCGAACGAATAACCGAGCACGATAAAATCCGCCGCCGGATGCTCCGCACCGTAGTGGCCGACGATGCGGTTGAGCGCATCGGCGGCTTCTTCGGGCTTGCGCGTCTGCCAGAAAAATTTGAGCGTGTTGAGGCCGATCACGTGAATACCGCGCGCGGCCAGCTCATTCGCGATTGCAATATCGAGCCCGGCCCAGCCGCCGTCGCCGGTCAGGATCACCGCAATGCGCTGCGCGAACTCGCCCTGCGCCGGCACCTCGATCAGCGGCAGGTCGGCGATATCCGAGGGCAGCGGCTTTGCGCTCGGCGCCGGCGCGGTCAGGCGGGCGACGGTGTCGACCAGATCACTTGAGGCATCGGAAACCGACGTGCCAGACGTAGGTATATTTTTCAGCAAAGTACCCAGCACTGTCAGGCCGCCATCGTGACGCGCGCCGGTCGCGAACGGCAATGGCAGCCAGGCGTTCGGCAGGGATGCGACCGGCGCAATGCGATAGCCGCCGCGGTCATCGGTCTGTGTGGCCTTACCGGCGTCGCCCTTGCAGATCGGCTTGGGCAGGCGCAGCGAAAAATCCCAGCCGAGCGTGATGAGTCCGGCGAACGTGCCCTTCGGCGCCTGCGCAGCGACTGCGTAGGCAAAGCTTGCGCCTGCGCCGTCGCCGATCAGCAGCGGATAGCTGAAATCCTTGACCTGCTGATGGCGCTGCATCCAGTCGCTCATTTCCTGGAAATGCGCGGCGGGGAACGAGCACTCGTCCTTGATCGAAATCATCTCCTTCGAGTACGCAGGCAGGTCGACGCCGAACACCATGGCACCGTCGGCCGCGAGCGCGCCGGCTAGCGCTTCGGCGCGTGCATCCCAGCCATTCTTGTCGGAAACGAAAACGATCGTGCGCTTGTGCGCGCCCGCAGGTTCCGCCAGATGCACATTGCCGAACAGACCGAAGTGCACGGGCGTGGTCGCCGCTTGCGCCGCAGGTGCGATAGCGGGCCAGGCAATGAGAACAAAAAAAAATCGTCGCAGCACTCCCTCTCCTCCGACGGATCCATTATCGGGGGAGAGGGTTGGGGTGAGAGGGGCTCTTGATCTTGACCCCAGACGACGCACGAGAGCGCAAAGCGCCGCCTCACCCAACCCTCTCCCCTTACCAGAAGCGTCGGGGGAGAGGGCTTTGCTTTCCCCGCGGATCGTCATTTTTGCGCGACCGCCATCAAGGCTTCGATTTCGTCCGCGTCGCGCGGCACGGCCGACGTGATGACCTCGGGTTCGCCGCGCGTGACGACGATGTCGTCTTCGATGCGGATACCGATGCCGCGCCACTTCTCCGCTACGCCCTTGGCATCCGGCGCGATGTAGAGACCCGGCTCGACCGTGACGACCATGCCGGGTTCGAGTTCGCGGTATTCGCCGTCGACGCGGTAATCGCCGACATCGTGCACGTCCAGGCCGAGCCAGTGTCCGGTCTTGTGCATGTAGAAGCGCTTGTATGCGCCGTCGGCGACATTCTTTTCGACATTGCCCTTGAGCAGGCCGAGCTTGACCAGGCCCGCGGTAATCGCGCGTACGGCGGCATCGTGATAGGCGATAAATGGTCGGCCTGCGCGAATCTCCGCGATCGCGGCGGCTTGCGCGGCGAGCACGATGTCGTACAAAGCGCGCTGCGCGGGCGTGAATTTGCCGTTGACCGGAAACGTGCGCGTGATGTCCGAGGCATAGCAGTCGAACTCGGCGCCGGCGTCGATCAGCAGCAAGTCCCCAGCACGCAAGACCGTGTTGTTCGCGCGATAGTGCAGCACGCAGGCGTTGGCACCGCCGCCGACGATCGGCTCGTAGCTCGGCACCGCGCCCGCTTTGCGGAACGTATGCAGCAGTTCGGCCTCGATCTCGTGTTCGTTCATGCCGGGCCGCGTCGTGCGCATCGCGCGCAGGTGCGCTTCGACGGCGATCTTCGCGGCCTTCTTCATCACGCGCAGCTCAGTGCGCGTCTTGTACAGACGCAGGTCATGCAGGATGTGGCCGAGCGCGACGAACTCGTGCGGCGCTCGCGCGCCGGTGCGTACCTGCGCGCGCACGCGATTGACCCAGGCGATCAGCTTCACGTCGAACTCGGCATCGCGGCCGAAGTGGTAGTACACGCGCGAGCGGCCTTCGATCATGCCGGGCAGGATGTCGTCGATGTCGCTGATCGGAAACGCGTCGTCCATGCCGTAATCGTTGACCGCGCCCTCGGCGCCCGCGCGCGCGCCATCCCAGGCTTCGCGTTCGCGATCGCGCTCGCGGCAGAAAAGAATCACCTCGCCATGTTCGCGTCCGGGGATCAGCGCGAGCACGGCTTCGGGTTCAGGGAAACCGGTCAGATACTGGAAATCGCTGTCCTGCCGGTACGGATAATGGCTGTCGTTATTGCGCAGGCGTTCGGGCGCGGCGGGTACGATGCAGATCGCGTCGTCGCCGATGATGCGCATCAGCTGTTTGCGGCGACGGGCGTATTCCTTGCGATCGATCATCTAGGGCCTGCTAACGCTATCGGGACAGGTCACGTTGCCGCGTCGGGCTGGCAGGTGGTCGTGCGTGGCGCAGCGACACGCCGGCCGCCTGTTCAAGCCGCGCGCGGCCGCATGGCGGCCGGACACGGCAATCCGAAGGGCCGCGCTTGAGAACGCGCGCTGCTGCGTCATCACTCGGTCATTTATCGACATAAATCCCCTCTCTTCCTTGCCCCGCGCGCTCTCAAGGCGGCGTGGTATCCCGATAGCGTTAGCAGGCCCTTTCTCAATGCAGCGTAGTTCCCGGCAGCGGCGACGTGCCGGACAGTTCGGTATGTAGCAGCAATGCGCCGACGCGGATGAATTCGATCACCTCGGCCAGCGCGTTTTCGTCTTCCTCGCTGTCGGCGTACTCGAAACGCGTCCCGGCGATCGTATCGAAATCGGACAGGATTTCCTTTGCCACCGCTGACAGGGTGCCCGCGGCACCGGCGCCGGCGAGGCCGATGCCGCCGAGAAAGCCGCGGCACCACTCGACCAGGGCATCGGCGCGCGCGCCGAGCGGCGCGCTTGTCGGCGGCAGCAAGGGTTCGAACTGCAGCCCCGGATCGGCCAGCCACGCCGCGCAGTCGGTATACAGCTGCTCAAGCATGTGGGGCGGAAACGCCGCAGTGACGCTGTCGTCGGGATCGAGCTCCAGCGCCGCGAGCCAGCGGCGTGCGTCGCTGTGTCCGCCACCGCAAAGGAACCCGGCGAGAGAGCCGTGCAGGTCACTCGCGCTCACGCCGAATTGCGTCCTGGCGAGCACGGCGCCGAGTTCGGCATAGCTGATCGGATCGCTCACTTGGCGGCACGTCGCGCGCAGAAAATCGCATTGTAACAGTCGGCGCTGCAGTCGATCGGCGCGACCTGTCAGGATTAGCAGTGACGGTCCGGCGGGCCTTTATCTACACTCGTCGGCTAAGGGGGTCGCGTTGCACCGGGCGACGGAGTAGGCTCGACCAAGCGCGAAGTAGCCCCCTCCAGGGGAGGTAGAGTGGGATTGGTGCGAACCATCCTGGTTGGACTCATGTTCGGCGCGGCCTGCGCCGCGACGGCGGCCGAGCGCCGTTATTACTTCGACAATACCGCCGACAGCAATACCGGCCTGGTGCAGCACACAGTCAATGGCTTCTTTCAGGATCGCACCGGCTTCATCTGGATCGCGACGCAGGGCGGTCTGCACAAATACGACGGCTATCGCATCCGCGTGTACGAGCATGCTGCCGACGATCCCGATAGCCTGCCGAGCGGCTTCATCACGGCGATCGCGCAGGACGCGAGCGATGCGCTGTGGGTCGGCACGCGTACCGCGGGCATTGCCAAGCTCGATCCGGCCAGCGGCAAGGCGCAGGCGTTCGCTCTGCCCGCGGCTGCGCCAAATGCGCCGTGGCGCAATGCGATACGCGCACTGAAATTCGATCCCGCGCGCGGGATGTGGGTAGTGACCGAAGCCGGCATCGAACTGGTCGATCCGGCCAGCGCGCAACGCCGTGATGTCATCTCGTTCGATGCGCCGCCGCGTGCAGGCGGCGATGCGGCGACCTTGATCCTCGATGCGGAAGGCGGCCTATGGGCGGCTACGGATCAGGGCCTGTGGCGCGTTGCCCCGCACGCCAACAGCGGGCAGCGCATCGCCGCCGAAACGATCGGCGCGGCGCGTGGCGTCGTCGCGACGCGCGACGGCGAGATCTATGTCAGCACGGCGAATGGCTTGTTTCATGTGGACGCCGGAAAAAATCGCGCCGACCCCGTATGGCCGGGGGACAATGCGAGCGGCAGCGCGTCGAGCCGCAACGCTTTCGACGTGATCGAAGACCCGCAAGGCAAGTTGTGGATCGCTGTACCCGGCGAAGGCCT
>VBNZ01000078.1:0-610 GCA_005877675.1 Gammaproteobacteria bacterium
CGAACGCGAGCTGGATCGGCCGCTTGCCATCGAGTTTTTCCCATACCGGCAGCTGCAGATCGAAATAGATGCGCGAAGAGCCAACCGCAACCGTCGCGTCGCCCTCGCCTGCGTCGATGCGCCGGCGCTGCATCGCCCACAGGCCGTCGCTATTGCGGATGCTCGGCGTCACGCCGTATGCGCGCCAATGCCATTCCCACGCGCCGAGCAGCAGCGCAAACAACACGAACGCGCCGAGCAGGATGCCGCCCCACGGCTGGCTCGGTACCTCGCGCAGCGGCACCGGTTGCGCCACGCCCGGACGATCCGCCGCGGTGACGCGCGCGTAGTCGCCGCGAAATACTATGGACGCGGTTTCATTCCCAAGGTCTTCGCGCAGCATCGCATTCGCTCCGTTTAGAACTGGAAATAAATGAAGGACGCACCGGAACCCTGCGCGATCGCGATCGCAAACGCCATCAGCCCCCACACGGCGCACAGTGCCGCCGGATGCGTGCGCGACACCACCGATTCCAGCGTACGCGCGCGCATGAACCAATGTGTCGCGACCAGACCAATGATGATGGTCGCGGCGAATACCAGCGATGCCGTCGGCAGTATCGGCTTGGCT
>VBNZ01000078.1:623-4918 GCA_005877675.1 Gammaproteobacteria bacterium
CACGCTCCAGGCTTTGCCGAAGGTCTTGGCACGGAAGAACACCCAGGTCAGATTGACCAGCACGTACGTCAGCAGGCCCAGTGCGACGAACGCGAGCGGGCCCGGCGTGTAGCCGGCAAAGCGCGCGCGCAGGAAACGTTCGGCCGCGAGATACAGGCCATGCAGTCCACCCCAGACGACGAAGGTCCAGCTCGCACCGTGCCATAGACCACCAAGCAGCATCGTGCCCATCAGCGCCATATAAGTGCGCGCCGGGCCGTGCTTGTTGCCGCCGAGCGGGATGTACAGGTAATCGCGCAGCCATGCCGACAGCGTGATGTGCCAGCGCCGCCAGAAATCCGGGAACCCCACCGCGGCGTACGGGAAGCGGAAGTTGTCCGGCATGGCGAAACCCAAGCACATTGCCGCACCGATTGCGGTAGTCGAATAGCCGGCGAAGTCGCAGAATATCTGACCACTGAAGGCGAGCGTCGCTGCCCACGCATCGAGTGCGCCGGGAATCTTGTCGCCGTCGTAGACTTTCTCCGCGATGCCCGCGAGAAAACTGTCGGCCAGCACGATCTTGTTGAACAGACCGAGCGTCATCAGCGCGAGACCGAAGCGCAGCTGATCGGCGTTTGCGCGACGCGGCTGTTCGAACTGCGGCACAAGTTCAGTCGGGCGCATGATCGGCCCGGCGACGAGGTGCGGGAAGAAGGTCACGAACAGCGCGTAGTCGAGCAGGTTCTTCGCAGGTTCGGCGCGGCGCAAGTACACGTCGAGCGTGTAGGCCATCGTGGCAAACGTGTAGAAGGAGATGCCGACCGGCAACACGATGTCGGCGTGCGCCGGCTGAAATGGCACGCCGAGCGCATGCATCAGCGCGGTGAAGTTGTCGAGCAGGAAGCCGCCGTACTTGAAATAGCCGAGCATGCCGAGGTTGGCCACGACAGATAGCAGCATCCACGCATGCCGCGCAGACTCTCGCTTCGCTTTGACCAGCCCCTGCGCCGCGTACCAGTCGATCACGGTCGAGACCCATAGCAGGATCACGAACGGCGGATTCCACGCCGCATAAAACAGATAACTCGCGAGCAGCAAGTTGACCTTCTTCGTCGTCCAGCTGAGCGGCAGGTTGTGCAGCACCAGCACGCAGGCAAAGAACACGACGAACGTGAGCGAGTTGAAGACCATGATTGACCTTCCCGCAAGATGAAGCGCATCGCTGCCGCGGAATCCCCGCCGCGGCAAGTCTCGGGCGCTATCCTGCCATAAAATGTGAATTGCGACACATTTCCATATGCTGCGCGTTATAATTGACAATCTGGCCTACGACCATTATCGTTCGCGGCCCTGCGCAAGACGCAGCGGCACCTGCCCAGGTGGCGGAATTGGTAGACGCACTAGTTTCAGGTACTAGCGGGTAAAACCGTGGAGGTTCGAGTCCTCTCCTGGGCACCACGACAAAGTCGCAGCGATGCGGCTTTTTTTGTTTGCGGCACGCCGCATCAGATGCGCCTCCGCACCAAGCAATGCTTGCATCGCACTGCCCGCGCCTCCATCTTCGGCTATCCTTGCGCCCCTTTGCATAGCGATCAGCCATGAGCGGAACTTCCGTAAACGCCTCTGCCCACGTTTTCGACGCCACCGAACAGAATTTCGAGAGCGATGTCCTACAGGCGTCGTTGACGACGCCGGTGCTTGTGGATTTCTGGGCGCCGTGGTGCGGGCCGTGCAAAACGCTCGGGCCGATCCTGGAAAAAGTCGTCGACGAATACGCCGGCGCGCTCAAGCTAGCCAAGGTCGATACCGACGTGCAGATGCAGCTGGCCGCGGCGTTCGGCATCCGCAGCCTGCCGACAGTGGTCATGGTCAAGGACGGCCAGATGATCGATGGCTTTATGGGCGCGCTGCCCGAATCGGGCGTGCGTCAGTTCGTCGAAAAGCATGTGGGCAAACCCGCACCGATCGCAGCAGCGCAACCCGCCGCGCCAGCAGTGCCCGTCGATGAGTCGCCGCAACAGACTGTTGCACGCTTGCAGGCGGAAATCGCCGCGAATGCGGACAAACCCGAGCTGCAGCTCGACCTGGCGCTCGCGCATCTGCGCGCGGGCGATGCGGATGCCGCGCAGGCGCAGCTCGACGCATTGCCGGCGAACCTGGCCGAGGATATCAAGGCAAAACGTATCCGCGCGCAGCTCGACTTCGCGCGCGCGCTCAAGGACGCACCCGATGCGGCCACGCTGCGTGCGCGCCTGACCCAGGATCCCGCCGACCACGCTGCGCGCGATCTGCTCGGTGTGCATCTGCTGCTCGGCGATACGCCTGCAGCGGGTCTCGATGAATTCATCACGCTGCTGCGCGACGCACGCGGCTGGAACGAGGGTCAGCCGAAGAAACGTCTAATCGCCGCATTCAGCGTGCTCGATGACGACGATTTGATCGGCACCTATCGACGCAAGATGTCCTCGTTGCTGTTCTGATTGTGGGCGCGATTCGTCGCGCTCCTCGAACACACTAAGAATGCCGGGCACGAGAAATTGCGCCTACCTGGAAACTGGATGAACCTGACAACGATCAAGGCGCGCTCGCTACGCCGCATCCTTAATATCTGGCCGCCGTTTCTGTTCGCCGGCATTCGCGTCGAGTCGTGGTCGGACGACTGGCGCCGGGCGCGCGTGCACCTGAAGCGACGTTGGTACAGCGGCAATTTCGTCGGCACGCAATTCGGCGGCAGCCTTTTCGCGATGACCGATCCGTTCTGGATGATCATGACGATGCAATCGCTGGGCCGCGACTACATCGTGTGGGACAAGGCCGCCGAAATCGAATTCGTCGCGCCCGGCCGTGAGATGGTCTACGCCGACTTCAAGCTCGAAGACAGCGTGCTCGACGAGATCCGCGCGGCGACCGCGAACGGCGAGAAACATCTGCGCTGGTTCGACGTCGACGTAAAGACCGCAAGCGGCGAAATCATCGCGCGCGTGCGCAAGCAGATCTATGTGCGGCGTAAACGCAAGGAACACTCTGAATAAGCTGCTGCGCTCGACAGCTTGCGCGTCGGCGGTGCTCGGACTGCAAGGCAGTATGCCGGAGCGAACATTCGCGCAGCGAATGGCCCGGAGGGTGAGCTGCGGATGCGGCGAGTGATCCTCACGTACTAGAAGTATGCTCCTGTTCCTGCGCTCCGGCGTCACGCAATCTGTCTCCTTCGCGACGCATAGTCAGAGGTTCACGGAGCAAATCTGCGCGACCGCCGCAACGACGACGCGCGCAACCTCATCGAGCGGCAGATTCGCATTGACCGCGAGCGCATTCGGCGGCGGCGTGTCGAAGCGAGCACGCACCTCCGCGGCGAGTTCGGGCGTGCGCGCGCGCGCGAGCGCAGGATCGGCCGCGATCTGCTGCGTGATGCGCGCCTGCGCCACCTCGACCGAACAGTCCAGATAGACCGGAATCGGCATGCAGCCGTAGCGCTTCACCACGCTGTCGACACGCAGAAGATCGCGCCGGCTGCCGAAACTCACGCCCTCGATCACGCTCGACGCGCCGAGCAGGCAGTTGATCTCGAGCGCGAGCAGCATGGCGCGAAACGCAGCGCGCTTCTCGGCAAACGAGAACGTACATTGCGGAAACATCGCATCGCGAATCGCTTCGCGATCGACGCGGCGAAAGGCCAGCTGCTCGGATAGCGCCTGTGCGACCACGCGCTTGCCCGACCCCGGCAGGCCGATCAGCGCGACGACCGCGGGGCGTGGCTTCGCGGTAGGCGGCGGCGCTGCGAATTGCGGCTGTGCTTCCACCCCAGATCCCTCGTTGAACGGTAACCACTGTACGCGATAGGCTGGGCGCCGCAGCGATTCCGCGGTTCCTAGCCTGCCACGCCGCGGGCGGTTTATGCCAGCGTCATGCGTCGCCCGCGTCTGTTGCTATGATGCGCTGCCCTGTCAAATCTCCACGCCGATGCGCCGACTGATGCGCCGCCTCCATCTGCAACGCTACCTGATCACAGGTCTGCTCACCTTCGTGCCGCTGTGGCTGACCTGGGTCGTGTTCAAGTTTGTCTTCACTTTGCTGACGCACGTCGGCGAGCCGGCGGTCGATGGCACGTTCGCGGTACTCAGCGCGATCTTTCCCGGCGCGGCGAGCTGGCTCGGGCAGGAGTGGTTCCGCTCGATCATGGCCTTCATCGGTACGATCGCCGCGCTTTACCTCATCGGCCTCGCCATAAATTTCGTGTATGGCCAGCGCCTGCTGGAGGGCGTTGAAAGCTTGATTTCACGCATTCCGCTCGCGAACACGATTTACGACGGTAC
>VBNZ01000078.1:5017-27422 GCA_005877675.1 Gammaproteobacteria bacterium
GATGTCGCTGCGGTATACGTGCCGACCACGCCGAATCCGACCGGAGGTTATCTCGAAATCGTGCCAGTCGATCAGCTGATCGCAACCGACTGGACGGTCGATCAGGCGATGGCTTTCATTCTCTCGGGCGGCGCCGCGGGTCCGGATACGCTGCCGGAGATTCCGCGCCAGAATCCTGCACGATGATGCGGCGCTGGCTGGCAACGATCGCTCCAATTCTGCTGAACCTGAGCATGTCTGCACATTCCGCTGACTGGACCACGCCCGCCGAAGCCGCGCAGTTCAAAACCACACCGAGCTACGCCGATACCCGCGCATACCTCGAACGTCTCGCTGCGGCCGCGCCGGGCAAGATCAAGCTCACGCGCTTCGGCATCTCGCCCGAAGGCCGCGATCTGATGCTGGTGATCGCCGCGAGTGGCGGCGAGTTCACGCCCGCAGCCGCGCGTGCGTCGGGCAAGCAGATTCTGTTCGTGCAGGCGGGTATTCACGCCGGCGAAATCGAAGGCAAGGACGCGGGGCTGATGCTGCTGCGCGACATCGTTCTCGATGAGAAGTCCGCGGCGGCGCGGACTTCGGTCGGCGCGAAACTGCCGCATGCACTCGATCACACGGTCCTGATCTACGCACCGATCTTCAATGTCGACGGCCATGAAAATTCATCGCCGTATATGCGCATCAACCAGAACGGTCCGGCCGACATGGGTTTTCGCGCGACCGCGCAGAATCTCAATCTCAATCGCGACTATCTCAAGGCCGATGCGCCCGAGATGCGCGACTGGCTCGCGCTGTGGAACGCATGGCTGCCGGACTTCTTCGTTGACGTGCACACCACCGACGGCGCCGATTATCAATACGATTTGACCTGGTATACCGAGGACTGGGCGCCGCTCGACGCCGGTGTCAAGGCATGGCAGAACGATGTGCTGAAAAAGCGCATTTTTCCACTTGTGGAAAAACACGGGCACCTGCTCAGTCCCTATCTCGACCTGCTACTACAGTCCGCGTTTCTCGACCGGCTACGTACCGCTGCACAATCGCGCGGCCTTGCTGGTCGAGACGCATATGCTCAAGTCATATGCGACGCGCGTGCAGGTGACCTACGACCTGCTCGTCGCGATCCTCGACGAATTCCGTGCGCACCCGGGCGAGCTGCGCAAAGCGGTCGATGCGGCCGATCGCTCGACGATCGCGCGCGCGCAGCACGCAGGCGCGAGCTACGCGATCGATTTCAAATCCTCCGACAAGGCCACGACGCTGCAGCTCAAGGGCGTGGCCTACAAGCAAGCACCGAGCGAGATTTCCGGCGACACCTGGACGCAATATGACCCGTCCAAGGTACAGACGCTTACCGTGCCGTTCTGGCGCGACCTCGTCGAAGCGCAGCGCGTGACGCTGCCCGCGGCGTACCTCGTGCCGGCGGGCTGGCCCGACATCATCGCCAAGCTGCATCAACACGGCTTGCGCGTCGACATCACCACCAAGCCGCTGACGCTAGCGGTACACGGTACGCAGCTTGACGATCCGCACTGGGCGAATGCGCCGTTCGAGGGTCGCACAATGCTGCGCGAGTTCAAGGCGACGCCGCGAACCTGGACTCAGACTTTCGCGCCCGGCGCGGCGATCGTGACGCTCGATCAGCGCGCCGCCAACGTTGCGGTGCATCTGCTCGAAGCCGAGGCGCCTGACTCGCTGCTGCGCTGGGGCTTCTTCAACGCGATCTTCGAGCAGAAGGAAGCCGCCGACGCGCGCGTGCTCGAGCAACTTGCCCGCGAAATGCTGAGCAAGGACGCCGCGCTGAAGGCCGAGTTCGAAGCGCGTCTGCGCGACGACGCGGCGTTCGCGAAAGATCCGTCGGCGCGGCTCGACTTTTTCTATCGTAACTCGCCCTGGTATGCGCAGCAGCATGTGGGGCGCTACCCGGTCGTGCGCCTCGATGCCGCTGCGCTCGCCGCTGCGCGTCGATGAGTACTGCGAAAAAATCCATTTTTATCTTCAATTCGTGCGCCAGCGCACGCTAGCTATGCCTTCCGGCATAGGACTTTCGTCGGAAGTACGTATATATTCGTACTTACACGGAATCTCCCAGGATTCTTTTCGTGTCCTCGCTACGGCCGGTCCCCACCGGCCGTTTTTTTTGGCCCAATCAAATCGCTGAGCGAAGACGGCTTGCGCGTCGGCGCAGCGCGGGAGCCGGGGTGTACCTATCAGTACATGAGGATGACTCGCCACTTCCGCGGCTCGCGCCCCCAGGCCATTGCTTTGCGAATGTTTGCTCGGGCATCCCGTCTTCGCAGTCCGGGCATTGCCGGCGCGCGCCCGATCCTATTATTTGAATCGGGTCGAGCACCAGTAAATTTGGGACAGGGTTGCATGACTTTCAGCACTGCTGCGGCTATGGTGCGCGGCCTAGCGTCGTTTTTTCATACCGCTAGCAAGAACCTGACATCTTGAAAATCCAAGGGGAGCTCATGATTCACCGTCTTCGCCGACCACTCGGTTTTGCCATCGCCATCGCACTTACCAGCTGCGCCGCGGCGCCGGCCGATAAATCCTCCGCTGCACTAGCGGGCACGGGGCTGCTCGATCCTGCCTCGCTCGATCACAAGATCGACTCCTGCGCGGACTTTTACGGCTTCGTCAACGGCAAATGGGTCGCGGCCAATCCGGTGCCGGCCGACCGGACGCGTTGGGGCACGTTCGACGAGTTGCGTGAAGGCAGTCTGGTTGCGCAGCGCGCGTTGATCGAAAACCCTGCGCTGGCTGCAGCAGCGCCCGGCACGATCGAGCGCCGCCTCGCGGATTTCTACGCAAGCGGCATGGACGAAGCGGCGATCGAAACGACCGGTATCGCACCAGTCGCGCCCGAACTGAAGAAGATCGCCGCGATCAAGACGTCGTCTGATCTTGCAGCGTACCTGGTCGACGCACACGTGCGTGGCGTCGGCGGCGTATTCGGTTTCGGCGCATTCCCCGATTTCAAGAACGCCTCGATGATGCTCGGCTATGCGCGCGAAGATGGCCTGGGCCTGCCCGAGCGTGCGTACTATCTCGAAGACAAGCCGGACTACGTGAAGATCCGCGCCGACTACGTCGCACATATCGAGAAGACGCTCGCGCTCGCGGGCGTCGCACCCGCCGTCGCCAAGCAGCCCGCGCAGTGGATACTCGCGCTCGAAACGCGCAATGCGAAGACCTCGCTGTCGCCGGTCGAAGCGCGCGATCCGAAAAACCAGTATCACTATTTCAGCATTGCCGAAGCGGACAAGATCACGCCGCATTTTTCGTGGTCGAAATTCCTCGGCGCGCAGGGTCTGCAGGAAGTGCGAGGACTTTCGCTGTCGCACCCGGAGTGGTTCGCCGAATTCGACAAGATGCTGACCGCAGTGCCGATCGAACAGTGGCAGGCATATCTGCGCTTCCATGCGCTCGACGGCGCGGCGCCGTATCTGGGCAAAGCCTTCGTCGAGGAAAACTTCGATTTCCACCAGCACAAGCTACGCGGCCAGAAGGAAATGGAACCGCGCTGGAAACGCGTGCTCGGCGCGATCAACACCCACATTGGCATGGCGATGGGCCAGCTCTACGTCGCGCAGAACTTTCCGCCCGAGTCGAAGGCGCGCGCGCAGGAACTCGTCGACAACCTCTCGGCCGCGCTCAAGGCGCGCATCGAGAAGCTCGACTGGATGAGCGACACGACCCGCGCCAAGGCGCTCGAAAAATGGTCGACCTTCCGCCCGAAGATCGGCTATCCGGACAAGTGGCGCGACTGGACCGGACTTGCGATTGTTCGCGACGGCTACGCCGCCAACGCGCTTGCCGCGAACAAGTTCAATCACGACTGGCGGCTGGGCCGGATCGGCAAACCGGTCGATCGCACCGAATGGGGCATGACGCCGCAGACGGTAAATGCGTACTACAGTCCGCTGCAGAATGAGATCGTGTTTCCCGCCGCGATCCTGCAGCCGCCCTACTTCGACGCACGCGCCGACGACGCGCTCAATTACGGCGGTATCGGCGCGGTGATCGGCCACGAGATGACGCACGGCTACGATGACAAAGGCAGTCAGTTCGACGCGCAGGGCAACAACAGCAACTGGTGGACCGAGGCCGACCGCAAGCAGTTCGAGGCGCGCACCGACAAGCTCGTGAAACAGTTCGACGGCTACGTCGCGCTCGAGGATCTGCACGTCAAGGGCAAGCTCACGCTCGGCGAGAACATCGCCGACTTGGGCGGCCTCAATATTGCCTACGACGCACTGCAGATGGCACTGAAGAAAAACCCGCGGGAAGCAAAAACGAGGATCGACGGCTTCACCGAAGATCAGCGCTTCTTCCTCAACTTCAGCCGCTTGTGGCGCACGAACACTTTACCGGCGAACGCCAAGGTGCTGCTCAACACCGACCCGCACGCGCCCGGCATGTTCCGCGCGATCGCAGCGCCATCGAATATGCCCGCGTTCGCCAGCGCATTCGACTGCAAGGCCGGCACGCCGATGGTGCGTGGCGGCGAGGCGCAGGTGAAGATCTGGTAATCGGCCTGCGTGCGGCAGTGTCGCGAAAAAAAACGGGCGCAAGTGCGCCCGTTTTCGTGTTGCGTTGAACGCTATGCTTATTTGATCGATCGTTACTTGACTGTGAAGGGCGTCGTCGAGACCGACTTGCCATCGACCACCAGATCGAGCGCGTAGCTGCCGACCGGCCAGCCATCGGGCTTGCTGATGTGCAGCGTGGTCACGTTGTCGCCGGCGCCAGCGAGCGTTTGTGTATCTTCCTTCACGAGTTGGCCGGCCTGGAAAGTCCAGCGCGCGGTCACGACCGTGTTCGGATTGGCGGTCTTGGACATGATCACGGCATAGATCGTGTCCTTCGCACCGAACGTGGTGGTCGGTGTAGCGACCTTGCCATCGGCCCCGACGGCGTTGCCGAGCGTCACCGAGCTGACGGTAACAGGCGCAGCAGGCGTAGCAGCCGGTGCCGGCGTGGCTTCCGCAGCCGGCGCGGGGGCGGGGGCTGGAGCAGGCGCTGCCGGTGCGGGCTTCGGCGCCGGAGCTGGCGGAGGCGGCGTGGAATTGCCACAGGCGCCGAGCGCGAGCGCGCTGGCGAGAACGATGGACAACGAAGTACGGCTGTAGATCTGACTCATGGTCTGCCTCTCCTTGTTCGGGTTACTTGCTGTTGGTCGACGCGGGTATGGTCAGCACCTGACCCGGATGAATCATGTCCGGGTTGCTGATCTTGTCGCGGTTGGCTTCGAAGATCTGCTTCCACGCGTTGGCGTTGCCGTAGAACTTCTTCGCAATCTTCGACAAGCTGTCTCCGCTGACTACGGTATAGGACTGTGCCGATGCGCTGACCGTGCTGCCGCCGCTCTCAACATTGCTGAAGTCCGGCTTGTTTGGCGCGGGCGATGAAACGGTCGAGCCGCCACTTTGCACATTCGAAAAATCAGGTTTGCCTGGTTCGTTGCTCATGCAGCGTTTCTCCTGAATGTCAGTGACGCGGCAGAACCATACACGCTTTTTGTTGCGTGCGCATAGCGTGCGCAGCGCGCGCGCGAACCGCATTCAGCCGCCAGTTTGGACTAACGAAACCGTAACAAAATGCGGATTTTCAATCGCGCCGATTCATCGCCTGCGCACGCCAGATGCGCAGCAGCACGAAGCCTGCCGCAGCGCCGCCGAGATGCGCGAAATGCGCGACGCCTTCCTGCGTGCCGGTGATGCCGAGCACGAGTTCGACGAACATGTAACCGATAACCAGGATCGGCGCGGGTAACGGTACGAATATCGGAAAAGCGACGATGCGCGCGCTGGGATAAATCATCGCAAATGCGAGGAGTATCCCGAACACGCCGCCTGAAGCGCCGAGCGTCGGATAGAAATCATGCGGTTTTAAGTAATGAATCACCGCAAGCTGCGCCACCGCCGCGCCGACTACGCAGACGATGTAGTACAGCCCGTAACGACGCGCGCCGAGTGCGCTTTCGACCGGCGCACCGAACATCCATAGCGCAAACATATTGAAGAGGATATGCGCATAGCTGCCGTGCAAGAACGCATAGGTCAGCAGCTCCCACACGGAAAATCCGACATTGACCACGGTGCCGTTATCCAGGCGCTCCCAATGCGACTGGCCGATCGGCCACAATGCGTAATGCGCGAGTAGATAATCGCCGCCGAATTGCTGCATCAGAAAAATCAGCACGTTGGCAATCAGCAGCGCGCGCGTGATGGGAGGCATATGGGGCATGTTCGCGTATCCGTTGCGTACCTATCTCAAAATCTACTGCGCTCGGCATCTCGCGCGCCGTCAATGCTCGGCCTGCGTGGGCAGGATGCCGGAGCGAACATTTGCAAAGCGAATGGCCCGGAGGGCGCGCCGCGGATGCGGCGAGGAATCCTCATGTACTTGATTGTACACTCCGGTTCCTGCACTCCGGCGTCATACGGCCTGCCTTCGCTCGCTACGATTTTTGAGATAGGTTCCAGCTAAAGGCGCCAGATTTCTTCATCGATATTGCGTTGCCAGCCGTAGCGCGCCAAATCGATGCGCCCTGCTTTCACGCCGACGCCTTCGTCGATCAGGCGCGCACGTTGCTCGCGAAATGCCCGGTTACCGGGCGCAAACGCTATGCGTCCGTCGGCGCGCAGCACGCGATGCCAGGGCAATTTTGCCGCATCGCCGGCGTCGCGCAATACGCGCCCAACCAGGCGCGCGCGCCGCGGCAGACCTGCACGCGCGGCAATCTCGCCGTAGCTCGCAACGCGCCCACGCGGTATCGACGCGATCACCTTGCGGATCGCGCCGTGATCCTTGTTGCTGTCTGTCGCGACTGACTTCGACATGCGCGCAAGGTAGCATACGCACCAAGCCGTTCGCGGTAAGGTATCGAACCGCGCACGCAGCATCCGATGGTTCGCCCTTGGACTCGTGAGGGCGAACGGCGTTCTGCGTTGGAGGGAAACACATGCACTCATTCGAAGACGTCCGTTCGCATCTGAATGCCAGTCATACGCTGCGCATCAACGACCCCTATCTGATCTGCTTTGACATGTCGCTTGAAGACGGCAGGCGTCACCAGGGCATGTATCTGGCCGAGCTCGACGACGAGGCCGGGCGCAAGTATCTGCGCATTTCGACGCCGATCGGCCCGCTCACGGGCATGGATGCGCGGCGCTGCCTGCGTTTCAACTGGGAACAGCGCCTCGGTTATCTTGCGGTGAGCGATCTCGACGGCTCGCCGTATCTGCACCTGTGCGAGAACCGTCCCTACGAACTGCTCAGCCGCAGCGAGCTTGAGCGCTTGATCAACGAGATCGGGCCGCTCGGCGATCGCTTGGAGCAGGCGATTTCTTCGGGCGGCGACGCGTTCTGAGCCTGCGTACTCGCCGAGTTAATTATTGCCCGCGCCGACCGGTCAGGCGCAAAAACGCCTCCTGCTGATAGCGGCTCATGCGCAGCTGCTGTCCGGTGCTCAACACCAGAACGTGATGGCCGTTGAACCAGGGGTGGATCGCTGCGACGCGGCTGACGTTGACTATCGCCGAACGGTGCACGCGGGCAAAGTGGCGCGGGTTCAGGCGCGCTTCGAGCACTGTCATTGTCTCGCGCAATCCCGTCTGCAATTGCTGAAGATGCAATTGCACCCGCATTTTCTTTTCAACGCGCACCTCGACAAAAACCAGATGCTCGTCGACAGGCACCGGGATGCGCTCCAGATAGTCCTGCTCGCGGCGTAGTTCGCTCAGTGCGCGCAGCACCTGCTGCGATGCAGCCTCCTCCAGTGCCGCATCGGTTGAAGCCAGACGCCGTTTCACGCGCGCGAGCGTCACAAAAAACCGCTCGCGACTGAATGGTTTGACCAGATAGTCGACCGCATTCGCTTCGAACGCGCGCACCGCGTAGCGTTCGTATGCGGTGACGAATACCATGACAGGTCCGCGCTTATGGCCGATTTGCGTCGCGACGTCGATGCCGCTGAGCGCCGGCATCTTGATGTCGAGAAAGACCAGATCGGGAGCAAGTTCTCGTATCGCATTGAGCGCACTCGCGCCGTCGCCGCATTCGCCCACGAGTTCCATGCCGCAGTCCTCGCTGAGCAGACGCACGATCGCCAGGCGCGCAATCGGTTCGTCGTCGACGACCAGCGTCCTTATCTTCGTCATGCTCATGCGGCCTTCGCCGGATGTGGCGCCGTAGATGCGGCGAGCGGCTGCAGCGGCAGGCGGACGCGGCATATCACGCCGCCCGTGATCAGTTCAGCCAGTTCGACACGAGCGGCGTTGCCGTGCAGTTCCTGCAAGCGCAGGCGCGAATTGGATAGGCCAATGCCACCACGCTGGAACAGCGTTTCCGGCGCGGCCGCCAACTTGCCGGCGCGGTTGCGCACGTCAATGCACAGGCTCGCTTTATCTCGATAACAGATGATCTCGACGCAGTCCGCGCCAACCTGCATGCCGATGCCATGCTCTATCGCGTTCTCCACGATAGGCTGCAGGATCAGGCTGGGTACGGCACAACCCAATAATTCGGGATCAACTTCGACACTGCTGGTCAGACGGTCTTTGAAGCGCACGCGCTGAATTCCGAGGTAGAGATCGACCAGATCGAGCTCCTCACGCAGCGAAATTTCCTGACGCTCGTCGTCAAGATAGGTCCGCAGCAGCTCAGCCAGACGCAGCAGCATGTCTTCGGCCGCGGCGGCGTCCGCGCGCGTCAGGGTCGCCGCGGCGTGCAGCGTGTTGAAAAGAAAATGCGGGTGCAATTGCATCTTCAGCAATTGCAGACGGGATTGCGCGAGCTGCGCCGTGAGGCGGCTTGCCTGTAACGCTCGGCGCGTACGCTCGCGATAGAAATGCGTCGCCTGGCGTACGCCGACCAGCACCCAATAGGCAAGAAAATCCGCCGCGGCGTGCTTGCCGAGAAATTCCGCGAACTGCTCGCCGATGCTCGCGTTCGGCAGGATGAAGTCCGTCAGCGCAGCGCCGAGCGTCACCGCAATTAAGGTGAAGATCAAGCTCACGCCGAAATTCGCCCACAGCAGACGCCAGCGATGCGGCGGTTCAATCGGCTCGTGCGGCGCCAGCCACAAGGCGACCGGCAGCAGCACCGCCAGCGTGCCCCATTGGATGAACGACCAGGTCAGGTAGGCGCCGAAATCCCATGCGCGGCCGCGCAACCAATCGGTGGCGTAGCCGACAATCGCGAACAGCTCGACCAGCACCAGCCATGCGCCGAAGTAGCCGAGGCAGCGCAACGCAAAATCACGAAAACCGATGCGACTTTCCACGTCGTGCAGATCCCATTGCAAGTTAGCCACGCTCATCGTACGCATGAGACGACCGCAACGCGAAGAACGGTTGCAGCGGATTGCGATTCGTCCGCGCAAAGCTACGATTCGTCCCATTTTGCTCGCGCGATTCGACGGTGCGCACGAGTCTTTGCGCAATCGCAGCGTATGTCGTCGGCAACGCTCCGGTTCCCTGAACACTAGCGGAGACTGCCATGTGCAAAACCTTGATATTCGGCCTGCTCGCCGGTTTGTCGAACCTCGCTGCGGCCGACACTGTGTACTACTTGGATTTGATCAATACGGCGGCGAGCAATGTCGTCTCGTTCGAAGTCGCACTTCCCGGCAGCGAACTTTTCCGTTCAGTCCTACCAGGCGGGGCACCACTGCACGGCGGCGGCGAATCCGCGACGGTTACGATTCACAAGGGCGAAGACGGCTGCCTGCGCGACCTGCGTATCGGTTTCGCGGATGGCCATGTATTGATGCACCGCGACTTCAATATCTGCCGCGGCGTGAGCTACCACACGGAGCGATATTTGCGTCAGGGAATTCTCGCGGCGAAGGCAACGCGGCCGTAGCGCGTCACCTACGCGCTACGCGAACGCCACCGCGACGAATCGCACCAGTACGTAGGCGATCGCGCCTGCGACCGGAATCGTCAGCAGCCAAGCCCACACCATGCGTTCGACCACGGTCCATTTGATCGCGTTGGCGCGCTTGGCGACGCCGACGCCCATGATCGCGGCGGAGATATTGTGCGTGGTCGACACCGGGATGCCGAAACTCGACGCGGCGATGATCACCGCAGCGGAACTCGTCTCGGCGGCGAAGCCGTTGATCGGATGCAGCTTGACCATTTTGTGACCGAGCGTCCTGATGATGCGCCAGCCGCCCGCGGCGGTGCCGAGCGCCATCGTCAGCGCGCACACGACCTTGATCCAGGTCGCGATCTCGAATGATTTGTTCGCGTCCTGTTCGATGCGCAGGAATTGCAGATAGTCGGGCAAATTATTGAGCGAACCGGTGCTCGTTGCGCCCGCGAGCGCGAGCGCGATGATGCCCATCGTCTTCTGCGCGTCGTTCAATCCGTGCGAAATGCCCATCGCGCTCGCAGAAAGAATCTGCGCCTTGCCGAAGAATGCATTGACGAAACGCGGACGGCCGAGCTTGCGCACGGGTTCGGGTAGGCTGCCGATCCACGAAATCAGCGCGATCAGCGTTCCCATCACGATGAGGCCGAGCAGAAAGCCGCCGAGCGGCGAAGTCAGCATTGGCAGGATCACCTTGGGCCACAACCCTTTGCCGTCCCACCAGTGCGCGCCGGGCTGATTCCAGATCAGTGCGGCAAAATTATTGCCCGCGCCCGCGAGCGCGGCGCCGCACAGACCGCCGACGAGTGCGTGCGAGGAGCTCGACGGCAGGCCCCACCACCAGGTGATCAAGTCCCAGATCGTCGCGCCGAGCAGCGCACAGATCAGCAGTTGCGGCGTCACCTGCACCACGCTCGCATCGATGAGGCCGGATGAAATCGTCTTCGCCACCGCCGTGCCCCACAGCGCGCCGACGAGATTGGTCGCGGCGGCCAACAGCACCGCCTGAGCGGGGTTGAGTACCTTGGTCGCAACCACGGTCGCAATCGAATTGGCTGTGTCGTGGAAGCCGTTGATGTACTCGAACACGAGCGCAACGGCGACGACCAGCAGAACCAGGGTCAGAGTCATCGTGGCGGCTCAGGAATTCTTCAGCGCAATCGAATAAATCACATTGCCCGCATCGCGGCAGCGGTCGATGGCTTTTTCGAGCAGTTCGAACAGGTCCTTGCGCAGCAGCAGGCTGCGCGGATCGCTCTCGTTCGTATACAAGTCGTGATACAGATCGAGGATGAGGCGGTCGGCCTCGCCTTCGATCGCCTGCATGCGGTCGTTCAGTTCCTTCATCGTGTCGAGCACCATGCCGCGGCGCAGCTGGGCGACCATCTCGGCGATCACCTCGCAACCCTTCTCGAGCATCACCGCGCGCGAGGCGTAGTCGACGTCCATCAGCTGGCCGGCGAACAGGGCGTAACGCTCGGCGAATTTCTCGATGACTTTCGGGATACGGTACAGCGCCGCCGACAACGCTTCGATGTCTTCACGCTCGAGCGCAGTCACGAAGGTGTTGACGAGTTCGGCGCTGATCTGCGCGAGGATGTCCTTCTCACGCCGACGCGCGACGCGGAATTCGTCCAGCGACGGATTCGGCGTCTTCTGCTTGAGCAGCGCAATCAGCGCTCGTGCACTCTGCCGCGCGGCATCCGCGCTGGCCTCGAGCAGGCCATAGAACTTGTCGCCCTTACCGAAAATAGTCTGCAGTGAAAACATGGTCGCCTGAATTCCGCGAAAAACGAAGCGCGAGTTTACCGTTTTGTTACACCGGGACGCCAAGGGTGTCGATTCGAAGGCTGCCGGCGCATAAGACGCGCCGGGAATTCGGCCCTCGATTAATCGGCAGATATTTCATAAATAATTGATATATAAATTATTTTTTACGAAATACAGACCATTCCCTCGCCCCCGGCCGTCCGTCCTGTCCGCGCTGTCATAAAACTTTCAAAATCCCCGCGTAGCCTGCGCCAGCAATAGAGGCGTCGGGGAGTCGCCGTCGCCTCTGACGTGTTTCGAACCTATCTCAAAGTCGTAGCGAGCGAAGACAGTTCGCGCATCGCCGGAGGCAGGAACCGGAGTTTACGGACAGTAAACGAGGATTCCGAGTACGCCGGCGCGCGAAATATCGAGCGCCGTGGATTTTGAGATAGGTTTTCATCAACGGAGGCTTCCATGCTTACTTGCATTCGTCACACGCTGACCGCTCTTGCGATCGGCGCCACATTGTTCGCGTCGAACGCGTTTGCCGTCGACATCACCGGCGCCGGCTCGACGTTCGTGCAGCCGATCATCACCAAGTGGTCCGCCACTTATGCCGAGAAAGCCGGTAGCCACATCAATTACGGCGGTGGCGGTTCGGGCGCGGGCATCGCGCAGATCAAGGCCGCGACGGTCGATTTCGGCGCTTCGGACAAGCCGCTGACGACCGAAGAACTCAGCGCAGCCGGCCTCGGCCAGTTTCCGATCGTGATCGGCGGCGTCGTGCCGGTGGTCAATGTCGAAGGCATCAAGGCGGGTGATCTGAAGCTCACCGGCGCGCTGCTTGGCGACATCTATCTCGGCAAGGTCAAGAAGTGGAACGACCCGGCGATCGCCAGCGCGAACGCGGGCGCGAAACTGCCGGACCTGGCGATTCAGGTCGTGTCGCGTTCGGACGGTTCGGGCACCACGTTCAATTTCACCAACTACCTCTCGAAGGTCAATGCCGACTGGAAGAGCAAGGTCGGCGAAGGCACCTCGGTGCAGTGGCCGGCCGGCGTTGGCGGCAAGGGCAATGCGGGCGTCGCAGCCTACGTGCAGCAAATCAACGGCGCGATCGGCTACGTCGAACTGGCCTACGCGCTGCAGAACAAGATGGCGTTCACCAAGATGGAAAACGCCGCCGGCAAGACGGTCTCGCCGAACCTCGCGAGCTTCGCCGCCGCCGCTTCACATGCGGACTGGAAGAGCGCGAAGGACTTCAATCTGGTCATGACCAACGCGCCGGGCGATGAATCCTGGCCGATCACCGCGACCGCATTCGCGCTGGTGTACAAGACGCCGAAGGACGCCGCCAAGTCGAAGGAGCTGCTGAGCTTCTTCAAGTGGGCCTACACCGAGGGCGGCAAGCAGGCCGAGGCGCTCGACTACGTGCCGCTGCCGAAGGAACTGGCCACGCAGATCGAGTCGTACTGGAAGGCCGAGATCAAGCTGTAACTGTTTAACTCCCCGCACGCGCGCAAAGCCCTCTCCCCTGCCAGCTTCACCGGCGGGGGAGAGGGCTGGGTGAGGGGCGTTCTTTTCCGATGCAAGGGGCGCAGATCAAAAGCGCCCCCTCACCCCGGCCCTCTCCCCCAGCGGTAGAGCCGCTGGGGAGAGAGGAGAAAACCATGTCCGCTAACGCCACCGCAATAACCCTCTCCCAGGTCGACGAACAGCGCGCGCGCGCCGATGCGCGTGCCGACGCCGTCTTCCGTTTGGTCGTGCGCGGCGCGGGATTGTTCGTTCTCGCGGCGCTTGCCGGCGTCGCGCTGACCACGTTGTGGGGCGGCAGCGAAGCGCTGTCGACGTTCGGCTTCGGCTTTCTCACATCGACCGAGTGGGACACCGTAGGACACAAGTTTGGCGCCCTGGCGCCGATCTACGGCACGCTTGTCACCGCGGCGATCGCCCTGATCATCGCCGTGCCGGTCAGCTTCGGCATCGCGATGTACCTGACCGAGCTCGCGCCCGCATGGCTGCGCACACCGGTCAGCGCAGCGATCGAACTGCTCGCCGGCATTCCTTCGATCATCTACGGCATGTGGGGACTGTTCGTGTTCGTGCCGATCATGGGCCGCAATATCATCCCCTGGCTCAACGAGCACGTCGGCGACATCTGGATCATCGGCCCGCTGTTCCGCGGACCGCCGCTGGGCCTGGGCATGCTCACTGCGGGCATCGTGCTCGCGATCATGGTGATTCCGTTCATCTCCTCGGTCATGCGCGAAGTGTTCCTGACCGTGCCGACGCGACTGAAGGAATCAGCCTATGCGCTCGGCTCGACCACGCTTGAGGTCGTGTGGGACGTCGTGCTGCCGTACACGCGCACTGCGGTGATCGGCGGCATCTTCCTCGGACTCGGCCGCGCACTCGGCGAAACGATGGCGGTGACCTTCGTGCTCGGCAACGTGCATCGCCTGTCGCTGTCGCTGCTCGAACCGGGCAACTCGATAGCCGCGACGATCGCCAACGAATTTGCCGAAGCCGATTCGGAAATCTTCCGCTCCTCGCTGATCGCGCTCGCCTTCCTGCTGTTCGTGGTCACTTTCATCGTACTCGCGGCGGCGAAGCTGATGCTGATGCAGTTGGCCAAACGCCAGGGCACGACATGAACGCTACACCCGCCATGTCATCCGCCGACGTGATCGCCGCGCGCCTGTATATGCGCCGCCGCATCGTGAACGGCATCGGCCTGGTCTTCGCGATGGCGTCGACGCTATTCGGTTTGTTCTGGCTCGCCTGGATACTGTGGACCACTTTCAGCCGCGGCATCGCCGCGCTGAGCCCGGCGATCTTCACCAAGATGACGCCGCCGCCGGGTGATGCGGGCGGTCTCGCCAATGCCTTCTACGGCAGCATGATGATCTGCGCGCTGGCGATCGCGATCGGCGCGCCGATCGGCATCGCTGCGGGCACCTTCCTCGCCGAATACGCAAAAAAATCGCGCCTGGGCGAAGTGATCCGCTTCGTCAACGACATTCTGCTGTCGGCGCCGTCGATCGTGCTCGGCATGTTCGTCTACACCGTGGTCGTGCGTACGGTCGGCCACTACTCGGGCCTCTCCGGCGCGCTCGCGCTAGCGCTGATCGTGCTGCCGGTGGTCGTGCGCACCACCGACGAAATGCTGCAGCTCGTACCTAGCGCGATGCGCGAGGCCGGTCTGTCGCTCGGCGTGCCGCAATGGAAAGTCACCATGCAGGTGCTTTATCGCGCGGCCCTGCCGGGCATCGTCACAGGCGTGCTGCTTGCGCTCGCGCGCATTTCCGGCGAGACCGCTCCGCTTTTGTTCACGGCGTTCGATAACCAGTTCTGGAGCAGCAACGTCGGCCAGCCGCTCGCGAGCGTGCCGGTCGTGATCTACAAATTTGCAATGAGCGCGGACGACGGCTGGAAAGCGCTGGCCTGGGCTGGCGCGTTCATCGTCACGCTGTTCGTGCTTGCGCTGAGCCTGATTTCGCGCGCGATACTTTTGCGCAACAAGGTGCCCAATGACTGATGTTCACATGTCCAACGTCGCGTTGATCACGCCCGCTCCCGGCGCGCCGGCCGCCACGGCTTCCGCGCCGAAGATGGCCGCGCGCAATCTCGACTTCTACTACGACAAATTCCACGCGCTGAAGAATGTCAGCTTCGACATTGCCGAGAAGAAGGTCACCGCGCTGATCGGCCCCTCCGGCTGCGGCAAGTCGACGCTGCTGCGCATCTTCAACCGCATCTATTCGATCTATCCGAAACTGCGCGCTGAAGGCCAGGCGCTGCTCGATGGCGACAATATTCTCGATCCGCGCTACCCGCTCAACCGTCTGCGCTCGAAGGTCGGTATGGTGTTCCAGAAACCGGTGCCGTTCCCGATGTCGATCTACGAGAACATCGCCTACGCGATCCGTCATTACGAAAAGCTGTCCAGGTCCGATCTCGACGCACGCGTCGAGGAAGCGCTGCACCAGGGCGCGCTGTGGGGCGAGGTGAAGGACAAGCTCAAACAGAGCGCGCTCGGCCTCTCCGGCGGACAGCAGCAGCGTCTGTGCATCGCGCGCGCGGTCGCGCTCAAGCCCGAGGTGATCCTGCTCGACGAGCCGACTTCCGCGCTCGATCCGATCGCGACCGGCAAGATCGAGCAATTGATCGAGGAGTTGAAGGAGCGCTACACGATCGCGATCGTCACGCACAATATGCAGCAGGCCTCGCGCGTGTCCGACTACACTGCGTTCATGTACCTTGGCGAGCTGATCGAATTCGGCGACACCACCACGATCTTCGAGAATCCGACCAAGAAGATGACGGAAGACTACATTACGGGACGCTACGGTTAAGCCATGTCCGAACATATCGTAAAAAGTTTCGACGACGAACTCACCCAGCTCAATGCGGCGATCACGCATATGGGCGATATGGCCAAGTCGCAGTTCAATGCGACGCTGCAGGCCTTGCGCGCTCGCGATTCGAAGGTCGCAGCGCAAGTGATCCGCGACGACGTCGAGGTCGATGCGCTGCAGCGCGATATCGAGGCACGTGCGATCCGCGTGCTCGCCCTGCGCCAGCCGATCGCACGCGATTTCCGCGAGGTGCTGAGCGCGCTGCGCATCGACATCGAATTCGAGCGCATTTGCGACTTCTCGGCCAACATCTGCAAACGCATCATCGCGCTCAACGTGCACTCGCCCGACGAATGGGTGCGCGAGATCGGCGAACTCGGCGCGCTCGCATCCAAGCAACTTCACGACGTGGTCGATGCATTCAATGAGCGCAACCAGGAGCGCGCGATCACGGTGTGGGCCTGTGACGAGCAGATCGACGACACCTACACCGGCATCTACCGCCGCCTGATCGACTATATGAAGAGCGATCCGCAGCGCGTACCGATCGGCGCGCATCTGATGTTCATGTCGAAGAACATCGAGCGCATCGGCGATCACGTCACCAATATCGCCGAGCAGATCTACTACATGGTCACCGGCAACATTCTCGACGCACCGCGGCCGAAGGGCGACAAGTCGAGTTTGGATCAGGTTGAATCGCACGCGTAGAAGCCGCCGCAAAACCTACTGCGCGCAGCACCTTGCGCGCGGTCGTGCTCGGACTGAGCCTGCTACGGTTTTGCGGAGGTTCCGGCGTTAACCGATACCGAGCTGCGCATCAGGTGCGCAGCTTGTAGCCGGTTTTGAAAATCCAGCGTACTACGGCAAGACACAGCGCGAGGAAGAGCACGGTCATACCGAGACTCAGCCGCACGTCGACATCGGCCACGCCGTAGAAGCTCCAGCGGAACCCGCTGATCAGGTATACAACCGGGTTGAACAGCGTGATCTTCTGCCAGATCGGCGGCAGCATGGCGATCGAATAAAACGCGCCGCCGAGAAAGGTCAGTGGCGTGACCACCATCAGCGGGATCACCTGCAGTTTCTGGAAATCGTCGGCCCACAGTCCGATGATGAAGCCGAACAAGCTGAAGGTCACCGAAGTCAGCACGAGGAAACCTGCCATCCACAGCGGGTGCGCGATCTCGTAGGGCACGAACGCGCGCGCGGTGACCAGAATCAAAACGCCGAGCATGACCGATTTGGTCGCCGCGGCGCCGACATAACCGATCAGCGCCTCGACATACGACACCGGCGCGGAAAGCAACTCGAATATGGTGCCCGACCACTTCGGCAGATAGATGCCGAACGAGGCGTTGGAGATGCTCTCGTTGAGCAGCGACAGCATGATCAGCCCCGGAATGATGAAGGCGCCATAAGCGACGCCATCGACCTGGCCCATGCGCGAACCGATCGCCGTGCCGAACACGACGAAATACAGCGAGGTCGACAGCACCGGCGAGGCAATGCTCTGCATCAGCGTGCGGAACGTGCGCGCCATTTCGAAGCGGTAGATCGCACGGATCGCAGGGAAATTGATCGCCGCAACGCTCATGGCTGTGCCCTCACGAGACTGACGAATATTTCCTCGAGCGAACTTTCGCTCGAATGCAGATCCTTGAAATCGATGCCGTGCTCGCTGAGATTTCGCAGCAGCGTGGCGATGCCGGTTTCTTCGCGATGCGTGTCGAACGTGTACACGAGGGCATGCCCATCCTCCGACAGCACCAGCGGATAAGCGGCAAGGCCGTCAGGAATCCGGGCGAGCGGGCTCTGCAGCTGCAGGGTCAGCTGCTTCTTGCCGAGCTTGCGCATCAGCACCTCCTTGTCCTCGACCACGATCAGCTCGCCTTTGCTGATCACGCCGATGCGATCGGCCATTTCCTCGGCTTCTTCGATGTAGTGCGTGGTCAGGATGATGGTCGTGCCGTTCTCGCGCAGTCGTCGCACCATCTGCCACATGTCGTGACGCAGCTCGACGTCGACACCGGCGGTCGGCTCGTCGAGGAACAGGATGGATGGCTCGTGCGACAGCGCCTTGGCGATCAGCACGCGCCGCTTCATGCCGCCGGACAGCGCCATGATCTTGCTGTCCTTCTTTTCCCACAGCGACAGATCGCGCAGCAGTTTTTCGAGATAAACAGGATCCGGCGCCTTGCCGAACAGCCCGCGGCTGAAATTCGCCGTCGCCCAGACGCTCTCGAACGCGTCGGTGTGCAGCTCCTGCGGCACGAGGCCGATCTTCGCGCGCGCTGCACGGTAGTTGCGCACGATGTCCTGGCCATCGGCGACGACCGTGCCCGAGCTCGCATTGACGATGCCGCAGATGATGCTGATCAGCGTCGTCTTGCCGGCGCCGTTCGGCCCGAGCAGGGCGAAAATTTCGCCGCGTCGGATTGTCAGATCGATGTTCTTGAGCGCCTGCAGGCCGCTCGCATAGATCTTGTTGAGGCCCGACACCGCGACGATCGGCGCGGCGGTATCGGCAGGGGCGGACAATTGCGTGTCGGGGGCTGTCATGCGCTCCAGTGTAACCAGGACTTCCTTCGATCAATGCTGCCGCGGCACCGCAGGCGCCTGCACGCATTCCGCGACGCGCGATAATAGCAGCGCACGCTCGCGCTCGTTGCGCGTCATCGCAGCGGCGCGTTCGAATTCTTCGCGTGCCTCGTCGTGGCGCCCGAGCTTGAACAGCAGATCGCCGCGCACGCTTGGCAGCAGGTGGTAGTTCGCGAGCGCGGGCTCGGCGCGCAGCGCATCGGCCAGTTCGAGTCCCGCGGCAGGGCCGAACGCCATGCCGACCGCGACCGCGCGATTCAATTCCACGACCGGCGATTGCGTCAGCGCGGCGAGCGCATCGTATTGCGCGACAATGCGCGGCCAGTCGGTTTCGGCGGCGCTGCGCGCGCGCGCATGACACGCGGCGATCGCGGCCTGCAGCGCATACGGCCCGAGCGTGCCGGTGAGTTGCTCGGCGAGCGCGAATGCGGCGAGGCCGCGCTTGATCAACACGCGGTCCCAGCGCGCGCGATTCTGCTCGAGCAGCAGGATCGGCTCGCCGTTGGGCGCCGTGCGCGCGCGGGTGCGCGAGGCCGACAGTTCGACCAGCGCGAGCAGGCCGAATACTTCGGATTCCTGTGGCATCAGACCCGCGAGGATGCGCGCGAGGCGTTGCGCCTCCTCGCAGAGCGCCGGACGCATCCAGTGCTCCCCTGAGGTCGCGGTGTAGCCTTCATTAAAAATTAGATAGATCACGTCGAGCACCGAGGTGAGACGTGCTGCAAGTTCTTCCTTGCGCGGCACCTCGAATGGTACGTGCGCCTCGCTCAGGCTGCGCTTGGCGCGCACGATGCGCTGCGCAATGGTCGGCTCGGGCACGAGAAATGCGCGCGCGATTTCGTCCGTGGTGAGGCCGCCTAGCAATCGCAGCGTCAGCGCGACACGCGAGTCGGTGGACAGCACCGGATGGCAAGCGACGAAGACCAGGCGCAGCAGATCGTCGCCGATGTCGTCGCCCGCGATCTCCTCGAAATCCGGGCGCGTGACCTGCGCACTGTCGTCGTGACCGAGTTCCTCGTGCTTGCTTTCGATCAGCTGCTGCCGGCGCAGACGGTCGAGCGCGCGATTTTTTGCAGTGGTCATGAGCCACGCTCCCGGTTTATCGGGGACGCCCTCGCGCGGCCAGTGTTCGAGCGCGGCGACGAGCGCGTCCTGCGCGAGTTCCTCGGCGAGGCCGACATCGCGCAGCATACGCGCGAGGCTTGCGATCAGCTTGGCCGATTCAATGCGCCAGACCGCTTCGACCGTGCGATGTGCGTGCAATTCACTCGACATCGGCGCTCAACTCAAAGGGCTGCTCGAAAAACCGTAGCGAGCGAAGAGAATTTGCGCGTCGCCGGAGCGCAGGAACCGCAGTGTACATAGAAGTACATGAGGATGACTCGCCGCATCTGCGACTCGCCCTTCGGGTCACTCGCTTCGTGCATGTTCGCTCCGGCATCCTGCCTACGCGGTCCAAGCACCGCCGGCGCGCAAATTGTCGAGCGTAGTGAGTTTTTCGAGGTGTCCTCACGTGAAGCACGGTCCGAATTCGCGCACTTCGACCGTCGCCCATTGCGCTGCAGGGCATTCCTCGGCGATCGCAATCGCCTCGTCCTTGGTCTTGCAAGTGAGCAGGTAGTAGCCGCCGACCATTTCCTTCGCCTCGGCAAACGGCCCATCGACGCGCACCGTTTTGCCGCTACGCACCTGCACGCGTACGCCCTCGGCTTCCGAGCGCAACGACTGGCTCGCGCTGAGCAACCCGCGCGCCTTGAGCTGCGCCGAGTATTCGAGCATGCGCGCATAACGCGCCTGACCTTCGGTTTCGCCGGCGGCGCGGCGCTGACCGACGGGTTCGACAATCATCAACATGTACGACACACGTGCTCTCCTTTGATGCGGACGATGTATTGTCCGCAATGCGCTGGGCGTAACGCAAAGGCCGCGGTGCTGCGCTGCACATCGGCTGCCGCGATGGCAGCCGATATGCGACTCGCGTCGGGCGCTGCGCGTTGTTACGCGGCGGCAGCCTGCGCGTCGTTGCACTCTTCTTCCGACATGATCGCGTAGGTGACGCATTCGCCGTCGCCGGCGACCTCGAGGAAGCGCTTGGCACCTTCGATCGCTGCTTCGCGCGTCGGGTATTCGAGCATCGCAAAACCGCCGACCAATTCCTTCGATTCGACATACGGACCGTCGATCACCTGCGCCTTGCCATTCGTGCGACGCACGATGCAGCCGTGGTTGAGCGGCAGAAAACCGCCGCCGCTGATGAATTCGCCGCGCGCGATCGATTCGGCAACGAACTTGCCCATCGCTTCCTGCTCAGCGCCGGTGGGCTTATGCAGCGGATTGGTTTTTTGATCGGGAACAAACGTGCTGAAGTAACGCATGACTTCTCTCCAATTTGATGAATGCATCTGGTCGTCATCCTGGCCATTGACTGGCCGGGATCCAGAACCGGGGATGGAAACTCAGTGTGCGATCTGCGCGCGCAGACGCTCTTCCTGCTCGCGCAATTCGGGGGTGAACTCGTCGCCGAAATCCTCGGCCTCGAACACTTGGCGGATTTCGAGCTGCGATTCGCCCTGCTCGAACGGATTGGGGCAACGCTTGGCCCACTCGATGGCTTCTTCGAGCGACTTGCATTGCCACAGCCAGAAACCCGCGACAAGTTCCTTGGTTTCGGCGAACGGACCGTCGACGACGGTGCGCTTGTCGCCAAGGAAGGTCACGCGCGCGCCCTTCGCGCTCGGATGCAGGCCCTCGCCGGCGAGCATCACACCCGCGTTGACCAGATCCTCGTTGAACTTGCCCATCGCGGCCAAGAGTTTTTCGCTTGGCATCGCGCCGGCTTCGGACTGCTGTGTGGACTTGACTATAACCATGAAGCGCATGTCGATTCTCCTGCTTGATGAATTGGCCGGTGCCGGTTTGCGGCGCTTTGCGGCGCTTTGCGGCCCTTCATCAAATACGACGAGCCGGCAAGCGGAAAATCGACAGCTCCTCGAGAAATTTTTTTACCGCATGACACCTTGCGCCGTGGCGCCTAGCCTAAGATCATCGGCATCCGTGCAGAAAAGGACGCCGGATGACGACGACGCCCGTTCAGGTCAGCATGCTGATGCGCTCGATAGCCAGGTTCCTTGCCGTTGGCGTTCTGGTTGGCTTCGCCTGTTGGGTCTCGATCGCTTTTACACGCCTGACGGGTCCAGTGTCCTCAGTGTGGGTGGCAAGCGGACTGCTGACGGGCGTACTGCTTTCCTGCGAACGCCGCTTCTGGGCTGGGTGCCTGATCGCAGCGCTTGCGGGCAACTTGTTAGCGCGCAGCATTCACGGCGACGTGTGGTACGTGAACCTCGGACTGAGCCTGGCGAGCATCTTTGAAGCCAGCATCGTAGCGTTCGCGCTCGCGCATTTCGTCAACGACCTGACCAATCCGGCCAAGGTCAAACTCATCGGGCAGGTGGCCGCCGGCAGCAATGTGTTCGCGAGCGCCGTTTCCGGCACGATCGCCGCATCGATCTACACCATCGCCGGTGTGGGTTCGTTTGTATCGGTGCTGGGCATCTGGTTCGCAGCACATACCCTTGGCATGGCGATATTCGCCACGCTCACCGCAGTCGCCCTGCATCGTGGCCGACGGTTGCTAGGCAAGCCCGGACGACGTCTGGAATTTTCGCTGACACTGTCGCTGCTCGCCGCTGTCTGCCTGGCCGTGTTTACGCATTCGCACTATGCGGTCTCGTTCCTGATCTTTCCGCCACTGCTGTATTGCATATTTCGCAATGGCTTCGACGGGCTCGTACTCGGTATCACCATCATTA
>VBNZ01000078.1:27493-27993 GCA_005877675.1 Gammaproteobacteria bacterium
ACTTCTGCTGCAACTTTTCCTTGCAGTGGTGTGCCTGGTGGCGTTTCCAATCGCGATTGTATTGACCGAAAGTCGCGCCCTCATGCGCGGTATGCGCGAAAGCGAGCGCGTCCTCGCACAGCAAAATACCGAGCTGCACGCATTGAACCAGGAGCTGGTCGGAACACAGACTCAGCTGTTGCAGTCCGAGAAGATGGCCTCGGTCGGTCAGCTCGCCGCTGGTGTTGCGCACGAAATCAACAACCCTATTGCGTATGTGAGCTGCAACCTGCGGACCCTGAGCGATTATTTGCAGAAAATCTTCTCCGTCGTCGATGGCTACGAACAGATCGAAAAGGCGCCTGCAGATGTGGCGTCACAGTTGCAGGCTGTTCAGGCGCTCAGACAGAGCGTGGAACTTGATTACATTCGGGACGATGCCGTCAATCTGCTAGCCGAATCGATCGAAGGCGCCTCGCGTGTCGAGAAAATCGTCAAGGACCTTAGAGATTTTTCGCGCG
>VBNZ01000165.1 GCA_005877675.1 Gammaproteobacteria bacterium
CAAGGAAGATCGCTACGACGAGGCGGTCGAAGTCGCGCGCCAGCAAGTCGCCAACGGCGCGCAGATCCTCGACGTCAACATGGACGAGGGTCTGATCGATTCTGAAATGGCGATGGCCAAGTACCTGAACCTGATCGCGGCCGAGCCCGATATCGCGCGCGTGCCGGTAATGGTCGACTCATCGAAGTGGACGGTGATCGAATCGGGCCTGCGCTGTCTGCAGGGCAAGGGCGTGGTGAATTCCATTTCCTTGAAGGAAGGCGAGGAAATCTTTCTCGAACACGCGCGCAAAGTGCTCAACTACGGCGCCGCCGTGGTCGTGATGGCATTCGACGAAACCGGCCAGGCCGACACCAAAGCGCGCAAAGTGGAAATCTGCGCGCGCGCCTACAAGATTCTCACCGAGCAGGTCGGCTTTCCGCCCGAAGACATCATCTTCGATCCGAATATTTTTGCGATCGCGACAGGCATCGAAGAGCACAACAACTACGCGGTCGACTTCATCGAGGCAACGCGCGAAATCAAGGCGACGCTGCCGCACTGCCATATTTCCGGCGGCGTATCCAACGTGTCGTTCTCGTTCCGCGGCAACGAAACCGTGCGCCAGGCGATACACGCGGTGTTTCTGTACCACGCGATCAAGGCCGGCATGGACATGGGCATCGTCAACGCCGGCGCGCTGCCGATCTACGACGATCTCGACGCCGAGCTGCGCGAGCGCGTCGAGGACGTCGTGCTCAACCGCCGCGCCGACGGCACCGAGCGCCTGCTCGAAATCGCCGAGCGCTACAAAGGCAAGAAAGGCGCAGCCGAAGTCGAAACGCAGGCCTGGCGCGATCTGCCCGTGCGCGAGCGCCTGAGTTATGCACTCGTGCACGGCAACGATGCGTTCGTCGAAGGAGATACGGAGGAAGCGCGCCAACTGTCGACGCGTCCGCTCGACGTGATCGAAGGCCCGCTGATGGACGGCATGAACGTCGTCGGCGATCTATTCGGCGCAGGCAAGATGTTTTTGCCGCAGGTGGTCAAATCCGCACGCGTGATGAAAAAGGCAGTCGCCTATCTGCTGCCGTTCATCGAAGCGGAGAAGCTGCGCACGGGCGACGTCGCTAAAACCAACGGCAAGATCATCATGGCCACGGTCAAAGGCGATGTGCATGACATCGGCAAGAACATCGTCGGCGTCGTGCTCCGCTGCAACAACTTCGACGTGGTCGACCTCGGCGTGATGGTGCCGGCGCAGAAAATTCTCGACACGGCCCGCGCCGAAAAAGCGGACATGATCGGCTTGTCGGGTCTGATTACGCCGTCGCTCGAAGAGATGAGTCATCTCGCCAAGGAGATGCAGCGTCAGAATTTTGAAGTACCGTTGCTGATTGGCGGCGCAACGACGTCGCGCGCGCATACCGCGCTCAAGATCGAGCCGCATTACAAGGCGCCGACCGTGTGGGTCAAAGACGCCTCGCGCGCAGTCGGCGTGGCGCAATCGCTGATCTCGAAAGAGCTGGTCGATGCGTTCATGGAAAAAATTCGCGCTGAATATGCCGACATCCGCGAGCGCCACAAGGATCGCGGTCCGGCCAAGCGCCTGGTTTCGCTCTCGCACGCGCGCGCGCAAGGCTACGCGGGCGACTGGCAGAAGTATGTCCCCGCGGAGCCTAAAAAGCCGGGCATCAGCGTGTTCGACGACTATCCACTCGACGAGCTGATCGCGCACATCGACTGGTCGCCCTTCTTCAACACCTGGGAACTGGCCGGGCACTATCCGCAGATCTTCGACGATGCGATCGTCGGCAAACAGGCGCGCGAACTGTTCGACGATGCGCAGAAGATGCTCAAGCAGATCGTCGATGAGAGGTGGCTGACCGCGAAAGGCGTGATCGGGCTCTGGCCGGCAGCGCGGATCGGCGACGATGTCGAGGTCCGCGTTCAACCCCCTCTGCCCCAGGCGAAATTTAGAGGGGAAGGTCGGGGTGAGGGAGGCTCTTCGTCTCTTCATGCAGAAGCGCCCCCTCACCCAACCCTCTCCCCCGAGCAAGCTCAGGGGAGAGGACTGAAGCTGCACTTCCTGCGCCAGCAGGCCGACAAGCCGCCCGGCCGCCCGGATTTCTGTCTCGCCGACTTCGTCGCGCCGAAAGAGGCGAATGTCAGCGACTGGATCGGCGGTTTCGCCGTCACTGCAGGCATCGGCATCGAGCGCAAGCTCGAGGAATTCGAAAAGTCGCATGACGATTATTCGTCGATTCTGCTTAAGGCATTGGCCGATCGTCTCGCCGAGGCGTTTGCGGAAACGTTGCACGAGCGCGTACGCAAGGAGTTCTGGGGCTATGCGAGCGACGAGGCGCTGGGCAACGATGAGCTGATCGCCGAAAAATATCGCGGCATCCGTCCTGCCCCGGGCTACCCCGCCTGCCCTGACCACACCGAGAAAGGCACGCTGTTCAGGCTGCTCGATGCGACCGCCCACACCGGCATCGAACTCACCGAGAGCTACGCGATGTATCCGACCGCGGCGGTGTCAGGCTGGTACTTCAGTCACCCCGACAGCCAGTACTTCGTGCTCGGTCGCGTGACCAAGGAACAAGTCGAGGACTATGCGCAGCGCAAGGGCTGGACGCTTGCGGAGGCAGAGCGCTGGCTGGCACCGAACCTGGACTACGATCCGGAGTAGCGCACAGAATCTGCTGCGCTCGATCCGATGCAAAATAGGTTCGAGCGCGCTGGCGGTGCTCGGACTGCGAAGGCAGGATGCCGGAGCGAACATTCGCGCAGCGAATGGCCCCGAGGGCGAGCCGCGGATGCAGCGAGTAATCCTCATATGCTCGACTGTATACGCCGGTTCCCGCGCTCCGGCGACGCGCAAATTCCCATCACCCGCGACGATTTTGTATCCTGCTCAAAATAGCGCCGGCGCGAAGACACGCAGCAGGCCGAGTGCGCCGCCGCCGAGCACGACAGCGACGACATTGAGCCGCCACTTCCACAACGTGAGCAGGCCGAACGCGGCGATACCGAGAGCGACGGTAATCCAGTCGATCTGTCCGCGCGGCATGAACGCAACCAGCGCCAGCGGCACGGCCATCGCGAACATCAGGCCGACGACGCCGCTCGTGACGCCCTTCAAGAATTCCTTGACGCCGGGCTTCGCGCTGAGACTATCCATGTAACGCGCGGCGCCGAGCACGAACACGAACGACGGCAGGAACAGCCAGAACGTCGCCGCAAGTGCGCCGCGCAAGCCGGCGCCGACACTATGCCCCGCGAGATAGCCGACGAAGATGCCGATTGAGATCAGCGGCCCCGGTGTCGTCTCGCCGAGTGCCAGCGCATCGATCATCTGCGCGTCGCTGATCCAGCCGTAGCCGGCGACGGAACCCTCGCGAATCATCGGCAGCACGGCGTAGGCACCGCCGAACGAGAACAGCCCGACCTTGAGGAAAAACCAGGAAATGTCGAACAGACGCGCGCTCGTCGCATCCGCTGCGCGCGCTAGCAGCGGTGCGGCCAGCGACCCGGCCAGCAGCGACGCCGCCGCGCCGCGCGAGGAGCCGAATCGGTGTGCGAGAATGTATACAATTCCGCAGCCCAGTAGCACCGCGATAAATGGCAACCGCAGGAAATAGAATGCGACAAACGCGGCAACTGCCAGGGTGACCGGCAACGCGCCCTTCAGCGCCGCGCGGCCGATGCGCAGCAGTGCCGCAAGCAGCAGGGCGAGCGCGACCGGACGAAATCCCCACAACACGCCGAGCACTTCCTCGCGCGTGCCGTAGCGCACATAGATCCACGCGAGCGCTGTCAGCGTAAAAAACCCAGGCAGCAGAAACAGCAAGCCCGCGATCGCACCGGCGAGATAGCCGCCCTTCTTCCAGCCGATATAAATTGCGAGCTGCAGCGCCTCGGGGCCGGGCAGCACATGGCAGAAATTCAAAGCGCGCAGGAA
>VBNZ01000166.1 GCA_005877675.1 Gammaproteobacteria bacterium
CCTCGGGTTGGGCTGGGTTCCTTGATGGTCACTATGCGCAGATCAATCTGGATGGGTTCACATACGGCTACAACGACGCCAATTCGATGGCACCCAATCGCGGCGTGAACTATCCAGTTATCGAAAGCGCCCTTGGCGGTCCGTTCGGTGGGACGATCAAAGGCCATCTGTGGTCCAGCAACGACAACTACTCCATCGAAGTGTTTTCGACGCCGACGTGCGAAGCGGGTGGTGCCGTGGCACATAGTCCGGTCGGTTCGATGACGGTGGCGAACGGCCAACCAAAACACTTTATCAACGGCGTTGGAAATTTCTCGGTCACGTTCACCTCGCCGCCGGGGCTCAAGTTAACAGGCCGCTACATCACAGCCACTGCGACGGACAGCCACGGAAACACATCGCCGTTCTCGCAATGCGTCGCCTACCATTGCATTGTTCAGGGCAAGGGAAGCTGCCAATAAACGCTCGAAAGCGGCCGCTCACGGGCGGCCGCTTCGGGTCGTCTTCCGGCGAATGGCACACTAGGCGCTGGGAAATGCAGTATCGACGACGCGGCCGCACAGTGACCTGATTCACCTCCGTTTTACGTCTGTACACGACAGCAAGCGCTTATCGGAAGCCCGAGAAAGTTGCTGGTCAATCGCTTGAAGTCACTCTGAATTTTCATGTGAAAGCGCCATAACCGGAGAACGTATGAACGCACGAAACTCAGCACGCGTGAACGCACTGTGTCGGTGTCTCGGCACGCATGGCGTGTGCCGCCGCAGGTCCGTCGGCCAATGCGAGAGCCACAAAGGAGGTGATATGCGAGCACGGATTTCGAGCGCGGCAAGAACGGCGAGCCCCTCCCCTGTTTCGCACCATTCATTCGCCCGGGGCAAATTCGGACTCGGGCTGTCGGCAGTCGTCATTCTGGTACTCAACCTTGCGCTCCTACCCATCTCGGCGCACGCCTCGGTGCAAGCATGCACCGAGGCGGGTCTGGACGCCGCAATTGCTGCGGGCGGAAGCAACACGTTTTCCTGTGCGGGTGCTACCACCATCGCGATCACCGCGAGCAAGTCGATTTCGGTCGCCAACCTGGTGCTCGATGGCGGGGGCTTGCTGACCATCAGCGGCGGCAATGCGCGACGCATTTTCCAAGTCAACGGCGGCTCGGCGGTCACGTTCCAGAACCTGACCATCAGCAACGGTTTCCTGGCTAGCGGCTCCGGCGCCGGCATCCTCAACTTCGGCACAGCGGCGATCGTAAACAGTGCTTTTTCCGGCAATGTGATCGTGACCGGCGGAGGGGCTGCTGTTCAAAATGTCGGCGCGATGACGGTCGACAAGAGCACTTTTCTGAATAACAGTGTTACCTCCGTGAGCGGCATTGCGGACGGAGCCGCCATCAACAACAACGGCAATTCGCTGATAGTCAGTAACAGCACTTTCTCCGGCAATAGTGCCGGCCGGGGCGGCGCGATTCTGGCCTCCACGGGTTTGTCGATCTACAACAGCACGATTGTGGGCAACAGCGCCAGCGTTACCTGCGGCGCGGGCGCCATCTTTGCCGTCGGGACGACGACGCTGGCGAACACCATCGTCGCCAACAACACCAGCGGCGGCGCCTGTCGGCCCAATTGCAACGGGACTGTCGTTTCCGGCGCCGACAGCATGTCGGATAACGCCGACTGCGGCGCATCCATCACGCAGCGGACCGTCGTTCAGATCAACCTCGGTACGCTCACCGGCAGTCCCGCATACTTCCCATTGAACCCGGGCAGCACCGCGATCGACGCCGGCAGCAATGCGATCTGCGCTGCCGCGCCGGTAAACAACACGTCGCAGAACGGGATTCCGCGCCCGACGGATGGCAATGGAGACGGAACTGCGACATGCGATGTCGGCTCGTTTGAAGCGGCTGCTCTTGTCGCCATTGTCCCCGCCGCGCCGGCGCCGACGCTTTCGCTATGGGTAATGCTGCTGCTTGCCGTCTTGCTCAGTGTTGCGACATTTGTGCAGCTTTCCCGCGCTCAAGATTAGACAAAAGGATGAGATAGGAATTAATGGTCTAGTGCGTAACTCTTACGCAGCTTTTCAGCCAGCTCTTTCTGTCCAATACGTTGGCATAGTTCGACTGCACGCTTCGCTGCGCGCTGGGTTTCTGCGTGATCGCGCCCGCGGGTTAGATTGCGCAGACTCGCGGCATAGAGGTAGAGCGCCGCTGCAGCCTCAGCGTCGTTCTGCATATGCAGTGCTGTCTCCTCCGCATAGGCCTCGAACTGCGTCGCGAGCGCCTCGTTGCGCACGCGCAATGGCGTTAAAACGACAAAGCTCGGCGCGAAGCCGAGCTTTGCATAATCGTTACTTGGTGAAAATTCCAGCCACGCTATTTCGTACTGCAAGTGCCTAGACTGCAGTTGCAAGTGGTCGTGTTGGTTCCGTCCGTACAGGTTAGATTCTGGCCATCTTTCGAGCACGTGCTTTTCGGCCCGGATGCGCTGCAACTCACGTTGGGTACGCTCGAAGCGTTGTTGCAACTGACTGAGCAGCCGACGTCCATAATTTCGGGCCGCGGTCGCGGTTCGCGCTGCATGGTGTTGTCTGTGTTAGACGCGGCTGATTTGGGCGGTTCTGTTGTCCAGGATGTGGTTGGGGCTACAACGCTCGCAAATGCCGACGCCAAGAAAATACGGGTCAAGACATTCTTGCTCATCGCTCTCTCCTCGCATGACTATCGTTGTTCACTATTTTCCCTTCCCGGCTTTTAAGAGGTCGAGAAGGAGTTTCACCGCGGCAGGCCCGGCACATAAGGTCAAGTCTTTAAGCGCATCTAACCAATACAGACCCCATAGCAAATCGTCCCCCATCGCTTCCTTCTGATTCCAGAGTTCGACGATGCGGGCGTTGTATTTCTCGTAACAATCAGGCTTCTTCTCCTTCGTGTGCGGCGGTCCGTCACTTTGCCCGCCTGGCTTCCCCGGCGGCGGTGGCGTCCCCGGATGTCCTTCGCGCATGGTCTCGTTCTTCTTCGCCAACGCTTGAACGAGATTCGCCACAGCATCGATCGGGCCGCTCACATCGCTTGCAGCACTGTCTGTTGCAGCAGCTGGTGCATCCCCTGCGCCTGCTCGGTTGGCTGCACCAGCGGCGCGCGTCGGAGTCGCTGCATAGCGAGCGTTGGCGGTTTGAAGTAGCGAGCGAATCTCGCTAAACATCCCGCTTCCTCTTCTACCATCCTGGCTTGGGACTTCCGTCGAGCAAGGTCTGCCTCTAGGAAATCCAGCGCATACGGCGGCAGACCACCGTAGATCAGGCTATTGAGCAGGCCGTTGACAACCGCTTCCAGCTGCGCGCCGTCGATACGCGTGAGTACCGCGTCAACGAGATCCGGCGCGTGCTCGCGCTTTAGGGAATTCACTAGGTTAGGCGTGACCCAGCGCGGGAGAAAAGCCGCTTCCGATTGCCGCATCTTCGTAGGCATATGACCCTCCGCTCCGGCATTGTGCTTTTGGCACGGCTTCTCAAAATATAAGTCGAATTCGCGCGGGGCACAGCTGTCAGGGCTAACAGGGCGAACCTAAAGTTTCACTTGACCCCCAAGCTAGATTCCGTTCGAACAGAACGCCGCGAGCAATGCCGTGAAGGGACGTTGACGGCCATTTACACGAAGCAACGAGCGACCTGGCAACCGGGTGTCGACCTGCAGCAGCTGCTCGCTTACGCTGTCATCGTCCGCCAATCGGCGCGCTAACTCTGACCATTTCGAGCAGGCTTCGATCATCGGTTCTGGCTACTGTGTTGTTTTCGCGAGAAATGCTTTTTCGGACGCAGTCAGCGTTCGCTGACATCCGCATCGCACTCACAAGGACGTCCTCTATGGATTGGAAGCGCTCTGTCGTACTAACGGCGAAGCCGTGAACCTGTGCTATAGCCGTACCGTACGTGCGATCAAATCATTGAAGGCGAATTCGTACTGACTTGCGACCCCATCTGACAGATCAAAATG
>VBNZ01000167.1:0-3905 GCA_005877675.1 Gammaproteobacteria bacterium
GTCATAGCCCACTTCGAAGTCGGCGAAATGCGCGTTCGCATTCATGTCTATCTCCGGCGTCCGATTTAGTCCGATCGGCGTGACGTTGCCGCAACGACAACTGATGCCTGCCTCACCGATCCAGAAACAACTGTCCGATGGTGAGCGCCAACGGATACGGCTGGAATTCGTTGCGATTGCTGAGAAGGATCACCGCTAGGTGTTGTTTGGGCCAGCGTATGATGATGTTGCGGAATCCGATGCTTTCGCCCGAGTGCCATACCGTGTCGCCACTGAGGCGCCAGCCGAACCCGTAGTCAACGTCGGGATCGGCGATCGGCTCCGCGGGTGTGAATGCCAGCCTGCGCGACTCCGCGTTTAGCAGCCCGTCGGTATACAACGCCGCATCCCATTTGGCCAGGTCGTCGACGGATGAGTAGATGCCGCCATCGCCACGCGTCGCGCTGGTTACGTCCTGGTCCGTTTTGGTCCATTTGCCGTCGATCTCACTATAGCCGTAAGCACGGTTGATCACGTTTGGACCTCGGTCATGCTCGTACATTAGCGTGTACTGCATGCCTAACGGCTGGAAAATGCGCTTCTTCATATAGTCCGCAAGGTCCATGCCGGAAATGCGCTGAACGATCAGGCCGAGCAGGACAAAGCCGCCGTTGCTGTAGCGGTGTGCACTGCCGGGCTGGAAGTAGAGCCTGTGTTGCAAGGCAATCATGCGCAATACATCGTTGTCGTCGATCTGGGTGGTGCGTTCCGGCGGAATCAGGTCTTCGTAATCGATCAAGCCGCTGGTGTGCGTCAGCAGATTGCGGACGGTGATATTCTCGTCGCTGGCCGGAAGTTCAGGCAACCATTTGCGCACCGGATCCTCGAGCCGCAGCTTGCCATCTTGATGCAGCAACAGGATGCAGGCTGCGGTGAACTGCTTGGATATCGAGGCTAGGCGGTAATTTGTCGTCGGATCGGCCTTTGTGTGTTTTTCCAGATCGGCGTAACCGAAGCCACGCCGGACGATAGCCTTGCCGTCCCTGACCACCAATAGCGAAGCGCCCGGAATATCGCCCGCGTAGCGGCGCATCAGGGTGTCGATCTTCGCGCGATCCGGCTGCATTGAGGATTGCGCGTGTCCGCAAACGCTGGACGCCAGCCATATCAAGGCGGACAGGGCTAAAAATCTCCTCATAGGCGCAGCCCCCTTAGTCACAGGCATGTTCGCGAGTAAAGGCCAGATCTTCATAATCGGCACTGAAATCGGCGTCGGGGTCGACCTTGGCCATAAGCAGCTTGCCGTCGGGGTGTTCCGGAAAACGCAGCCACGCCTCGACATCGTCATGATCCCAATGCACGAGGTAGCGATCGCCGACACGCATGACTTGCCCCGTCAGCAGGGGCGACTTCGACGATGCAAAACGTACGATACCGTCTCGTCCGCAAATGCGAGCTTCGCCAAACCATGGATCGCGCCACAGCCCAAGCTGCGCTTCGATATCCGCCGGTGTCGCGGGTTTACGCGAGGACGTGTCCGGGACATGAGAGGCGTGTCGCTTCCGGTTTTCGTTCTCCAGTTCGTCCGCATAGCTGGCCACTCTTCGGGCCTTGTCTGGTGCGCTGAAATGCTTAGTCAGCACTTCAATCAGAACGCTGCGTGCATCTTCGGCATCTGCGTTGATCAGCAAGACGAAACCGCTCTTGCGGCGCGGCAGAAGCGTCATAGCGGAGTACATGCCCGACAACGTGCCGGTGTGCGAGACTGTCATTTGTCCGTCGACATCACCGATGCGCCAGCCGTAACCATAACCGTAGAAGAGTGTGCCGTCCCAAGCGTTCCGACGCTTGGAGATCGGCATAGAGGTATAGATAGTCCACTCTTTTTGCCGCTGCTCTGGCGACAGCCAGTCCAATTGCTGAGGCGTCGGCGCTAGCCAGTTCTTCGCCCAGGTCAGCATGTCGTTGAGGCTGCAGCGCACGCCGCCTGCCGGGTCCATGGTGGATGCGTGCACGACGGGCTCGGCATCGGTCTCAACGACGAAACGACCCTCGCGCAGAATGTGTGGAGCCGAGACGTTGCCGACCTCGTTGCGATTCCATGTGCCGATCTGGCAGCGATTCATGCCCATTGGTTGAAAAACCTCTCGACGCAACAGCGTTGCGTACGGCACACCAGCGACCGCAGCCGCGACCTGGCCCGCCACGATATACAGCGTGTTGTCGTATGCGTAGCCCGCGCGGAAACTGTATGCCGGCTTGAGGTATTGCAGGCCCGCGACGACATCGTCGGGCGTGAAACGATTCGGCGACGGCCACAGCATCAAGTCGCCGGCGCCTTCCCGCAGGCCGCTGCGATGCACCAGCAGATCGCCGACCTGCATGTTCGTCGTAACCCACGGGTCATGCATGCGAAACGATGGCAGAGACTTCGTCACCGGATCGTCCCAGCGCAGTTTGCCCTGTTGTACCAAACGCGCCAACAGCGTCGAGGTCATGGCCTTGGTGTTGGAGGCGATCTCGAACAGCGTTTCCGCGTCCATGGGCTTGCCGGATTCCAGATTGCCCACGGTGCGGGTATAGACCACCTTGCCGTTGTCGATGACCCCAATGGCGATGCCGGGCAGATGGTAGCGCGCGACTACAGCATCGACTGTGCGATCGTAGTCGGACTGCGGCCGATCCGCTTTCATCGCATCGGCATGTGCGACATCGGCGCACGCCGCCAGCATGGATGCCACCGCAACGAATTTGGCGAAGCGCCTCATACGCGTTCCCAATTCTGCGCGGGCTGCTCGCCGGCGAGCATATCCTCCAATGTCTGCCGTCGTCTCACAACAGCATAACGTCCCCGATTCAGCAGAATTTCGGCTGCGAGCGGTCGCGAATTGTAGTTTGAAGCCATCGACGCGCCGTAGGCACCGGTGGTCTTGATCATCAGCAGATCGCCGGCCTCGCAGCGAGGCATCTGGCGATTGACGGCGAAGGTGTCGCCGGTCTCGCAGACGGGCCCCACGATGTCGTAGATCTGCGGTGCGCGTGGTTCTTGCGTCACCGGCACGATCTCGTGCCAGGCGTCGTACAGGCTCGGCCGCAGCAGCTCGGTCATCGCAGCGTCCACCACCAAGAAACACCGCTGCCGGCCCTGCTTGACGCGAATGACGCGCGTCAGCAACGCGCCGGCCTCGGCCATCAGCCAGCGCCCCGGTTCGAGCACGATGCGGCCGCCGAAACCGGCCAGCGCACCGCGAATGACGTCGACGTAATCCTCAACGGCAATCGGCCGGTCGCGACCGGCGCGATAGCACACACCGAGACCACCGCCGACGTCGATGCTGTTGATCGCATGGCCGGCCGCCGCCAGCTCACGCCAGAACGCGGCTACGCGTTGCAACGCGGTGCGGATCGGTTCGAGCGTCAACATCTGCGAACCGATGTGCACGTGCAAGCCATCCAGGCACACGTGCGTCAACTCTGCGGTGCCAGAAAACCATCGGCGTGCCTCGTCGATGCCGATGCCGAATTTGTTTTCCGATTTGCCCGTGGAAATCTTCTCGTGGGTGAGTGCGTCGACATCGGGGTTGATGCGTACCGCGGCGTGCGCGACGACGTTCCGCGCGGACGCGAGCCGTTGTAGCAGGTACAACTCGTCTTCGGATTCCACGTTGAAGCGGGCGACGCCGGTGGCCAGCGCTTCGTCGATCTCGTCGACGCTCTTACCGACGCCGGAAAATACGATGCGTTCTGCGGCAATGCCGGCGCGCAAGCTGCGATGCATTTCACCGGCGGAGACGATATCGGCGCCGAACCCGGCCTCCGCCATCAGTTGCATGATCGCGACGTTGCTGTTGGCCTTGGCCGCATAGCACACCAGCGCATCGAGTCCGCCCAACGCCGCCTGCAACGCGCCGACCCGTTGCCGGATC
>VBNZ01000167.1:4085-4604 GCA_005877675.1 Gammaproteobacteria bacterium
CGCTGCAAGGTGACGCCATCCGGGTAGTCGTCCTCCAGCCAGAGCGGCCCGTCCAGATCGATGAAATCCGCTTCGCGTGCGATTTCCAACGCAGGCGCGATGCCCAATGAAGAGCAGACCATGCAGCCCACCATGACTTGGAAGCCCTCGGCTTTGGCGGCACACAGCAGACGCCACGCTTCGGACAGGCCGCCGGTTTTGTCCAACTTGATATTGATGGCCTGATAGCGATCGCGCAGTGACGGCAAATCCGATGTGGTATGGCAAGCCTCGTCGGCACAGATCGGAATTGGGCTCGATAGATCTCGCAAGGCGTCGTCTGCATCTGCCGGCAGCGGCTGTTCTAGCAAGTCTACGGAAAGACGTTCGAGCGTCGGTTGTACCTTGCGCAGAATATCGATCGTCCAGCTTTCGTTCGGATCGACGATGAGCCGCGCTGCGGGCGCCGCGCGACGCACTGCTTCGATGCGCGCGATCGGATCGTCGGCATCGACCTTGATCTTGATCAGTCCGGCACCG
>VBNZ01000168.1:0-507 GCA_005877675.1 Gammaproteobacteria bacterium
TGAAAGAGCACATACGCATCCGGGAGTGCGGCCGGGCGGAACGCGCCGAACGCGTAGACCCCGGCTATTCCCAACGGCGCCAGCTTGGCGGAAAGCTGAATCGGCTTGGTGGAAACCGGCGATGGAAACGTGGACGTGGCCGACTCGATCAGGGTCTTGGGGTCGATCGAATAGCTCGTCGAAACCGGCATCCCGACGTAGCGGGAGGTTGGCTGCTTGAGCTGTTCTGTGCAGTCCTTGTCGTGCCCCGGGTCCGGCGCTCCATTAGGCTGTACGGCTCTCACGTAGTTCAACGTGACCGATACCTTGCCGGATTGTTCCGTGCCGGCTGCCCATACGGACGAACAGCAGGATGCGGCGAGCAAGGTAACAGTGAGCGCACAAACGGATTTCTTGATTGACATATCTCTCCCTCTAGTGAGTGGGTCGGTGAATGGCGCAACTCGACGATCTTCCACCGAGAAGGTGAAGCGATCGCTGAGTGCGCGAAGTGCCGTTCGACTATCG
>VBNZ01000168.1:541-3110 GCA_005877675.1 Gammaproteobacteria bacterium
GGAGCTGGTCCCGCTCGTTTGAACAGATTGGCGCTCGTCGACAGATGGATTCTTTGCGAGTGGGTTAAGGGGCCAAGGTGCGCGACAAACGTTTCTATACATCGTGATCACTACAATCCGCAGCTGATCAAACAGCTACAGTCACGCCCCGTTGTCCAAAAGAGATCAATCTGGGACGCGCGGGTTGATTAGCCGGCAATCCTGTTTACACAAACCTACGCACATGCTGCGACGGATTACGCCCGACTCGCGTCCATCGCTACTTTAGGTCGTCAACGAAGGAAGTTAGAAATGACGAACCGCTCTGCCCCACCCACCCGTATTCGCTTTACGCTAACGGGGTTGCGCAGGGATGAATCCAACGGCGCCGCCGCCAACGTCTTCGAGGAGATGCGCGGGTCACGGGCCTTGCTTGCGGGCACGATGATTGGCCTCGGCATCATTGGCTTCATCTATGGCGACTTTGCGCTCGTATGGCAACGAATCCCGATCGAACAGCTCCCCGCAAGGCAACTCTTCGCCTATCTCTTCGCCGCGATCGAGCTGGCGACGGGCTTCGGGTTGTTTATCGAGCGCTTTTTTCGGCTCTCGATCGACGTGCTAACTGCGTTTATGTTGGTTTGGGTCGTGTTGCTCAAGCTGCCAGCAGTCGTCGCCGTACCGGGGATGGAGACCGCCGCATTCGTGCCGCGATAAGGAAAGTATTCTGCGACGTCGTTGTGGGGTCGATCCGCCCGACAGCTGCCGCCGCGACAGGCAGCTCAGGATCGACAATTGCCCTTCCCCACTCGCGATAACGTATCCTAATCGCTTACCTGATCGCTGGCCTTATGCTGTTTTGCCTTGCATTCGGCGTGGCGTGGTATCACGCTGTCACTTGGATCACCGTAGTGCGTCTATCTCAACACACCACACCATAGGAAAAATCATGGCAACCAAGAAAGCTGCTAAGAAAGCCGCACCAAAAACCACTTCAAAGTCAGCCGCAAACAAGCCGATCAAGCAAGTTCTCGGCAAGTCCGGATTGGTCGAATACATCACAGACGCATGTGGCGTCATGGCCAAAGACGTTCGCGCTGTGCTGGCTGCCCTCGAAAGTGCGGTGGTCGGCTCGGTCAACAAGAATGGCGCGCGCACGTTTACCCTGCCCGGTCTTCTGAAGGTCACCGTCGCCACCATCCCGGCCAAGCCAAAGCGCAAAGGCGTTAACCCTTTCACTAAGCAGGAACAGTGGTTCGCTGCCAAACCAGCTTCGGTCCGGGTGAAGGTACGCCCGCTGAAGAAGCTCAAAGACGCAGCGGCCTGATAGTGCGAAGACTGGCGCCGACGAGCATCAGTCTTCGGACACTTCAAAAATCACTCCGACTCAATTGGGCACTCCAAGCGGAAGACTAGCGACGCCGTAACAAGCCGGCTGGGATTGCGCTGCGCGCCCAATACCTCTGCGGCAATTCAGAGTCGCCCTAGGCGACTTTCGGGTGATCGCGGAACTCCCCGGTCGTTGCGACCATCACGCCCAATCGCACGATTGGCTTGATGCGATCGAGCGATCCAAGGCGCTTTTTGGCAACGGCCAGCGCATTGACGTGATGCACCGATGAAAGAGAACTTCCTGGGACTGAGCCTAGGAGGTTCCCATACGTAAGAGCCGATTTACCGATCGTATCGGTATTGGGGGAAATCGATGCGGGCAGCTCGAGCCTTAAACGCTTGCACGGCGCTTGATCGGCAAGTGCACAGTGAATGTCGCGCCGTGATTGACGTCGCTGGTCACCCCGATCGTGCCGCCATGCTCTTTCACGATGCCGTAGGAAACCGATAGCCCCAGGCCCGGGCCCACGCCGATCGGCTTGGTCGTGAAGAATGGATCGAAGATCCGATGCAGATTGGCCGGATCGATGCCCTGGCCGCTATCGGCTATCTGCACCCAGACCTCGTCCTGATCGCATCCGGTGCTGATCGTGATGGTGCCGTACCCTTCGATCGCCTGCGCGGCATTGATCAGCAGGTTCAGGAACACCTGGTTGAGTTGCGACGGCACGCCTTCGATAAGCGGCAGTTCGCAAAAGTGTTTGATTACGTCGGCTTTGGGCCGAATCTGGTACGCGGCGACGTTGAGCGTGCTCTCGAGTCCTTGAATGACATCCATTCGCTGCCACTCCGGTTCGCCCGGGTGCGCAAACTCGCGAAGATCGCTGACGATCTTCGCGATCCGGTCGATGCCCGACTGCGATTCGGCGATCAGGTTGGGGGTGTCTTCGCGCAGAAAATCCAGATCGATCTTCGCTCGAAGTGCTTCTACGCGCGCCACCTCGGCCTCGCTGCAGGCCGAACGTTGCAGTTCCTCGTAAGCGTTTAGCAAGGCGAAGGTGCTGTCGGCATATCGTTCGAGGTGGCGCAGATTGGAGCCGACAAAGGCTATCGGGTTATTGATCTCATGCGCGACGCCGGCGGCGAGCTGGCCCACAGAAGCCATTTTCTCGGATTGCAGCAATTGACTCTGCGTGCCCGCCAGTTTCTGGTTCAACACCTGCAATTCCTCGTTGCGCAGATGTAACGCGGCATTGGC
>VBNZ01000168.1:3116-4072 GCA_005877675.1 Gammaproteobacteria bacterium
ATTGGCCTGCCGCACCTCGAGGGTACGCCCGGCGACTTGCTTTTCCAGCCAGAGATTACGCTGCTGCAGCGCAGCCAAGCGCCAGCGCACCGCAAGCAGAATGAGACCGACTGTAGCAACTGCGACCAGGACGCGGAACCACCAGGTCTGCCACCACGCCGGCAACACCTGGAAAGCGAACGTCGCGGTCGGCCCCCAGTCGCCATGTTCGCCGATCCGCGCCGCAACTTCGAACCGATACGGACCCGGATCCAGAGCGGAGTAGCGCACATCGCGCAAATCGGTGACGTTGAACTCGGTTTCGCGACCGACCAGGCGTTGTTGATATTGAGTCTTGCCTTCGCCGGCGAAGCCCAGCGCGGCGAAGTGAGCTTCGAACGTGTTCTCCAGATGCGGCGCGGCGATGTCCTGCGCATCAGGCTGTAGCGTCTTCGTACCCAGTCGCAACGTCATCAAGGCTATCGATGGTGTCGCCTTCGGTAGCACTTCGTAGGCCGCAGCATCGAATCGAACAAGGCCCTGCGTGGTGCCGACCCAGACATCGCCGTTGGCTTCTGCCAGGAACGCCTGGTTGCAGATGTCCTCGCCGACCAGACCTTCGCTCGCGCCGAAATGCTGCGCCCCTTGCGGCAACAACAAATCCAGTCCCTTGCCGCCACCGATCCAAGTGCGGCCGCGACGATCCTCGCCGACCATGAACACCTTGTCTGCAGATTGCGTCACCGCGCCGTAGTGCGCCAGGACCTTAAGCCGGCCGTTATCGTAGTGAACGCGATCCACACCGAGGGGATCGCGATACGCGACGAGCAAATCGCCGTCGTGCGTGGGACGAAGATACGCCAGATAGTCGCGACGCAGCCCATCATTGGTGGCGAACCTGCGCCATTTTCCATTTTCCAGCATGGCCGCGCCGCGCTGGCCCGCGACCCATATGCGTCCGCCGCCATCCTCGCGCA
>VBNZ01000168.1:4288-13196 GCA_005877675.1 Gammaproteobacteria bacterium
AAGGCCGGCCAGATACAAGACGCCATCGGGCCCTTCCACTATCGACCGAACGATGTTGCGCTCGGTGCCGGCGACCGGCTCGAAACGCTCATTGGTCGCCAATGCCAGTCCGGCATCTGTGCCGGCCCACAAGCGCCCTGCGCGATCGCGATATATGCACCAGATCACGTTGCCCGGCAAGCCTTCTCTCTTTGTATACGAATGGAAAATGCCGCGTCCGAGCATGCGATGCAGACCCTGGTTGCCGAACCAGATCGAGCCTTCGCGGTCTTCCAGCAACGGCCGGTTGCCTTCGCTGATGCCATAGTCGATCCAGCGCTCGCCCTCCAAGCGAAACAGCGCGTGATCGGTGGAGACCCACAAGTCGCCGTGACGATCGGTCTTCAAATAACCGCGTTGAGCGTCCAGCGGAAACGGCGTCGCGACATTGGTGAAGTTTTTGGCGCCAGGTCGCAATACCCGGTGTGCGCACCCACAGGCGGCCTTGTCCGTCTTCGGAGATTGCGTCGATCCGCTCTTTGGTGTGTCCCGGCGGTCCGTCGAATCGCTGCCAAGATCCGCCTTGATACGCAAGCATGTAAGCATCGCCATCCCATTGCCCCACCCACATGTGGGGCGACTTCAGCGACTTCCAAACTGCCGTCGCTTCGCCCCCGGGCCAGCCGCGGATGCGCTGAAAATGCGCCGTCTCGCCGACGAAAAGTCCTTGTGTCGAAGTGGCCCACATTCCGCCCGGCCCTTCCGCCAAGTCGTCGACGCCGACACCCGCCGGTGCTTGATCGAGCACGACGGCATCGAACGATTGGCCGTTCCAGCGGCCGAGCCCGGAACGCGTCCCGACCCAGAGCACGCCGTGTGAATCCTCGTGCAGGGCTTCGATCTCGGTCGAGGGCAAACCCTGCTGCAAACCGAACGCATCAAAGCGATACCCGTCGTAACGGTACAAGCCGTCGTCCGTTCCGACCCAGATGAAGCCGATGTTGTCTTGTGCCAGTTCCTCGACGCCGACGTTGGCGAGCCCCATCGCCGCCCCGTAGCTCTTGAAGACGTAATGTCCGGTGGGTGCCGGTGTTGTGCTTTTTGCATCCGGATCGACCGCTGGCGGCTGCGCCATCGCCAGGCGCGCGGCCAGGAGCAATGCCCACAGAGCGAACTGGGCAAAGAACTGGGGGCGGCCATGACGAGCTTGAAACAGCATCTGCCCTTCACCTGACTGGAACTGGATCCCTGCTGAGGCGGGCCACCGATCGACAGTACGCGCTCACCTTGGAGATGCAAACATCCTACCAACTCCCGCCGCCACATATAACTCGTGCAACTACGTACAGATTTCTACTTACAGATTCGGCTGCACATGCCACGTTCGGCTAGCCAATGGCGTCGGAACGCACAGCCCAGTCGCGGTTTCCACTTGATCCAAGTGGGCGTGGGCGCTAGGCCTAGCTGTTCCATCGCATCGCGATTCGGTTGCAGAACCACGCTGGGGCGAACGCACCGCATTGCTTCGCCGACATATCCACGTCTGTCCCTGCCCGCTCAGCGCACCGTCGACGAGCTCTGGGATACCGTCGGTAGGCTCGTCGACGTCTTCACGCCCAAGGAGCGCGCGACTATTTCACCGCCTGTGGCTACGATGCGGTCTGATCGGATTCTGCCCTGGCGGACGAATCGCCAGAGGCTTCATGGGTTGGGCTAGAACTGGCTGGAACTCGACCATAGCTTCTAGCCTTGCCGCACCCAATCTATGGCTTCGAGCACAAAATAATTTCGAGAGGGCGTTGTCGAGTCTCGCAACGCCAGTAGCAATGGCCCGGCGCAGTTGGTGGGTGTCCCGGATGAGACGCATTGAGCTGCACGCTAACTGCATGCGCTGGCTGGTTCGCTTCGCAACGAACGTCAACCCGAAGAAGATTGCGTGGAGGCTATCCGCGCCGCAGTACGATGACCGGTGCGGTGCGCGCGACGCGTCGCGTCGCGATCCAGCCTGCGCATGCAACCAGAGCCGCCGCGGCGAACACCACGACGATCAGCATCGCGTAAGGCGGTTGATAGCCGGCGAAATGGAAAACGCGCCGCGCAAGCGCGATACCGATCGCCGATGCGCCCAGCGCGGCGATGCAGCCCGCCAAGCCACCCAGCGCCGCGAACTCGCCCAGGACCGCGGCGCTCAATTGCGCCGAATGCGCGCCGAGCGTGCGCAGCAGCGCCGATTCGAAGCGTCGTTCGTCGGCGGTCGCGGCAAGCGCCGCCAGCAATACCAGCAGGCCCGCGGCGAGGCTGAAGCCGAGCACCCAGACGACCGCGCCACTGACGCGAGAGACTATCTCGCGCACACGGTCGAGGATCTGATTGAGGTCGATCAGCGAGAGATTCGGGAAATCCTTCGACAGCCCCGCGAGCGACGCGCCCGCGGAAAGATGAAAGCTCGCGATGTAGCTGTGCGCGAGTGCATTGCCTGTCTTCGCGTCGAGCATGAGGAAAAAGTTCGCGCGGAACGAATCCCAGCGCACGCCGCGGATGCTCGACACCTTGCTGGTGATATCGCGCTCGCCAACGCGCAAGGTCAGCGTGTCGCCCAGTCTCAGATGAAACATGTCGACCCACATCTGGTCGACCGACAACTGCTGCGTGGATGTAGCATCGAACCACTGCCCCTGCAGCAGGCGATTCGCGGGCGGCAACGCTTCGCTCCATGATACCCGCGTCTCACCATTGATCCAGTTGGCCGCGCGGCGATCGGGATAGTCGTCTGGCCGCGGAGTCTTGCCGTTGATCGCGACGAGTTTGCCGACCGCGATCGGCAGCACGTTGACGTTCTCGGCACCGAGTTCCGCGAGCCGCGCGCGGATCGCGGCAAGCTGATCGTCCTGCAAATTGATCAGAAAATAGTTCGGCGTATCAGGCGGCAATTCGGCGCGCCAGCTCGAGAGCAACGATGGTGCGACCACCGCAAGCAGCGCGAATGCCGTCAGGCTCAGCGCGAGCGCACTCGCCTGCAGCAAACTCAATGCGCGCCGACGCGCGAGATTCGCCAGCCCGAAACGCAGCGCTGCCGGCAAGCGGGCGCTGACACTGCGCACGAGTCGCAACAGAACCAAGCCGAGCGCAAAGGCGATCGCCACGATCGCGGCGAAGCCGGTCGACAGCGTGAGCGCGAGCTGCGCGTTGCCCGCGCCGAGCGCGATCAGCATGGCCGCGACTGCGATCGGCAGCAGGTACAGGATATCGAAGCGCCGATTGCCAGTCGCATCGTCGCGGCGGAATACGCGCATCGGCTCGACTTCGCGCAGGCGCAGCAACGGCGGCAGTGCGAACCCAAACAGGACAGCGATGCCGATCGCGAATGCGGCGAGCGAGGGCTGCCACGGTATCGTCGGTACCGCTCCGCCCGGCAGGAGATTGCCCGCAAGCGCGAACACGACCTGCTGCAAGGCGAGCCCGAGCACGGCGCCGGCGAGGCACGCAGGCAGAGCGAGCAGCGTCAATTCGAGCAGCAGCGCGGACAGAATTTCGCCGCGTCGCGCACCGAGGCAACGCAGCAGTGCCACCTCCTCGCGTTTACGCTGTGCGAAGCGCTGCGCTGCGAGCACGATCGCGACGCCCGACAATAGCGCTGCGAGCAGTGCAGCCAGACGCAGGAAACTCGCGGCGCGCTCGAACGCGCCACGCAGATTTTGCTGGGCGTCCTCGACCGTGGTGATCTCGGCGCCTGCCGGTAACCGCGGCTTGATCGCGGCAGCAAATTCCGCAATCGCGCTCTCACCACCGGCGACGAGCAGGCGATGGCGCGCGCGGCTGCCGGTAGCCAGCAGACCGATCGATCCCGCATCGGCGAGGCTCATGACTACACGCGGCGCGAGGCGGAACAGATTCGCGCTATCGGGCGATTGCGTGATCTGCCCGGCGATGAGGAGATCGCGGCCGCCAATCTGGATACGCTCACCGACTGCGATGCCGAGCGCGGCAAGCACGGCGGGCTCCACGTAGACTGTGCCTGGCGCGGGACCATGAACGATCGCTTCGATGCCGGTTGCGTTGCGCACCGCGAGCACGCCGCGCAACGGAAACGTCGCGTCGGTGGCGCGGATGTCGACGAAGCGGCTGCGATCGCCGGCGAACGCGACGCTCGGAAAATCAGCGACGTCGCGGCTTGCATCGACGCTGAGATCTCCGCCAATCAGGTCGGCCGCCGACGCGATGATCGCTCGCTCGACGCGGATAGCGAGCGTCGCCACGGCAGTCAGGGCGGCGACCGCGAGCACCAGCGCGAGTGCGAGCGTCGCGAGCTCAGCGTGCAGAAATTCCCGGCGCAGGCTGCGCGCAGCGAAGCTCAGCGGCTTCATGAGAGCGCAGCGTCCACGATACGTCCTTCGCTGAGCGCAAGCTTGCGCATGCATCGCTCCGCGAGCGACGCGTCGTGAGTGACGAGTACAAGCGTCGTTTTCTGTTCGCTGTTCAGCGCAAACAGCAAGTCGGTGATTGCGGCACCGGTGCGCCGGTCGAGATTGCCTGTGGGTTCGTCGGCGAACAAGATGTCGGGAGCGTGCACGAATGCGCGCGCGAGCGCTACGCGTTGCTGCTCGCCGCCGGATAGCTGTGCAGGATAGTGATGCTTGCGCGCCCCCAGGCCCACGCGCGCGAGCGCCTCGCCTGCGCGCACGCGTGCATCCGCACTGCCCTCAAGCTCAAGCGGCAGCATGACGTTCTCTTCGGCGTTGAGCGCAGGCAGAAGGTGGAAATTCTGGAATACAAAGCCGACGCGTCGGCGGCGCAACCTGGCGCGCGCCTCCTCGTCGAGCGTGTCCAGACGCTGGCCTGCGAGCGAGACCGAGCCCGCCGTCGCGCGATCGAGTCCGGCCAGGATGCCGAGCAGCGTGGTCTTGCCCGACCCGGACGCGCCGACGATTGCGACGCTTTCTCCGGTTGCTAGCGCGACGCTCACGTCCTCAAGTATCGTCAGACGGCCATCAGGACCGTCGACGGTCTTTCCCACCTTGTCAGCGCGGATCGCAATCCCAACTTCATCACTCATGCTCAGAGCCTTTTTTGTTTTGCTGTTTTGCCTTGCTGGTATGGATATTCATGCCGCACCGGTAACCCATGTCACAACGCCCGCCGGGCCAATCCTTGTGCTTGGCGATTCGCTCTCCTCCGCCCATCGCATCGCACCCGAAGCAGGCTGGGTGCACCTGCTCGAGCAGCGCTTGCAGACCGTGTCGCCGGCGCGCAAGGTCGTCAACGCGAGCATCAGCGGCGAGACGACGTCCGGCGGCCTTGCTCACCTGCCCAAGCTACTCGCCGAGAGCAAACCCGCACTGGTCCTCGTCGAGCTCGGCGCGAACGATGGTCTGCGCGGCCTGCCGCTCGCACAGATCGATGCGAACCTGCGCCATATTCTCGATGCGAACCGCGCCAGCGGCGCGCGCAGCGTACTGCTCGGTATCGAACTGCCGATCAACTACGGACCGCAATATCGCGACGGCCTCAGGAATCTTTATCGGGATCTGGCGCGCGAATTCAATGCGCCATTAGTCCCGTTCCTGCTGGAGGGCGTCGCGCTGAATCCGGACTTGATGCAAGATGATGGCCTGCATCCGAAGGCTGATGGCGAGCCGCGAGTGCTCGATAATGTCTGGAAAGTGCTCGAGCCCTTGCTGAAGTCGTCACCCTGAAAGATCGCTTGATCTGCGTCAGAACGGGTCAAGGGTTTGCGGCTCGCGCGTTATGCAAAAACAGGTCTACGCCAGCGCGGCGGCTAATTCTTAGGCAAGGACGCGTTGCGGGACTCTGCTGCAGAATGCGCATCGATCCATGGTTTGAGCGGTATTGTCCAAATGTTGTAGTTGCCATTATCCCAGCTTTGCAACCGTGTGAGATCGGTCTTTGCCTGCTCCAGGCTGCGGGGATACGTGATCGGCATGGTGCGTTCGCTGCTGAAATACAGCGTTTTCAAAATCCGGACTCAATCGAGGCTCGGCATCGGAGCCGCGGCTGTTGACCGTGTCACCCATCCATATAGGTTCGCCCCAAGCGCCATTTTGTTTGAAGACGATAAACAGATCCATGCTTCGTTTGGGAACGCGTCCTGAGCCGAACACCAGGAAGGATTCGTCCGGCGCAACGGCGGGATCGACGTCGGAGTTTTTGCCGTCGCTGAATGGCAGAGGCACCGGTGCGGCGAAGACGCCATCACGATATTGCGCACGATAGATTTGGAAATGATTCGCCTGCGTATTCCAGGACATGAAATAGAGGCTGCCGTCGGCGACCAGGCTCGGTGCAAAGATCGTCGTATTGGAATTTACGATGGCCGATAAGTGTTCCGGGAGACCCCAGCCGGAATCGGTACGGCGAATCCGCCACACGTTGCCGCCGATGTGTTCATCGCCTTGATAGTACGATTTGATCGGCTTTTCGCCGCTTTGCACCGGGCGGTCGGAGATGAATACGAGGGATTTGCCGTCGGGCGCCATGGCTGGCTCCATGTCGTTCCACTGTCCGGAGAAAGGGGCGATTTCGGGCTGCGACCAGGCGTCACTCACGCGATGAGAAACCAGAATCGTCGACTGCGCGGCGCTGCTGCGCTGAAAATACACCGTGCCGCCATCACGCGTGAAAGCGGGCGCTGCTTCGTGCGCAGTCGCCGATATGACGCCAGGCGCAAAAATTTCCGGGGCGGGAGAAATCCCCTCCGCAGCCATCGCCAAAGGCGCTGATATACCCAGCAATAACGCAGGAAGGCTACGGCGTTGTGCGATTTTGAAACGACTGAGCATATGCGTTCTTATTTTTTGATTAGGCATTGTCCGCAGCGAGGAATCACTGCGCGTGATGCGCATCGAGCACCGACGCAAGCGAGACATACCAGATGTTGTCGGCGCCATTGTCCCAGGATTGCCAGCGCACCAGGTCGTCCTGCATCTGCCGCGGCGTACGCGGCCAGCTCGCTTTGCTGCGCCGGTCCGACGTGAAATACAGACTGCGTCCGTCGGTGCCCAGGTGCGCACCCCAAGGATTGTTCTTGCTGCCAACGAGATCGCTCAGATCGATCGGCTGGCTCCAATGGTCGGCCTCTCGGAAAACGATGAACAATCGGTCGGGGCTGCCTTTCGCTGCCAGGTTGGAATTGAACACGATGAAAGACTCGTCTGGCGCAACGGCTGGATCGAGTTCGTGTGTGCCGCCTTCGCCCAACGTGACGCGAGTGGGCGCGAGATATGCACCGGCGCGATACTGCGATCGCCATAGATGAAACTCGCCGGTGGACTCGTCGGCATTCTGAAAATACACGCTGCCGTCGCGAACGACGCTTGGCGAATAGATACGCGTGCCGCGGTTGACCGCATCGGGCAAACGCACCGCTGCACTCCATTCGCTGCCCTTGCGGTCCACGCGCCAGAGGTTGCCGCCGACAAGCGGCGTCGATTTTCCGTCGCGCATGCCAGAACGTGCATCGCCGCCTTCCGTCGCCGGTCGATTGGAAGTGAAGATCAGGAACGTGCCGTCCGGCGCCATGGCGGGATCATGATCGCCCCAGCGCCCTGAAAAAGGGGCGATCTGCGGTGTCGACCATTTTCCATTCCGCTTGTGTGAAACCAGAATGACGATGCCCGACCCGCCGCGGTCGAAAAACACTGTGTCGCCATCTGGAGAAAAGGTCGCACAGTCCTCGTTGGCAGGACCCGAAATCACACCTGGTGCAAAAACCTCCGCGATGGCCGGCGCATTCGTTTGTCCTGCGTGACCGTTCACGCAAAACAGCAGCGCTGCGACGAGCGCCCACGATTTTTGCAAATTCATATGCTTTACGACAGGGTCCATGTGCCCATCTCCTTTTTTATGGGTGTGTTTCCAAAATCGTTGAGGTCGACCCTGCGGGCTCGATGCAATGCAATAGTCGTCTGGTGGACTTCAGCGCCGCGCCGCTTCGCAAAGAAATGGGGCAACCAATGCTAGTTGATCTGATGTTTTTCCAACTTCGCCTCATCGCGTATTTCGCACGTTTCAGCCTTTTGCCAAATTCCGCGGCGGCTTGGAGTCGGTCTTGGTCATTGATATCCTGAAGGCTCGCATCACCTGCGCGTCTGGTCCCATTTGCGGGTGCGATTCCACCTGATAGGCACCGTGGAGCCATCGCTCATACGCGCCACCCAGGGTAATGCGGCGTGCGAAGTGGCCCGCTGCCTGCGCGACTTGAATGCTTGTATCGGCCCTAATCTTGGAGAACCGAAATGATCAGCAAGAACACGATATGCCTCTGGTACAACGGTACCGCGCTGGATGCCGCGACGTTCTACGCCAAGACCTTCCCGGACAGCGCGGTCGGCACAGTCCTTCATGCACCGGACGACTTTCCATCGGGCAAGAAGGGCGACGTTCTGACGGTCGAGTTCACAGTACTTGGCATCCCCTGTCTTGGCTTGAACGGAGGCCCAGCGTTCAAGCACAGCGAGGCTTTCTCGTTCCAGGTGGCGACTGACGACCAGGCCGAAACGGACCGCTTGTGGAACGCGATTGTCGGGAACGGCGGCCAGGAAAGCGCATGTGGGTGGTGCAAGGACAAGTGGGGACTCTCGTGGCAGATCACGCCACGCATCCTCACGACCGCGATCGCCGATCCTGACCGCGCGGCAGCCAAACGCGCGTTCGACGCCATGATGGAGATGAGAAAAATCGATATTGCCGCGATCGAAGCGGCTTGGCGCGGCTGACCGCTCCGGGTCCCAGTACGCCGTTGGCCACGAGGGCGCTCGCTCGTGTTGGGCGACGCGACCGCTTTCGGAGCGCAAGAAGACACAATTCTCGCCGTGTCTCCTTCCGCTCCAGAGTTGCCGCTCATGCTCGCCCGCTGTGGCAGAGCCCAGGGGCGTCCTATCTGTCGTTCCAAGTCGTGCGTGCGCGGAACACG
>VBNZ01000062.1:0-4844 GCA_005877675.1 Gammaproteobacteria bacterium
TGCGCAGGCCGACGCGGCCGAGGCTCGCGATATCGCCGATCTCGGTGACGCCGACAATCAGCGCCGAGAACATCAGCGGCAGCACCAGCATCTTGAGAAACCTTAAGAACAACTGTCCTGCCGGCTGCGTGATCGTGTCGACAAAGCCATTGAGAAGACTTGCATCGCCCCCGTGCTGCGCCCAATAAAAAGCCAATGCACCGCCGAGCGTGCCAACGAGAAATCCAATCAGAACGCGCGTGTGCAAGGCGAGTTTCATGTAACCATCCCGGAGGCAAAAACTGGCGCCGATGTTACATGAGCCGCGCTGTATTTGCGTGGCAGCGGCGCGCGCGCCGCCGGGGAAGCTAGGGCTTGTCGACCTCCGCGGTCTGCGTGCGCAGATAGCGCTCGGCATGATAGGTACGATAGTGACAGATATCGAAACCGCGATGCGTCAGCACGCGGCCGTCGGAAAATCCGATGCGCAGATCGCGCCGGCAGCCATCGTCGTCGCCCTTGCGGATCGCGATCGTTGCAGCTTCTCCGCCGCCCTGCAGCGGCGCATTGCCGAGCAGCACGGAATGAAAGCGATCGCTGCCCGCCGATGCGACCTCGAACGACACGACATCGTTCGCCGACGTGTTGACGATATCGACGTAGTACACCGTGCTGGCATACACAGGTGTCGCCAATACAGCGGTCATTGCGGCAAAAATAAATTTGTACACAGCGGCACTCCTTACGTTTTGTGAATTCGCGGCAAGCCGCGCCCATCGGCATCGCGCGGATGCCGGTTCAACCGTGTTTCGAGGTTGCTTAGCGAATCAGATGCGCTAGACGCGCATTTGGTTGCCTGGATTGAACTTCGCCGAGATCGCGAAGAAGGCGAGCTGCCCCGCGCCGACCGCACCGGCGAGCACCGCGATCGCGCCTGGCGTGAGTTCCGACGATGGACCGAACATCTGGATCACGCCGAAACCTAGCGCGACCGCCACGAGCGATACGCCCCAGCGCAAGGAGTTGAAGCGCCGTTGCTGCTCCTCGCCGGCAAGGATCGAGCGCAGCAGTTCCTCCGACGCACCGCTGCGCGCGAGCAGACTGCGCATGCGCGCATCGACCACCGCCTTGACCAGGTAGACGAAGGCATAGGTGAGGCAGGCGAATAGCGTGATCGGGATCAGAATGTGGGAATCCACTGCAGGCTCCTTTCGTGGCGATGTCAGTACCGATACGCGTTCGCAGCGTGCGGTTGCATCCGCCTTCGTATGCAACCGTTTCGGCACATGCCGTATCTTAGCTGCCATGGATGATATAGGCGCATGAATGCGGACCGCGACATCGTCGATGCCGTACTGGCCGGGCGCCACGGCGCGTTCGAATCGCTCGTGCGCGAACATCAGGGCCTGGTCTGGCACATCATCTACCGTCTCGTGCGCGATCCGGAGGACGCGCGCGAGCTGTCTCAGGAGACGTTCCTGCGCGTGCATCGGCAATTGCACCAGTTTCGCGGCGACAGTGCGCTCAAGTCGTGGATCGGCCGCGTTGCCTACACGATCGGATTGCGGCATCTGGAAAATCGCCGCGGCGAAACCGCGGCGCGGGTCGAAATTTCCGACGATGAGGATGGCGCAAACCTGCTCGATGCGCTCGACAGCGGCACCAATCTCGAAGCTGCGCATATTGACGCTGACAATGCCACGCATCTGCGCAGCGCGATCGAGACCCTGCCGTCGCAAGCGCGTATGCTTGTCTCGCTTTATCATCTGGAAGAAATGCCGATCGCGCAGATCGCAGCGATCACCGGCTTGGCGACCGGCACGATCAAGAGTCATCTGTTTCGCGCGCGCCTGTTGCTGCGCCGTGCGCTTGAAACCGTCACGGAGATCAGCGCATGAATACCTCACGTCCCACTGACGATCGTCCCTTCGATCATCCGGCACTCGAAGACGAATGGCAGGCACAGGAGCGCGCGCTGCGCGCCGAGCGCGAGCACGCGGACAACGCGCACGATGACGCGCGCCTGCGCAGCTATCGCGCGATAGCGCGCGCCTTGCGCGAGCCCCTGCCGGATGCGCTGCCCGCGGATTTCGCCGCACAGGTCGCGCAGCGCGCGGCACTGCAAACGCAGGATTCCGCGGATCTCATGTTCGCCACGCCTTTCGAACGCTTTGCGATCGGCTTGATGATCGCGCTGTTCGGCCTGGCGATCGGCACCGCCGTGGCGCTGTCTGCATCGACCGCGCTGCAGCCGGTAGGCGATGCCGTGCGACAGGCGGTGACCTGGGGTTCGAACCCATGGCTCGTTGCGCTCGCGGTTTGCCTTGCGACATCGACTGCGCTACAGCGCTTGGCGCGCGTACTGTCGCCGCGCGCCGGCTGATCCGGAAAGTAGTTAACGCCCCGCGGTGCCGTCCTTGCGCACGACAAACGGATAGAGCGGCGGTAACGGCGACGGCGTGCGCGCGCTGCGTGCGGTCACCGGCAGACGGATGTCCTGGTTGAATGCCCGCGCCAGCTGCGCGCCGAGTCCCGTCGTCGATGCGGCAGCGCCGGATTCCTCGCCATACAGCGCGCGTTCGAGCACAAGCAGCGCATCGCGCTGCGATGGGTCGATTACCAGCTGCGCGAGCTCACCGAGCGTGCGCACGCTTACGCCTCGCGCACGCGCCCATGCAAGCAGCGTACGCGCGCAAGCAGACGCATCATCGCGCACGCAGGCTTCGGCGAAAGCCCTGCGTGCTGCACGGATCGACGACGCCTCATCCGCAGCGGCCGCATTCGTGCTGTCGTGCGGCGGGTGCCTCGCCGCACTGCCGCGACGAGCGGTGTAGATCCATGCCGCCAGCGTCACGAGCCACAAACCGAGTGCAGCGACAGCCAGCATGCGCCACGCACCGGACCCCGCATCGGCGCTGTTCGAAGTGACGACCGGTTCACTGCTTGCTGTCGCGCGCGCATTCGCAGGCGCTGGCGTGCTTGTATCTTTTTTCGTATCTGCGCCGCGGGTGTCCGCGCTCGCGGCGGCGACGCTCAGGGTATGCGCCACCAGCTCGGCGCTCGCTGCACGATCGTGCGCGGTGTCCCACCAGGCCAGGCTCAACGCGGGAATCGTGAGCGCGCCCGGCCGGTTCGGCACGATCGCGAACTTGCGCTCGCGCTCGCCGGACTGCCAGGTGCCGTCGTCGCGGTTCTGCGTCGTCTCCTTGTCCGGATAGACATCGGCGCCGTCGATCTTCGGCAGTTTCAATTCGGGCAACTGCTCGAAGCCCAGGCCTTGCGCCTTCAGGCGCAGGGTCAACGTCAGCGGCTCGCCGACGCGCGCCTGCGTCGATGCGTCGATGCCTTCGGCGGCGAGATCGAGCGACTGCGCCGGCAGCCAGGCGTCGCTGCCCGACGCCGGCGGGCGCGCGCGCACATCGAGCGTCAACGCTGGCGCCTGCGCCGTTACCGCACGGCCGCGGCTGAAAAAACTGTTGAGATCGTTCGGATTGAGCGCATGGCCGCGGAACGTGACCGGCGCGAGCGCCAGCGCGCCGCTCTTTTCGGCCGCCAGCGCGTAATGGCGTTCGAGCACCTTGTAGCGGCGGCCGTCGACCTCGGCGGTGTAGCTCGCATCCTGACCGAGCTTGCGCGCATTGACGCCGTCACCACGCGGGTCTTCCAGATTGCCGTCGGTCAGGTTGAGTGCATAGAACAGCTTGACCGTGACACGCACCTGCTGTTGCACGTACGGCGATATCATCGCCCGCCTTGCCACCGCTGCCGCTACCCGGCTGCACGACGAGATTGATTGACTGTGTCTGTGTGCCGGCGACGCTGAGCGCGGGAATCGTGATCGCGCCGGCGTGCTTGGGTTCGAGTCCGACCGCCCACAGCAGCTTCGAGCTCGCCTGGCCGTTGATGATGTTCATCGCGGTCGAGCTTTGCGTGCCGAGCAGGTTGAAATCGGTTTGCAGCGCGCTGAAATCGGGCTGCGCCGCGTTGCTGTCGTCGCTGACTTCGACATTCAGCATGACGGTTTCACCCAACTGCATGGTATTGCGATCAAGCCATGCACGCACTTGCGCTGCGTACACATTTGCACAAATCCATAATGCAGCAAAGCCTGCCAACGCAGAGAAACCTCGCAGCTTGATCCTGCTCATTGTCCGTCCTCCTGCACGCCGTGCTGGCGGCGCTGATATTCGAGCTGGAACTTGCGCCGCAACAGGCCACCCGGGTCGTCCGGCACGCGCTGCAGCCATTGCTCGACTGCCTGATCCTTTTCTGTACGTTGGTCCGCCTCGCGCGCGCCCAGGCGCACGGGCTTACCGTTCTTGCCGTCGTTGTCCCGCGCCTGTTTCAGCGCCTGTTCGATACTTTGCTTGAATTGCTGCTGCGATTTGTCGTCGGCCTCGCTGCCGGCCTTCGCCTGCTGCGCGCGCTCGTTGCCCTGGCGATCGCTGCCCGCAGCGGATTCGGACTTGTCCTTGCCTTCGCGCTGCTTGCCGTCCTGCTCACTGCCGCCGCCCTGCTGATCCTTGCCATCCTGCTGCTGCGACTTCTGCTTGTCGCCGCCGCTCTGGCCTTGCTGATCGCCCTTGCCGTCCTTGCCCTGCGCATCCTGCGCCTGATCGTTGCCGGGCTGTTGCTGTTCGTGGCCCTGATGATCCTGGTCCTGCTGCGATTGCTGTTGCTGCTGTTGCTTTTGTTGCTTGAGCCACTGTTCGACGGCCTGCTTGTTCGCGCCAGCATCTTGCATTTGCGGCGCGCGCGCGAGCGCCTTGTCGTAGGCGGCAATCGCCTCCTCGTATTTGCCTTGCTTCGCCAGCGCATTGCCGCGGTTGTACAGCGCGTCTGTACCGCCGCGATCGTCGGCGTTT
>VBNZ01000062.1:4883-8312 GCA_005877675.1 Gammaproteobacteria bacterium
TGCCCGCTGCGGCAAAATCGCCCGCGCGATACGCAGCACTGCCGCGCAGATTCGGGTCATGCGCGAGCGCCTGCGCCTCCTTCGCGTGACCGGCGTCGAGTTCGGCCTGCGCCTGCTGATCGGGGCGGCGCCACAGATCGTCCCACACGCTCGCCTGTGCGCACGGCGCTTGCGCGAGCAGGACCAAGGGCGCGAGCATCAGCCAGCCGCGGCGAAAACCGAGTGCGACCAGCGGCACGAGCGCGAACAGCAGCCATGGCCCGCGATCGAGAAAACGCGCACTCTGCACTTCAGTCTTGGCGACGGCGGATGTGTCGCGTGCAGCCAGTGGCGCGAGCATCGTGTCCAGGTCGCTGCCATCGCTTGCGAACGCCGCGTAGCGGCCTCCGCCTTTGGCCGCGACCGCCGCGAGCGCCGCGCCATCTAGGCGTGCGAGCGCGATACCGCCATTCGCATCTTTGAGGAATCCGCCTTGCGCGAGCGCGACCGGCGCGCCCTCCGCACTGCCGATGCCGAGCAACGACACGCGCATACCCGCAGCGCGCGCACGCGCGGCTGCGGCACCTGCGCCTGCATCGACGCCATCGGCGAGCAATACGATCTCGCCGTCGCGTACGCCGCCTTGCTGCAGCAGCTTCACGCCGAGATCGATCGCCCGGCTCGTCGCATTGCCCGGTGCAGGCATCACGGAAGGATCGAGCGCATCGACGAGATTGGCGACGGTATTGGCATCGTCGGTCAGCGGCGCGACGACGAAGGCGTCGCCGGCATAGGCGATCAGCGCTGTCTGCGCATCGGCACTGCCCTTCAAGATATCGGCGATCTTGAATCTTGCGCGCGCGAAGCGGCTTGGCTTTACATCCTGCGCGAACATCGTCTGCGACAGTTCGAGCGCGATCACGCGCGCGGCCTTGTTCTGATACAGCGGCTGCGGCAGACGTTCCCATGCGGGGCCGGCGAGGGCGAGCGTCGCCAGCGTCCATGCCGCGAGTGCGAGCCAGCGCGGCGTGCGCGCAGGCGCGGCGGTGGCGTCACCCGGCACGATCAGATGCGCAAGCAGATGCGCATCGACCGCACCGCGCCACGCATTCGCATCGCCGCCGGCCGCATGCAGCGCGCGCCACAGCAGCGGCAGCGCAAGCAGTGCGACAAGCCACCACGGCCGCAGAAAATGTAGCTGCGCGAGGTCGCCGAGGCTCATCACGCCGCATCCTGCGCCAATGGATTCGATCCGCGCCAGGCACGCAAATTCCGCGCAAACATGCCGCCGAATGCGAGCAACAAGGCGAACGACAGCGGCCAGTAGAACAGTTCATCAACCGGGCGGAATTGCTGCTGCTTGTCCGCGCCCGGTTCGAGCGCGTCGATCTCCTTATAGATCTGCGCAAGCTCGCCGGTGTCGCGCGCGCGGAAGAAGCGCCCGCCGGTCTTCTGCGCCATCTCGCCAAGCAGTTTCGCATCGAGATCGGCGGATGGGTTGACGACGCGGCTGCCGAAAAAACCGTCGTTGACGCGCATCGCCTCGGCGCCGACGCCGATCGTATAGATTTTTACTTTTTCCGCGACGGCAAGATCGGTTGCCTTGACCGGATCGAGCTCGCCCGCGTCATTGACCCCGTCGGTCAGCAGGATCAGCACGCGTTGCTCCTGCGGGCGTTCACGCAGGCGCTTGACCGCGAGGCCAACCGCGTCGCCGATCGCGGTTTCGCGGCCGGGCAGGCCGACGACGGATTCTTCGAGTTGCTTCAACACCGTGTCGCGGTCGAACGTGAGCGGCGTGAGCAGATAGGCCTGACTGCCGAACACGATCAGGCCGACGCGGTCGCCGACGCGGCGGCGGATAAAGTCGCCCGCGATTGCTTTCACCGCGCCGTAGCGGCTGACCGGCTGGCCGCCGATGCTCATATCCGGCGTGTCCATGCTGCCCGACGCATCGACCGCGAGCAGCAGATCGCGCCCGGTGCGCGCGAGATCGACCGGCGTGCCGATCCATTGCGGCCGTGCCACGGCGGCGGCGAGCAGCGCCCAGCCAAGCAGCGCAAGCACGCGACGCCAGCGCGGCACAGGATTGGCGCCCGACGCCGCATCGAGTCCAGACAGCGCGATCGGCAGGCGCAATGCCACGCCTTCCAGCGTAGCCGCGGGCTTGAGCAGGCGCGCGACGAGCCACGGCAGCGGCAGTAGCGCAAACGCGTATGGCCAGGCCCACTCAAACATGCGCAGCCTCGGCGGCGTTAGACCGCAAGGTACGACGCACGAGTGCGATCAGCGCGGATGCGTCGTAGTCGGCATGCGCGCGATAAGGCGCGTCGAGCAGGGCGCGACCGACGCCGGTGCTGAACTCGTCGCTGCCCGCTGCGCGGTCGAGATGCGCGAGCCAGGCTTCGCCGGCCATCGTAGCGGCCGCAGGCTCGCGCTGCAGCGCGAGGCGGCGCAGGAATGCCGACAATGCGGCGGCAAGCGCGATGCGGTCGTCGCGCGCGCCGGCGACGGTACGCTCGAATTCGGCCAGCAACGCAAGGCGCCGGCGGCGGCGTTGCAGCATTTTATACGAATATACAGTTGCGACGATAAGTAGTGCGAGCGCAAGCGCGCCCACGATCCACCAGCCCGGCGCGGGCGGCCACCACGATGGCGGCGGCGGCAGATGGATATCGCGCAGCTCCGGACCATTCACGGGATTCATGCGGCACCGAGCTTTTTCTTGCGCCGCGCGTCGAAGCCGAGCAGGTCGCGCAGCACGTCTTCGGGTTCGTCGGGCGTATCGAGCACAACGCGGTTGAGCGCACGGCAGCGCAACATGTCGCTGAATGCGACACGCCGCTCTTCGAACAGCTGTGGCCAGCGCGCGCGCGTACGCGCGACCGAGAAATCGAGCAGTGTGCGCCTGCCCTCTTCAACCAGCGCGTAGCGCGCCGGCGGCGGCGCGCGATGTTCGAGCGGATCGCGCAACAGCACAGCGGCGATATCGCAGTGTTCGGCGAGACGCGAGAGGATCGGTTCGGCCGCCTCATCGGCGTCGAAGCCGTCGGTAAGCAGTACGATCTGCGTGCCAGGCCGCGCAATGCGTTGCGCGCGCTGCAGCGCTTGCGCCAGCGGCACGGCCGCGACGGGGTTCGCGGCGATTTCCGCGCGCGCGATCGCATCCCACTCGGCCAGCGCACGCAGGCAGCGCAACGCGCCGCGCATGCCGCCGACGGGTTTCACCTCGGTATTGAGTCCGGGACCATAGCCGATCGCGCCGATGCGGTCGCCCGACATCACCGTCGCCCAAGCGATCAACGCCGCAGTGCGCGCGGCCTGCACCGACTTGAAGCGCACGCGCGTGCCGAAATGCATCGACGGATTGGCGCTGATGACGATGAGGACACTGCGCTCGCGTTCTTCCTGGAACAGCTTGGTGTGCGGCCGTCCGGTGCGGGCCGTGAC
>VBNZ01000062.1:8365-8956 GCA_005877675.1 Gammaproteobacteria bacterium
ATGACTGCCGGTGACACGTTGCGCGAAACGCTCGAGCCGATGCGCGCGCAGGCGCATCGCGAGGAGATCGTCGAGAGTGACTTGGGTAGCGGACATGACCTGGCTCTTGCTTGTCGTTTCGGCGAAAGCCGGAATCCAGTGTCGTTTCTCCTACAGGAGAGCGAAGGCCCTGGAATCCGACTTTCGCCGGAACGACGGGATCTTCTATTATGGCAACGGAACCCGATCGAGCAGCGCCGAAATCACTCGATCCGAAGTGACGCCTTCAGCCTCGGCCTCGTACGAAAGCAGCACGCGATGGCGCAGCACGTCGGGCGCAACCGTGTGTACGTCTTCGGGCGTGACAAAATCGCGGCCGGCGAGCCAGGCGTGTGCACGCGCGCAGCGATCGAGCGCGATCGTGCCGCGCGGGCTCGCGCCATACGCGATCCAGCGCGTCAGGTCGTTGCCGTACGCCTTGGGCGTGCGCGTGCCGAGCACGAACTGCACGATGTATTCCTCGAGTGCGGGTGCGAGATGCAGGTTCAGCACCTCGGCGCGCGCCGCGAAAATCTGCGCCTGGCTCAGAATGCGTTGCGGCACGACCGTTTC
>VBNZ01000062.1:9052-9509 GCA_005877675.1 Gammaproteobacteria bacterium
TCGAGCTGCGCCTCGGGCAGCGGATAGGTGCCCTCCTGCTCGATCGGATTCTGCGTCGCCATCACGAGAAAGAGTTTCGGCAGCACATACGTCGTGCGCCCGACCGTAACCTGACGTTCGCCCATCGCTTCGAGCAGCGCCGACTGCACCTTCGCCGGCGCGCGATTGACTTCATCCGCGAGCAGCAGATTGTGGAAGATCGGGCCCTGCTGGAATTCGAAACTCGCCTGCTGCGGCCGATAGATTTCGGTGCCGGTCAGATCGGCCGGCAAGAGATCGGGTGTGAACTGTACGCGATGGAAGTCGCCTTCGATGCGCGCGGCGAGTTCCTTGATCGCAGTAGTCTTGGCGAGCCCTGGCGCACCTTCGACCAGCAGATGTCCGTCGGCGAGCAGTGCAATCAGCAGCCGCTCGACCAGCGCGCTCTGGCCGATAATGCAATTGGAAAGCTCGCCGC
>VBNZ01000063.1:0-2629 GCA_005877675.1 Gammaproteobacteria bacterium
TCGGCGTTGCACCGAAGACGTCGGTGAGTACGAGCACGCCGTCGCCCGAGTCGAGCTTGCGCACGCGCGCGGCGGCGCTGGTCATGGCGAAATCAGTGTCGGCTCCGGGCGGAATCGAAAACGCGTCGACGTGGAGCGAGATGCGTCCGAGCAGATGCCGCGCGGTCTCGATCAACGCGTCGCCCATTGCTTCGTGAGTGAGGAGGAGGATACCGACGCTCATAAGAGCCGGGACTCGGGACTCGGGATTCTGGACTCGGAGAAAAACGAAGCAATGCGGCAACCGCCGGCATCGGAAATGCCGCCTTCACTGCAAAACTCGGCGGATTCGCTCCCCGCGAGTCCCGAGTCCCGGGTCCCGAGTCCTGTCTTCGCCTTCATCACTCAAGTTCCCGATGAAACGTCATCACTTGCTCGCGCGCGGTGCGAAAGCGCTCGGCCAGGCGCTCGGCGAGATAGACCGAGCGGTGGCGCCCACCGGTACAGCCGATGCAGATCGTCACGTAGGAGCGGTTGTCGGATTCAAAACGCGGCAGCCAGGCTTCGAGAAAGTCGCCGATCTGCTGCAGGAATTCGCCGACCTCGGGCTTGGCGTCGAGCCATTCGCGCACCGCAGCGTCGCGGCCGGACAGCGGGCGTACGCGCGCATCCCAGTGGGGGTTGGGCAGGCAGCGCGCATCGAACACGAAATCCGCATCGGCCGGCACGCCGCGTTTGTACGCGAACGATTCGAACATCAGCGACAACGGTCCGCCGGCCATGCCGAGCTCGGTCGCGATCAGGCGACGCAGCTGGTGCACGTTGAGTTCGGAAGTGTCGATCACGCGGTCGGCGATCGATGCGACCGGCTTCAGGCGCTTGCGTTCGAGCGCGATCGCGTCGCTGAGCGACAGCCCGTCGGCCGAAAGCGGATGGCGCCGGCGCGTGTCGGAGTAGCGCTTGAACAGCACGCCATCGCCCGCGTCGAGGAAGATCAGCTCGTGGTCGATGCCGTGTCGGGCAAGCTCGGCCAGGATCGCCGGCACGCGCTGCAGATCGTCGTTGCGATTGCGCACGTCGATGCCGACCGCGAGGTGCGGGTGCAGGTCGCGCTGGCCATCGGTCGCCGCGGCGACGAAGTCCGGCATCAACGCGGCGGGCAGGTTGTCGACGCAGTAGTAATCGAGGTCTTCCAGTGCGCGCAGGGCGATGGTCTTGCCCGCACCGGACATGCCGCTGATCACGACCAGGCGTTTGGTGGCATTGTGTACTTTTTCGGTTTTTTTAGTTGGCTCGGTCATGGCTTCACCATGGCGCTTGCCGGCGCATTTGATGCGCTTGCCGGTCGAGGAAGGTCTGCGCCGGATCGATACCCTTGGTCTTGAGCACGTGATTGCGCACCGCCGCTTCGACCAGCACGGCAAGGTTGCGACCAGCCGCGACCGGAATCGTGGTCTGCGGCACGCGTGTGTCGAGCACCTCGCGATAGCTGTTGTCGCCGTAGATGCGTTCGAGGCCGGCTTCCTCGCCGGGGGCGCGCGCGCCGGTCGCGAGATGCACGATCAGACGCAGGTATTTGGACGGTTTTACCGCCGTATGCCCGAACATCTCGCGCACGTTGAGGATGCCGAGGCCGCGCACTTCGAGCAGATCCTGCAGGATCTCCGGGCAGCTGCCGTCGATCACGTCGGGCGCGATCTGGGTGAACTCAGGCGCGTCGTCCGCGACCAGCCGATGGCCGCGGGTGATCAGTTCGAGCGCAAGTTCGCTCTTGCCCGAACCCGATTCGCCGGTGATCAGCACGCCGATCGAATACACCTCCATCAGCACGCCGTGCAGCGTCACGCGCCGCGCGAGCACGCGCGCGAGGTGGTATTGCAGATAGGTGAGGATTTCATGGCCCCGGCGCGGACTGGCCCAGATCGGCGTGCCGCTTTCGTTGGCGGCATCGAGCAGATCCTTCGGTACTTCCTGATCCTTGGTCACGATCAGCGCAGTCGGCTGGAACGCGATGACCTTCTCGACCGTCTCCCAGCGCTCGCGCGGATCGAGCGTGTTGAGCCAGCTCAATTTCTTGAGATAGCCGGCGAAAGAAGGACGCCGCGCCTGGCGCTCGCCCGGCGCGATCGTGCGCTTCTCGCCGCGCTCGCCGGCGACCCAGCGCATCTCCAGGCGCTTCTGCACTTTGTCGAACAGCTCTCGGGCGGTGATGCGTTCCATAAGCGCAATCCGGCAGGAAGCGGCATTCTGCCAGATTTGCGTGCAGCCCGGTTTAGATCGCGGCGGCGAAGGCGTCCGATGCGTGCCTCTTCGTCACCGGCAGGTCACTTGTTTTGAGGGTTCAACGGCTGTGCCGCCTGCCCGAACACATAATGCCAGCGGCCTTTGCTGCGCACGTAGACATCGCTGAACCAGAGTTTGTAGTCGAACGATTCGGCGTTTTCATGCCGCTTTATCCACAACAACGCAGTCACGACGGCGGTATCGCCATAGACGCGTACTTTCTGCGTGCCGGGCATTTCTTCTTGCCGCTCGTAAATATTGCTTTTGTTGTGTGCTTCGTTAAGCAAGTCTGACTTGCCGAAGGTCTTGCCTTTGCCCGTGACGAGCGTGAAATCGTCGGCAAGAATCTGCGCCATGCCAGTCGCGT
>VBNZ01000063.1:2663-12469 GCA_005877675.1 Gammaproteobacteria bacterium
ATCGTCGCCCGCGGCATGAACGCCAGCCGCAAAGCAAATCGAAAAGGCGAGAAAAGGCTTGAAGATGCGACGCATTGAATCTCCTCCGATGGGATTGCGGAAAAGATCAGTCTAGGACGCCCCTGGCCAGTCTTTCTTGGAAAATCTTGCGCTCCGCACGCGCGAGACGGCGGAATATGCGCGGTGACACGCCGACTGCCCGGTGGAAACTGCGGATGAAATTGGACAGGTCGGCGAAACCGACGGCGTAAGCGATCTCGGTAATCGATTGCGCATCGCTCGCGAGCATTCTTGCCGCGTGTCGCAGGCGTGCCCGCACGAGGTATTGATGCGGCGTCACGCCGAGCACGCGTGTGAAGACGCGCAGAAAGTGATAAGCGCTCAGTCCCGCCTGCTGCGACGTTTGCGCAAGATCGACCACGGTGTGGGCGTGGGCGTCGAGCCATAGCGCTGCCTGCACGGGGTCATCGAGCAATTCAAGGCTGCGCGCGACAAAATGCAGACTCACCTCGTCCAGCGCGATATCGCAACCGCCGTTCGCACAGCTCTGCGTCAATTCGCCCAGTACGACGAGTTCGGGCAGCGGCGGTGCGCTGCCCGTTTGCCATATTCCATTGCGCAGACCCGGCTCGCTCACGTCCAAACTGTCGAGCACTTCGGGACGCAGATGAAACGTCAGGCATTCGTCCCCGCAACCGTGATGCTCGTGCGTGCAGACGTATTCTTCGCCGGGTCGGCCCAACAGCAGGCCGCCCGCAACGAGTTCATGCGTGGCGCCGCGATAGTGGTAGCTGAAGCTGCCGCGGCGCACATAAGAAATCGAATGACCGCGATGCCATTCTTTGAACGGCTCAGTGAGGGGGCCCGCGCTGCAGCGATAATCGGTGACGGTGAGCGGGCCTTCGCGCAGAACGGTGGGTTCAGCCATGCAGCCTAGTGTAGCGCCGACCAGACTGCATGGCGCTGTGACACGCGATCAGCCGTAACGCGTCTCGCGCGCGTCCTGGCGATGGTGGTCGGTGAGCTTTTCCTTGTGCTTGGATACCTGGCGGTCGAGCTTGTCGGCGAGCACGTCGATCGCGGCGTAAAGGTCGGCGCCGATGGCGTCGGCGTGAATGGTCTTGTTGCGTGCGCAGTGGAGCGTCGCTTCGGCTTTCTGGAACAGTTTTTCGATAGAAAGCACCACAGCGGCGTCATGCAGTTGGTCGAAACGTCGCACGATGCGGCCGAGCTTGGCCTCGGCATAGTCGCGCAGCGCGGGGGTGACGATGACCTGTTGTCCACTGACGATGATCTGCATGGCGTTTTCCTCTAGAAGGTTGCAAAGAGTCCGCGCTGTTAGCTCTGCGGACATAACATCAGACTTGGCGTCGTGATCGTTGGTTCCGCTGTCCTCCTGTCGAGTGAGTGATGACGATATGCGCGCGGCTTATGCGCGGCCGCGCTAGCACATACGACTGCGTTCGTTCGACGAGGGAATGTTCATGCCCTCGCGGTACTTCGCTACCGTGCGTCTGGCAACTTCGATGCCGCGGCGGTTGAGCTCGACCGCAAGCGCCTGGTCCGACATCGGCTTGCGCGGGGTTTCCTCGTCGATCAGCTTCTTGATCATTGCCTGGATTGCGGTCGCCGACGCAGCGCCGCCGTCGATCGTCGACACGCCCGATGAGAAGAAATATTTGAACTCGAACGTGCCGCGCGGCGTGTGCAGGTATTTGCGCGTGGTCATGCGTGACACGGTCGATTCATGCATGCCGATCTGCTCGGCCACATCGCGCAGCACCAGTGGGCGCATCGCCTCGGGGCCGAAATCGAGGAACGCGGTCTGCGCACGCACGATCGCGTTGGCCACCTTGAGCATCGTGTCGGCGCGCGTGGCGAGACTCTTGATCAGCCAGCGCGCTTCCTGCAGCTGGCCGCGTAGATATTGCGCATCGCCGCGCTGCGCGCGATTGACCAGGTCGGAGTAATGCCGGTTGATTGCGAGACGTGGCTGGCAGTGCGGGCTCAGCGCGACGACCCAGCGTCCGTTCTGCCGCCGCGCGTATGCGTCGGGCGCGACGAATTCGGGTGTCGACGCGCTGTACTGCGCGCCGGGCTTCGGGTCGAGCGTGCGCACGAGCGCGATCGCGACATCGATGTCCTCGCTCGTTGCGTGCAACAGTTTGGCCAGCTTCACGCGGTCGTTGCGCGCGAGCGTTTCGAGGTGCGCGCTGACCATCTCGCGCGCGAGTTTCCATCCCGGCGTTTCCGCATCGAACGCGTCGAGCTGCGCGCGCAGGCAATCGGCCAGATTGCGGCTCGCCACGCCGATCGGATCGAACTGCTGGATGCGATGACGCATCGCCTCGACCTCGTCGCAAGCGACCTGATGCAATCCGCTGATCGATCGCTGCAGCGATTCGGAGTCTTCGTGCAGATAGCCGTCGTCGTCGATCGCCTCGATGATCGTGGTGCCGATGGCGCGATCGCGCAGGGACAGCGGCGTGAGGTTCAATTGCCACAATAAGTGGTCGCGCAGATCCTCGGGCTCGGGATCCTGCGCCTGCATATCCTCGCCATCATCGGATTTGGCGCTGGCGTAGTTGCCGGGAAGGTCGCCGAAATCGCCGGCCAGTTCGAAGTCGTCGGACTCGCGCGTGTCGGTTTCGGCGGACGACTCTTTCGAATCGGCAGCGTCCGCGGGATCGCCGCCATCGCTTGCGCCATTGGTGTATTCCTCACCCTCGAAGTCTTCGCTGCCATCGCCTTCCGAAAATTCGAGCAGCGGATTGGATTCGAGTGCGTTGCGCAGCTCGATTTCGAGTTCGACGCTCGATAGCTGCAGCAACCGGATCGCCTGCTGTAGTTGCGGCGTCAGTGCGAGCTGTTGATGTAAGCGGAGCTGTAACGCGGGCTTCACGATGACTTCTAGCGATCCGGGGGGAGCGGACTTAAGTCAGGATACCCCCAAACGCGGGGCGCGCGTCAATCGCTTTATCGCGTTTGTGACGGCGGTCGAATTCTTCTTGAAAACTGCATATTTCGCGCGTACGCTGCATTAGATTCACAACGCGCTTCGCGCCCGCTTTTTCCGGCAAGGACTTCAGGCCAGCGGCAGTAGAATCTCCACTTCCAGTCCGCCGCCTTCGACGTTGTGCGCGCGGATGCGCCCACCCTGACGCTCGACCGCGCGCTTGGCGATCGCAAGCCCGAGTCCGCTGCCACCGCTCTTGCGCTGACGCGCCTCGTCGGTGCGAAAATACGGCTCGAAGATGCGCGCACAATCCTGTTCCGGCACGCCCGGACCGGCGTCGATCACTGCGAGGCAAGCCTGTTGCTCGCGCTGTTCGAGGCGGATGCGCACGGTCGAGTCCGGTCCGGTGTAGTTGACCGCGTTGCGCACAACGTTCTCGATTGCGCTGGCGAGCAGATCGGACTCCGCGCGTACGGTCAGCGGCGCGCTCTGCACGATCTGCAGTGCGCAGTGCTGCGCCTGCGCTTCGAACGCCGCATCGGCGGCGATATCGGCAACCAGGGTATCGAGCGCGACGTCTTCGACTTTCGATGGCGTGGTCATCTCCATGCGCGAGAGCTGGATCGCCTGGCCGATCATTTCCTCGAGCCGCTCCGATTCGCGCTCGATGCGCTCGAGCTGCACGCGCGCGTCACCGTGAGTCTGCGCGCGTGCCAATTCCAATGCGACGCGCTGGCGCGCGAGCGGCGAGCGCATTTCATGCGAGACGTCGCGAATCAGGCGGCGCTGGCCCTCGACCAGTTCCTTGAGCCGGGACGCCATCAGATCGAACTCATTGGCGAGCGCGAGCATCTCGGCGCTGCGGCCGAAGCGCAGTGCGCCTATGCGCGCATCGAGGTCGCCGCGCGCGACGCGTCGCGCACTCGCGCGAATGCGCGCCAAGGGACTCGTGATATAGGCCGCGACGATCAGGCCGAACACCGCGCTGATCAGACTCGCGATCGCGACTTGCTTCCAGAACAGATTCGGGCGTCGGTACAGCATGCGCCAAAGCGGCGGATCCATGTACGCGGCGAAGCCGGTCACCTTGCTACCGTTGGCGAGCGTAAGTTCGCGCAGGCGCGAGCGGTTGGCGCGCGCGCCCTGCGTGTCGACAACGGCGTGCGCGAGCGCATCGCTGACCGCGCCAGGCACTTCGCGGCCGAGCAGATCGTGTTTATCGGCGTCGAGCACGTACATCGTGATGCCGCGCTCGCGCGCACCATCGATGACCGGCGCCAGCGCCGCGACGCCGCCTTCGCGCAACGACCTGCCGGCGCCGCGCAGCTGCTCGTTCAGCACCGACTCGAGCCGCGTGATGCCCAGGCCGGGAATCCTTTCGTTCCACGCGATCGCGATGATCAGGACGACCGAGGCGGCCCAGAACATCGCGAAGATGCGCCAAAACAGACGCCGCATGTCAGGTCGCCGGGGCCGCGGGCCGCGGGCTGAAGGTCGAGCTGCGCATCAAGCCTCGTCTACGATGCGGAACAGATAACCGCCGCGCTGGATCGTATGGATCAGCGAATCGCCGTCGGCCGCGACACCGAGTTTGCGTCGCAGCTTGGAGATGTGCACGTCGATCGAGCGGTCAAACGGACGCAGCGTGCGGCCGAGCACGCTCTGTGCGAGCAAGTCCTTGCTCACGACGTGGCCGGCCTCGCGCATCAGGATCGCGAGTATGTTGAATTCGGTGCCGGTGAGTGCGACCGGTTCGCCGCGCACGTGCAGGCTGCGTGCGGCGGCGCCGAGCTTGACCGGCCCGAGTTCGATATCGCTCAGGCCCTTGTCCGCCTCGCCGCGCGTGCGGCGCAGAATCGCGCGCAGGCGTGCGGCGATTTCGCGCGGATTGCAGGGCTTGGGTACATAATCGTCGGCGCCGAGCGATCGATGTCCTCGCCGAGCGCGGTCAGCATCAGCACGGGCAATTGCGATTCGCGGCGCAGCTCGCGCAGCACGTCGATGCCCGAGCGGCCCGGCAGCATCACGTCGAGGATCATCGCGTCGTAGTCGCCATCGCCGGCGCGGCGCAGCGCGCTGACGCCGTCATGCGCGACCTCGACGCCGAAACCTTCGCGTTCGAGAAAATCGCTGAGCAGCGCGGTCAGTTCCTCGTCGTCGTCGGCGAGTAGGATCTTGGCGTCGGTCATGGCGCGACTATACCCGCGCAACTTCGTGGCGTCGCGCGCAAGTGCTTGGATTTGCATTTATTTACACCGAACCAGGGTAGGGTTCAGCGGACTAACGCGCGAGCGTGCAATCGGTGCACATCCTTAGTCGGTGCACATCCTTAGCTCGTCATTCCCGCGACAGCGGGAATGACGGTTTTACGGAAATGACGGTCGACCTGCATCACGCCCCGGGCATCAGCAGCAACAGCGCCGCGCCGAGCACGATGCGGTAGAGCGCGAACGGCGTGAAGCGATGCGTGCGGATATAACCCAGCAACCATTTCACCGCGGCGAAAGCGACGATGGCGGAGACGATGAAACCGAGCGCGAGCGCACTCCAGTCCTCGTGTCCGCCGCCGGCCTTGAGCGACTTGAACAGCTGATAGCCTGACGCTGCGAACATGGTCGGGATGCCGACGAGAAACGCGAACTCGGTCGCTGCGGCGCGGTTGCTCGTGCCGGCGAGCATCGCGATGAAGATCGTCGCGGCCGAGCGCGAGGTGCCCGGAAAAATCGCCGCGACGATTTGCGCGAGGCCGACAAGAATCGCAACCTTCCAGGTTATGCGCGAGTCGTCCGGCAGCTTCGCCGCGAAATGCTCCGCCGCGATCATCCAGAATCCGCCGATCACGAAAGCCCACGCGATCGGCGTTACGCGTTCGGGCAATTTGAATCCGAGCTTGGTCACGATGAAACCACCGATCGCGGTGATCGCAAACGCCACGCCGAGCTTGAGCGCATAGTCGCGATTTTCCGCCTTGCCGAAATTGACCAGCAACTCCCATAACCGGTGCCGGTAGATCAGCGCGACCGCGAGGATCGCGCCGGCCTGGATCACGACATTGAACGTATCGCTGCGCGCGCCGAGCCAGTGCTCCGCCACGAGCAGGTGGCCGGTCGAGGAAATCGGCAGAAATTCCGTGATGCCTTCGATGATGCCGAGCAGGATGACGTTGAGAAATTCGGACATGGAATCGATCGCGTGGGACGTGGCCGCGCATCATACGGCAATCCCCGCGCGCGATCGCGCCCGCCCGCCCGCGTCAGCGCAGGCCGAGATAAGCCGGGATGACGATGTCTTCCTCGTCGGCGATGTGCCGCCGCATCACGCGGTCCAATTGCGCCGCGGCTTGCGCAACGCGTGCGTACTCGGTCGCTTGCGCCGCCGCCTTCGGATAGCTGCGCAACGCCTGATCGAGCACGCTGCCTGCGGCGTTGAGCACCCGATGGTCGGCTTCAAGCAGCGCCAGCGGCCGCGAAATTTTCGGATTCCAGCGCGCAAACTGCGGGAACAACTGCTCGTCCTCGATACGGTGATGCGTGTGCAGATGATCGACCACGTGCCGCGCGACGTCGTGCGCGTTCTTTGCCGCCGCCGCGATTTGGGCAGTGGCGACGTGGCCTTCGGCCAACGCCGTGAGCACACGCGTCATGCCTTCGGAGTTGGCCAGCATCGCGCGATGAATGTCCTGCAGGTGCTTCGCGCCCTGCGCGTAGTTGGCGTGACGCGGCCACGCCTCGCGCGTGGATGCGGGTAACTGCGCGCGCAGCTCCGCATCCAATTGCGTGCGTTGCATCACGTTGTGCGCGGGCGCGTCGTAGCCCGGAAAGCGCGCCTTGGCGGCATCCAGAACGGAGTAGCGCGCGGCGCAAATTCAACCGCTGCGCGCACCCGTGTGGCATCATTGCCGCCCGTTGCGGCGCGCCGCCGCACGTGACAAGAACGGGGGAGTAAGGGGAGCATGCCGAGCAACGAACCACGCGGCCCACGCCAGATTTACAAGGCGTTTCTTTGGTCGATGAGCGGGCTGCGCCTGTCATGGCGTTTTGAGGCCTCGTTCCGCCTCGAAGTATACTTATTCATGATTTTCTTCCCGCTCGGCCTGTGGCTCGGGCATGGCGCGATCGAGAAGGCGCTGCTCTGCGGCAGCCTGTTTCTCGTGCTCTCCGCAGAAGTGATGAACTCCGCGATCGAAGCGGTGGTCGACAAGGCCAGCCCCGAATTCAACGAACTCGCCGGCCGCGCCAAGGACATGGGATCGGCGGCGGTGTTCCTCTTGATGCTCAACTTCATGCTGACCTGGGTGTTGATCCTCGGGCAGCGCTGGCTTTAGTCGTCCAGCGTCGTGATTGCAGACATTGCGGCACCTGAATGATGAAGATATTTTTTGTAAAGTGGCATTGGGGTCGACGCGTCATTGAACTCGGGTATGCTCGGCGCCCAGGACCTACGCAAGGCTGATTGCCGTTGGAATTCCTTACCGACCCTCAACTCTGGCTCGCCCTGCTCACGCTATCGACGCTCGAAATCGTGCTCGGCGTCGACAATCTCGTGTTCATTTCCATCGCGGTATCGCGTCTGCCGCCGCCGCGTCGTTCGCTTGCGCGCAAGGTCGGCCTCGCATTCGCGTGCCTGACGCGCATCATGTTGTTGGTCACGCTGGCCTCGTTCGCGCGCATGGACGATCACTCCATGGCGCTGTTCAGCATGGCCGGCAGAATCATTTCGGTGCGCGACCTGATCCTCGGCGGCGGCGGCATCTTCCTCATCGTCAAGGGCCTGATGGAAATCGTCAGCGCGGTCAAAGGCGATAACAAACAGGTTGCCGCGAAGGATGCGGCCGCGAGTTTTGCGTTCGTGGTCGCGCAGATCGCGGTGATCGACATCGTGTTCTCGCTCGACTCGGTGATCACCGCAGTCGGCATGGTGCGCAGCATTCCCGTGATGATCGCGGCAATCGTGCTCGCGGTCGCGGTCATGCTGTTCGCATCGGACCCGGTCGGCGAATTCATCGACCGTCATCCGACCATCCGCATGCTGGCGCTCGCATTCATCGTGCTGATCGGCGTCGTGCTGATTGCGGAGAGCGTCGATATTTCTATCCCGCGCGGCTATATCTACGGCGCGATGGTGTTTTCCGCGCTGGTCGAGGTACTCAATCTGTGGGCGGCAAAGCGCGCGCGCGAACGCAGGAAAACCTAGCGCGCATTTGCTAAGCTCGGCCGGAAGAACACATCAGTTCACCGGAGGAATTGTCATGCGCTTGCACCGAATCCTGCTGCTTCTGATCGCGGCCTTCCTGCTCGGCGGTTGCGGCTACAACTCGATCCAGTCCAAGGACGAAGGCGTCAAGGCCGCATGGTCCGAGGTGGTCAATCAGTATCAGCGCCGCGCCGATCTCGTGCCGAACCTCGTCAATACGGTGAAGGGCTACGCCGAACACGAAGCGAGCGTGCTCGAAGCCGTGACCAATGCGCGAGCGCAGGTCGGCAAGATTCAGCTCACGGCGGACGATCTCGCCGACGAGACCAAGATGAAGGCGTTCCAGCAGGCGCAGGGCGAACTGTCGAGCGCGCTGTCGCGTCTGATGGCCGTGTCGGAAAATTATCCGAACCTCAAAGCCGACGGCCTGTTCCAGAATCTGCAGGCGCAACTCGAAGGCACCGAGAATCGCATCGCGGTCGCGCGCAATCGCTATATCGCCGCGATCCAGGAATACAACACCTTCGTGCGCAGCTTCCCGCAGAACCTCACCGCAATGATGTTCGGCTACAAGACCAAGGCCAACTTCACGGTCGAGAACGAGAAGGCGATTTCGACCGCGCCGAAGGTCGACTTCAACAAGCCCGCGCAACCCGCCACGCAGCCGCCCGCACAGCCCGCGCATTGAGCCACAGCCCAAAAGCAAAGCGACTTGGCCACGGATTGCACGGATGAACGCGGATTTTCTTCGTGTCTTCCCGGCTTTTGCCTTGATCCGTGTGTATCCGTGTAATCGGTGGCTGAAAATTTTCTTTGCCTTTTTCCTGCTGGTCGTTTTGCCGCGATGGGCGTGTGCGGCGGAAGGTGACCCGCAAGCGATCCCGCCGCTCAAGGCGCACGTCACCGATCTGACCGGCACGCTCGACGCGGGCCAGGTGCAGGCGCTGGAAGGCGAACTGAGCGCGCTCGAACAACGCAAAGGCGCGCAGCTCGGCGTGCTGATCGTGCCGACGACGCAGCCCGAAGACATCGCGCAATACGGCATCCGCGTCGGCGATGCGTGGAAGCTCGGGCGCAAGGGCACCGACGACGGGGTGATCCTGATTGTCGCCAAGGACGATCATCGCGTACGCATCGAAGTGGGGCGCGGACTCGAAGGCGCAATTCCCGACGCCGCCGGCGCGCGCATCATCCGCGAATATGTCACGCCGAAATTCCGTGCTGGCGACTACGCCGGCGGCATCCACGACGCAACCGATGCGCTGACCAAACTGATCGATGGCGAACCGCTGCCGCCGCCGCTGACCGACGACACGCGCGCATTCAAGCAGGACATGTTTCACACCGTGCTGTTCACCATGCTCGTGATCTTCTGGACGCGCAGCCTGTTCGGCGCGTTCTACACCGTGCCGCGCGGCGGACTTGTCGGCGCCGCCGGCGCCGGCGTGGCGTGGGTGCTTTCCGGCGGCGCGATGCCGCTCGTCGGCGTTTTCGGTCTCCTCGGCCTCATCGTCGGTTTGCTCGGCGGCAGCGGCGTTGGCGGTTTCGCCACGCGCGGCGGCAGCGGCGGATTCGGCAGCTGGGGCGGCGGTTTTGGCGGTGGCGGATTCGGCGGCGGAGGCGGCGGAGGTGGTGGCTTCAGCGGCGGCGGCGGATC
>VBNZ01000064.1:0-4359 GCA_005877675.1 Gammaproteobacteria bacterium
TCGGGCTCGACGTGGCGCAGTATCCGACGCTCGCGCGCATCGACGCAGCTTGCCTCAAGCTCGACGCCTTCGCGCGCGCGCGCCCGGAGAATCAGCCGGACGCACCCCAGCAGGGGTGATCTCTAGTTGCTCGTTATCCTCGCGAAGCGGGGATGAGTGACTTTGCTTTTCCGCCTGCCTTCAGAAGCACAGGCGCTGGACTCCGCGCTTTCGCGCGAATGGCGACGGGGAAATGAGTGTCTCTCGGCGTCGCCTCAAAGCGTCGGCATGCTGAAAGAATCCATCATCGGCGGCGCCTCTTCGAGGCCTTCGCCGAGACGAATCTTCAGCGCGAGGCCATCGCGCGAATCGGCCTTCGACAGGGCTTCCTCGAGTTCGATGCGGCCATCGCGATACAGCTTCATCAACGACTGATCGAAGGTCTGCATGCCTTCCTCGAGGCTGCGGTCCATCGCCTCCTTGATTTCGTGCACCTGGCCACGGCGGATCATGTCGCGGATCAGCGGCGTATTGAGCAGCACTTCGGCCGCGGGGATGCGGCGACCGTCCTTGCCGATCACCAGACGCTGGCTGATCACCGCGCGCAGATTGAGCGCGAGGTTCATCAGAATATTGCGATGCGCACTCTCGGGGAAGAAGTTGAGAATGCGTTCGAGGGTCTGGTCGGCGTTGTTAGAGTGCAGTGTCGCAAGGCACAGGTGACCGGTTTCGGAAAACGCGATCGCGGCCTCCATCGTCGTCGTGTCGCGAATTTCGCCGATCATGATCACATCGGGCGCTTCGCGCATCGCGTTCTTGAGCGCGTCGTGGAAGCTGTGCGTATCGAGACCGACTTCGCGCTGATTGACGATCGATTTCTTATGTCGGTGCAGATATTCGATCGGATCTTCGATCGTGAGGATGTGGCCCGACTGGTTGGTATTGCGGTAGTCGATCATCGAGGCGAGCGTGGTCGACTTGCCCGAGCCGGTCGCGCCGACGACGAGCACGAGGCCGCGCGGCTCCATGATCAGGTCCTTGAAGATCAGCGGCAGCTGCAATTCTTCGACGCTCGGGATCACGTTCTTGATCGCGCGGATCACCATGCCGACTTCGCCGCGCTGCTTGAACACGTTGATGCGGAAACGGCCCGCGTCCTTCACCGCGGTCGCGAGATTCAGTTCCAGGTCGCGCTCGAACTGCGGCACCTGGCCTTCGTCCATCAGCGAATAGGCGATGCGCTTGACCATGCCGTGCGGCAGGCCGGTGTTGCCGAGCGGATAGAGCTTGCCCTCGACTTTGATGTTGACCGGTGCGCCGGTGGACAGGAACATGTCCGAGGCGCCCTTCTCGGTCATCAGTTTGAGGAAATAGCCGATGTCCATGTGGTTGGCCTTACAAAAGTTGTGCCTGCTTGGGGAGCGCTGCGCGGCCCGTTGCCATGAACGGCTCGGTTTGCCGACAATAGTAGCGCGGACTCCCCACCCCTAGAGCAGCCAATCATATGACACTCCTGCGGCGATACAACCTGCCTGCGCTGCTTTTTTGCGTGAGCACGCTCACAGGCTGCGCCACGGCCAAGCCCCCAATGGCCGAGATGGATGACGCGGCACGCCGGGTCGAGGCTGCACGCGCGGCCGGTGCGCCGACCTACGCGCCAATGGAGTTGCGTGCGGCGGAGGAGCGCCTCGCGCTCGCTCGTGCTGCGATGCGCAAGGAGGACTACGGCCAAGCGGCGCCGCTCGCCGACGAAACCCAGGCCGCGGCTGATCTCGCGCTCGCGCGCGCGCGGCTCGGCAAGGCGCGCGAAAAGGTCGATGCGCTCGCGAGAGAGAACGCGCAGTTGCGCAGCGATCTGTCGATAGATCCCGAGCAGGGGGGGAGCCAGCGATGATTATCGGGAAGTGGGATTTGCCATTCGGAAATCAAAAAAAGCTGCGTAGCGCGAAATTTCGCTTTACGGCGCTGACCTTGCTGCTGCTTGGTTTTGCCGGAATCGCACAGGCCAAGGACGATCTCGACTACGACCGTCTGCGCGGCAGTCTGAATCAGCTGCGCGACGATCGCGTCCTCGGTGCGCTCGCACCGGCGGAAATCGCGCTGGCCGAACAATCGCTCGCATTGCTGACGACGACGGGACGCAAGGAACATGAGCATTTCGTCTACCTGACCGAACGCCGCATTGATATTGCCTACGCCACCGCGCAGGCGGTCGAGCGCGAGCGCGCGCTGCAGCTGCTCGATCGCGAGCACGATCAGATCTTGATCGCCGCCAGCCGGCGCGATGCAGAGCAGGCGCGGCTCGAGCTCGAAAAGCAACGCATCCAGAGCCTGGCACAGGCGGAGGAAACCGATCGCCTGCGTGCCGAGGCGGACGCTGCACGTGCACAGACGGAGCAGACATCGGCGCAGGCGGACACTGCAAAAAAACAGGCGGCACAGGCACGCAAGCTTGCCGATGCACAGGCGCGCGAAGCCGAGCTCGCGCGCAAGGAAGCAGCGCTGCTCGCGGCCAGCGGCGCAAAGCCTCTGCCGAAAGCCGCGCCGCTGCCCGGACCAGTCACCTTGGGCGACAACGCGTTCGCCCCTGGGCAGGCCGTGCTCAAACCGGCAGTGCAGGCGCAGGTCAGCAAGATCGCTGCGGCTGCCGGCGCGAGTGCGCACGTGCATATTGAAGCGCACGCCGACGATGCGGGCAGCGCAAAGGCCAATCTCGCTCTGGCCAAAGAGCGTGCCCAGGCGGTGCGCGATGCCCTTGTTGCGACAGGAATCGCAGCCGGCCGCGTCAGCGTCGTCGGCCGTGGTGGTCAGAAGGCAGGCCGCCATGTAGTCGTCAGCTTCTCCGAGCGATAAATTGCGGATTTTTCAGGAATTTCTGTGGCGGATCGCGACCGCATCCGGGATCTGATTGCAAACCTATTGCGAGCCCGCAGGCAAAGGAGTAGGGTCGTTCTTACCGCGTTGTTCGTTTGCCGACGACGCGGCACCCGAGCCCATGAATGCAGCTTTAGCGACCACTAGCGCAAAGCACTTCACCTCAAGCGGTGAAGGGTCGTTCGGTTGCACCATCCCAGAAGCTCATACCCTTGATGTGCGCAACCTCCGCGATCGCCGATCGCGGCGCGTTTGCGCGTGTGCTTTTCGCAGAGGAGGTCGGCTGATGTTCGAGAACCAGCAGAAAGATGTCGAAGTGTTGATCAAGAGCGATGTGGAGTTTCGCACTTTGTATCAACGCCACAAGGAACTCGATGGCAAGGTACGCGACGCCGAATTGGGCGTGCTGCCGATGGACGACACCACCTTGCATAATATGAAGAAGGAAAAACTCCGCGCCAAGGACAAGCTCACCATCATGTGGGAGCGATATCAGGCCGTACATTGAATTCATGCGTGGGCGCCGCAGCGCCGCGCAGGTGGGCTGATCGCAAGCGGATCGGTTCGCTTCCCTCCTGTACAATTGCTCACCCGCCGTGCGACCGCGCGGCGGCAGTGCAGGAGATTTCATGCCGATACACCAAAGCGTACTCGAGCTGATCGGCAGCACGCCGATCGTGCAGGCGCAGCGCCTTGAAGCGGGTCCGTGCGAACTGTTCTTCAAACTTGAGAGCGCCAATCCCGGCGGTTCGATCAAGGACCGCATCGGCCTGTCGATGATCGAATCGGCCGAGCGCGCGGGCAGGATCAAGCCCGGCGATACGCTGGTCGAAGGCACCGCCGGCAACACCGGCATCGGTCTTGCGCTGGTCGCGCAGCAGAAAGGCTATCGGCTGATTCTCGTCGTGCCGGATAAAATGAGCCGTGAGAAGATCTTCAATCTCAAGGCGATGGGCGCAGAAGTCGTGCTGACACGCTCGGACGTCGCCAAAGGTCATCCGCAGTATTACCAGGACATGGCCGAGCGTCTCGCGCGCGAGACGCCGGGCGCGTATTCGGCGGCGTGGTCGTCGCAGGCGACGACAAGGCGCTCGCCGAGCAGATGGACGGCAAGCTCGACGCGATCGTGTTCGGTTGCGGATCGTCCGGCACGATGACCGGACTGTCGCGGCATTTCGCGAACGCAGCGCCGAACGTCGAATTGATCCTGGCCGATCCGGTCGGTTCGATTCTCGCGCAGTACATCAACGAAGGCACGCTTTCGACCAAGTCGTCGAGCTGGATGGTCGAAGGCATCGGCGAGGATTTCCTGCCGAGCATTTCCGATTTCTCGCGCGTAAAGAAAGCCTACGCGATCAGCGACAAGGAAAGCTTTCTCGCAGCGCGCGAACTGCTCGCAAAGGAAGGCATATTCGGCGGCTCCTCGACCGGAACCTTGCTTGCCGCGGCGCTCAAGTATTGCCGCGAGCAGGCGACGAAAAAGCGCGTGCTCGTACTCGTTTGCGA
>VBNZ01000064.1:4377-7823 GCA_005877675.1 Gammaproteobacteria bacterium
TTCCTCGAACGCAAGCACTACGGCGATCTGCGTGATCTAATCCTGCGGCCTTACTCGCAGCGCGATACGGTCGTGGTCGGTCCGATCGAACCGCTGACCACCGCCTATCAGCGCATGAAGCTGTATGACGTCTCGCAGCTGCCGGTGATGGATGGCGGCAAGATCGTCGGCATCGTCGACGAATCCGACGTGCTGCTGCACGTCTACGGTGACGAGAGCAAATTCCGCGATCCGGTCTCGACTGCGATGGTCGGCAAGCTGCAGGTGCTCGACGTCAAGTCGCCGATCGAGGCACTGCTGCCGGTGTTCGATGCCGGGCACGTCGCGATCGTGGTCGACAACGACAAATTCCTCGGTCTGATCACGCGCATCGATTTGCTCAACTACTTGCGTCGTCGCGTGAATTAATTTTTTTTGACCGCCCATCGTCAGGATCAGAAAGTAATCGTCCCGGGCCGTACTCTCACAAAAATCTATCCATGAAAAAATCTGACAAACCCCTTGGCCTCGGCACGCGCGCGATTCACGCCGGCCAATCGCCCGATCCTTCGACCGGCGCGATCATGACGCCGATCTACGCGACCTCGACCTATGTACAGTCGAGTCCAGGTGTGCACAAGGGCTACGAATACAGTCGCACGCAGAATCCGACGCGCATGGCTTATGAGCGCTGCGTCGCCGATCTCGAAGGCGGCACGCAAGGTTACGCGTTCGCCTCCGGCCTCGGGGGCGCGAGCACCGTGCTCGATCTGCTCGACTCCGGCAGCCATGTGATCGCGATGAACGACCTTTACGGCGGCAGCTATCGCCTGTTCGAGCGCGTGCGCCGGCGCAGCGCGGGGCTCGACTTTACCTTTCTCGATTTGAACGACACGGCTGCGTTGCGCGCGGCGCTCAAGCCGAACACACGCATGATCTGGGCGGAGACGCCGACCAATCCGATGCTGACCGTCGTCGATCTCGCCAAAGTCGGCGCGTTCGCGAAGAAGCACGGGCTGATCTTCGTGGTCGACAACACGTTCTGCTCGCCGATGCTGCAACGACCGATCGAATTCGGCGCGGATCTGGTGCTGCATTCGGCGACAAAATATCTCAACGGCCATTCCGCCATGGTCGGCGGCGTGGTCGTCGCAGGCGACGACAAGGCGCTCGCCGAGCAGATGGCGTTTCTGCACAACTCGGTCGGCGCGATCGGCGGGCCATTCGATTCGTTCCTCGCGATGCGCGGACTCAAAACTTTGCATCTGCGCATGCGCGCGCATTGCGCCGGCGCGCAGGAAATCGCGAGTTGGCTCGAAAAGCACCCTGCGGTCGAACGCGTGATCTATCCCGGCCTCAAATCGCATCCGCAATATGCGCTCGCGAAAAAACAGATGGATGGCCCCGGCGGCATAATCTCGGTCGAAGTGAAAGGCGGCCTGCGCAAGGCGCGCAAGGTACTCGAACGCTGCCATTTGTTCGCGCTGGCCGAGTCGCTTGGCGGCGTTGAGAGCCTGATCGAGCATCCGGCGATCATGACCCACGCATCGATTCCGGCGGCGAATCGCAAAAGGCTCGGGATCAGCGATGGATTGATTCGCTTGTCGGTGGGCGTCGAGGACGTTCGTGATTTGCGCGAAGAGCTAGCGACTGCACTCAACTAGGAATCTGTGCCATCCACCGATAGAGCGGGCGACTCAGGATTTGAGCTTTTGGTTTGTGAATTCCATTGTCGCGCGCCATTTTTTGATATGATTTTTTGTCAACCAAGCGAATAAGCAAGCGTTGTTGCTATTTTTGGGCAACTTGCTAAGTCGCGGCAAGCGTGGACACGATACCGGCATGAATTAATGATTATCTGGATAGCGAGCTACCCTCGCTCCGGGAACACGCTGCTGCGGCTGATCCTTGGGCAAATTTTCGGCCAAGGCTGCTACGAGAGTGAGCCCATGGATGTGCGCATCGCGGCTGCACTACCAGCATTTCATGAGCGCATCGGGGCAAAAAGTGAGAGTTTGCATACGTCCGATTTCATTGCGTGGGCAAACTCGGTCGCTGAGCCGGTCTTCATTAAAACCCATTTGGTACCCGAGGACGACAATCCAGTCATTTTCGTCGTGCGTGATGGTCGCGCGGCTACGGACAGCTATCTTGATTTCCACACAAAGTTATTGGCTACTTCCGACGTTAGTTTGCAAAAATTGATAGTCGGAGATGACTATTATGGTGATTGGTCCACATTCTATCGGCGCGCCCTCGGGTTTCCCCCAGGCCGCGCGCTTATGCTCAGATTTGAGGATCTCGTGGGCTGTGGAGATGCAGTCGTGCAAAAGATCTCGGAATTCATAGGTATTCCGCGGCTAACCCGAACATGGGCTAACCCACTGGGGCAACTGCACGCAGAGATGCCAAGTTTTTTTCGACATGGTGGCGTACGGTGGGAAGAGCATTGGCCATCGCACTGCCGCGGAGCATTCGCTTTGCTCCATGGGGAGTTGATGGAGGAGCTTGGATACTACGCAAGAGGCGAACGCGGTAGTTTATTGAGCGACGTGGGTGAGGGGACACGAGAGTACGTGCTTCTGGCGCATGAGTTAGCGAAGGAGAAATCTCGAATGAGCGCCATGCTTGCCGCTAAAGAGAGCACAATTCACGCCTTGAAAGCGACATGCGATGAGAGACTTGGTCTGATCGAACAATTAAACGCTGCCATGCAAACATCGCAACCAGATTCATTCCTGGCAGAAGTCAAGGGCGTCATACACATCGGTGCGAGCTATGGCCAGGAACGTGACCTATACGCACAACATGGGCTCGGCGTACTTTGGGTCGAGCCAATTCCGGAAGTATTCGCGCAACTGGTAGAAAATCTGGCATCGTTCCCACTGCAGCAGGCGCTCGAATGTCTGGTGACGGACCGCGACGGCGCTGAATACGAATTCAACATCTCCAACAATGATGGCATGTCTTCGTCGATTCTGGATCTGAAGCTGCATCGTGACATCTGGCCCGAAGTGCATTACGACCGAACAATTCGGCTGATCAGCAAGACCTTGCCAACAGCATTGGCTGATGCGCACGTCGACATTGCTCCCTATGATGCGCTGATCATGGACACGCAGGGGTCAGAACTGTTGATCCTGCAGGGTGCAACGCCAGTCCTGGAGCATTTTCGCTATATCAAGACTGAGGCACCCGATTTTGAGGCATACGAAGGTTGTTGTCTGGTTGAGGACCTCGCAAGGTTTCTTGCACCACACGGGTTCGTCGAGCGTTCCAGGCACAAGTTTGCCGAGCGCGCGCAAGGAGGTAGTTACTTCGATGTCGTATTTGAGAAACAGCCCTGAAATTCCGCTTCACGTGTTAGGGCGAATGAGGAATGGTCGGGCGAACACATGGGTGCGGTAACCTTCTCAATCGATCCGCAACTGGTCGCCGCTTTAAGACGCGTGTTACCCCTTTCTTTG
>VBNZ01000065.1:0-7760 GCA_005877675.1 Gammaproteobacteria bacterium
GTTGTGGCGAACACGTTGTTCGGAAACACCGCGTCGGGTGTCGTCGCATCGCCGGGAAACACGATTACCGGCACGCTTGTGCGCAATGCGGCTGCGAGTGCGGCGTGCTCGGTCAGCGCGCGTGCGGGATCGGTCTGCGCCGCCTGCGCAGCGTGATTGGCCATATACGAATTGTCACGTGCCGATTCCTGTGCAAGCGTGAAGCCGAGCGGCGCCACCAGAAACGCGCCGCGCGCGGTGGCGGGGTGCGTGGCCGGGAACCGCTGCGCTGTATAGGCTGCGAGAAATTCCGCGGCAGAATGAACGATCACGTGCAGTCCTCGTCGCTTATTTCTACGCGGCCTGCGCGTGCGTGCGCATGTTCGCGAGCGCCTGTTCGATCACGCGGAAGTCCGCCTGCGGCCGATGCATCTGTTCGCTCAGGTGGCGACGGAAAGCGCGCGCGCCAGGCAGGCCGAGAAACAGGCCGAGGATGTGGCGCGCGACATGATTGAGGTCTTCTCCGCGCGCGAGCTGTGCGCCGACGTAGTCGCGCAGGCCCTCGAGCACCTGCGAGCGCTCAGATGGCGGTGTGCCGAACAAAGCCTGTTCGCACTGCACGAGTACATAAGGATCGTGATACGCAGCGCGCCCGAGCATCACGCCGTCCACGCTTGCGCAAAGGGATCTCGCCGTCTCAGCGCCGGTGATGCCGCCATTGATCACGATTGCCAACTGCGCGAACTCCTGCTTCAGGCGAAACACGCGCTCGTAGTTGAGCGGCGGGATTTCGCGGTTCTCCTTCGGCGACAGCCCATGCAGCCAGGCTTTACGCGCATGCACGATGAGGGTTTCGAGCCCTGCCGCGACCAGCGTTTCGACGAAGCGATGCAGATCCTCGTATTCATCCTGTTCGTCGACGCCGATACGACATTTCACGGTCACCGGAACGGCTACCGCCGCGCGCATCGCCGCAACGCAGTCCGCAACGAGAGAGGGTTCGCGCATCAGGCAGGCGCCGAAGCGCCCTGACTGCACGCGATCGGACGGGCAGCCGACGTTGAGATTGATCTCGTCGTAACCGAAGTCCGCACCGATGCGTGCTGCGGCGGCGAGTTCCGCGGGCTCATGTCCGCCGAGTTGCAGCGCCACCGGATGCTCGGCTGCATCGAAGCCGAGCAGGCGTTCTCGATCGCCGTGCAGCACCGCTCCGGTCGTCACCATCTCGGTATACAAACGCGCATGCGGCGCAAGCAGACGATGGAAAAACCGGCAATGCCGGTCGGTCCAGTCCATCATGGGTGCGACACAAAAGCGCCAGCCCGCGCCATTGTTGGGATTCCTCGGCGGCTCAAGCATTTGCGCGTGTTCAAGTGTTCCCGTCACTTCCCTTGTTCTCCTAAAGATTTCCGCATGTTCCCGAGAATTGAGCGCAACTGTATCAAGGGCGTACCAATAGCGCAGCCACCGGCTCGTGCATCGTTAGTACAGGCGCAGTCGACACAAAGTGGCCCCTACGAGCAAAGCTTCGATGCAGCGGTCCTCAATCCAATATTGCGAGGCACAGCTCTTGATTTTGGCTGATACCTGCCCCTATAATTGAGTATGTACTCACTCATATGGTCCTGAACGATGGCTCGCCCCTTGAGCGAAGAAAAGCGTGAAGCCATTCTCGCTGCTGCCGCCGAACTGATCGCGACGTCGGGCACCGGCGCGTCTACCGCGAGCATCGCCAAGGCGGCTGGCGTTGCCGAGGGGACGCTCTTTACCTATTTCGCCACCAAAGACGATCTCCTCAACCAACTCTTCCTTGAGATCGAGACCAATCTCGCCCAGACGATGATGGCCGCTTATCCAGCGAAGGGCGGTTCGCGCGAACGTATCCGGCATCTGTGGGACCGGCTGATCGCTTGGGGAGCGGCGAACCCGACGTGGCGCAAAGTGCTGCGCCAACTCAAGGTATCGGGCCGGATCACCGCCGAGAGTCGGCGGCGCAGCAACGCGTTGTTTCGTGAGTCTCGTGAACTGGTCGAACAGAGCATGGCCGGACATGTCGACCCGGAACGGATGTCCTTTTACATCGACACGGTCCTGATCGGATTGGCCGACATGACAATTGACGCCATGGCCGCGAGCCCGAAGAAGCAGCATGAGCACTTGAAGCAGGCCGGCTTCGATCTGTACTGGAAGGGAACTGCCGTCTGATTTTTTTTAAGTTTTAAAATGAGCATGTACTCACTCAACAAAGAGAGCATTTAGTATGTCCAAACCAATCGGATTCACTGAAGCCGATGTTCCCGATCAATCGGGCAAGTGCTTCATCGTCACGGGCGCCAACGCCGGCGTCGGGTTCGAAATCGCGCGGGTGCTTGCCGCCACGGGCGCGCGCGTCCTGCTCGGCTGCCGTGAGCAGACCAGGGCGCAGGATGCCATCGCGCGGATCAAGCGGGACAGCGTTCGCACCGCAGCCGAGATCGCCGCGAAGGAGCCACGGATCGATGCGCTCATCAACAATGCCGGGCTCATGAACCCGCCGCTGATGCGTACGAAGCAGGGGTTCGAATCGCAGTTAGGCGTCAATCATCTCGGCGTGTTCGCGCTCACCTCGCTGCTCCTGCCTAAACTGGCGGAGACTCCGGGTTCGCGGGTGGTCGTGACCTCGAGCATCGCGCATCTGAAGGGTCACATCGACTGGGACGACCTCAACGCCGACAAAAGCTACGTCAAGACCGAGCGCTACGGCGGCAGCAAGCTGGCGAACGCGCTGTTCTTCTACGAACTGGATCGTCGCCTGCGCGCGGCGAAGTCGCCAGTCACAGCAATCGGCGTCCACCCTGGAGTCGCCGCCACAAGTCTTGGCCGTCACATGGGGCTGATCCAGATCGTTGGCCCAATCGTCGGCCTGTTGCTCAACAGCGCCGACAAGGGCGCGTGGCCGGCACTTCTGGCTGCGACCGGCAAGGTGAAGCCCGGAGGCTATTACGGTCCCACCGGCTTTGGCGGAATCCGCGGTGTGGCAGGTGAGGCTAAACGAGCCGCGCAAGCCCAGGATCCGGAACTTGCAAAGCGGTTGTGGGATGTCTCTATCGTCATGACTGGTATCGACCCGGGCTTGCCGCCGGCCTGAACGCTTGCCAAACACTGATGCAAGACACCGAAGCGGCGACTCAAGCGATAGACAAGGAAAAGACATGACAGCACCTTATGGATCCACAACGACAGCGCGAGACTGCTCTGGAGAATGAGCAGCTTCGGCTGGCGGTCGGCCTACGGCGGCTGTGCTTTGAAACCGGTCGTTGGCGTGGCGATCTTCTGACCGATGGTATGACCGCAAGTGGCCGATGTGGGACGGTCGACGATCGCGTCGAACGGCTTCAAACGGGATGGTCATTCCCGTGCCTACTCGAGCTTGTACACCCTCGTCCCGTCTTATCCTCCTCCTGACACCAGCGAACTGTCAGCCGCTGAATCCAGATATCCGAGGCACGGAAAAAATCCTTGCATTCTTCGTTGCATCGTAATATGATATACATCATATAAAGAGGTCTGCATCATGCGTTACGACACAGAGCACAAGCAGCGCACCCATGATCGCGTCGTAAAAGCGGCGGCCAAGGCCATCCGCGCGAAAGGCCCCGACCGCATCGGAGTCGCCGATGTCATGGCCGATGTCGGCTTGACGCATGGCGGCTTCTACGCCCATTTCGGCTCGAAGGACCAGCTGATCGCTGCGGCAGTCGGGCAAATGTTCGAGGAAGCGCGGGAGATATTCGAATCAAAAACGAACGGCCGCGCGCCGCGCGCCGCCCTCGCAGCCTACGTCGACTTCTATCTTTCGCCAGAGCACCGTGACGCACGTCGCAATGGCTGCCCCGTCGCCGCGCTCTCTTCGGACATGCCACGCCTCAATGCGAAGGTCCGGGCGCGATTCGCCGCCGGCCGCGAGCGCATGCACCTTGCGTTGGCCGATCTGATCCGGCAAACCGGAAGCAAGGATGCGACGGCTGAAGCGGACTCCGTCTATGCCGAGCTGGTCGGCGCGCTTTCATTCGCGCGCATGGAACCGGACGACAAGCGCTCCGACGCGATCCTCGAACGTTCGCGTTGCGCCATTGCGTCGCGCTTGGGCCTGCGCGGCGATTAGGCGCACACAGTCAATAAAGATCCTCTCGCCAAGCCTTCCTGCGAACACGAATGTCGACTAATTATATGATCAATATCATATCAACATGCGAGGTATTTCTATGAACCGCTTCATCAGCTTTACCCTGATTGCTGCATTGCCGTTTGCCTTGATCGCCTGCGGCGGAACGTCCGCACACGATCCTCGAACCGAGGCGCCGCTCGTCCGCGCGTCTCTCGTCCAGGCGGGGGCCCCCGCTTCGCGCTCGTTTACGGGAACTGTGGCCGCCAGGGTGCAGAGCGATCGGGGCTTTCGCGTCTCCGGCAAGGTCCTGGAGCGCCTCGTGGATGTTGGGCAGAGCGTCACACGCGGCCAGCTGCTCATGCGCATCGATCCGGTGGACCTGAGGCTCACCGCCGTCGCGCAGGAGCAAGCGGTTGCCGCGGCCCGGGCACGCGCGCTGCAGGCGGCGCAAGATGAAGTGCGCTACCGCAACCTGGTCGGCACCGGCGCGATTTCAGCGTCGGCCTATGACCAAGCCAAGGCGGCAGCGGATGCCGCCAAGGCGCAGCTCAGTGCGGCCAACGCCCAAGCCGACGTTGCTCGCAATGCAAGCCGCTATGCCGAGCTCCTGGCGGATGGCGACGGCGTGGTGATGGAAACGCTGGCCGAACCCGGCCAGGTCGTCGGCGCCGGACAAGCCGTGGTGCGCCTGGCCCACGCCGGGCCACGCGAGGCGGTCATCCAATTGCCGGAAACGCTGCGTCCCGCAGTCGGCTCAGTCGGGCAAGCCAGCATTTTCGGCAAGGAAGGTATCCGTGTTCCCGTCAAACTTCGCCAGCTTTCGGATACGGCGGATCGATTTACTCGCACCTTCGAAGCGCGTTATGTGCTTGAGGGAGAACTCGCGAATGTCCCGTTGGGCACGACAGTCTCGGTCGCGCTTACGGATGACCACACCATCGTGCAAGGCGCCTCGCAGGTGCCGATCGGCGCTTTGTTCGATGCGGGCAACGGGGCCGGGGTGTGGATCATCCGCGGCGAGCCTGCAAAGGTTTCCTGGCGGCCGGTAACGGTTCTGCACCTGGACGACGACGGCGCACGCGTCGCCGGTCCGCTTGAACAAGGCGATCGGATCGTCGCACTCGGTGCCCATTTGCTGCGCGAGGGCGAGCAAGTCCGCGTGGCTGCCAATGCCGCCGAACCACCCAAGGTAGCAGGCCTACAGCCATGAGCGAGAACCGCTTCAATCTTTCGGCACTCGCCGTACGCGAGCGCTCCGTCACGCTGTTTCTGATCTGCCTGATCTCGCTCGCCGGTCTCGTCGCATTCTTCAAACTGGGGCGGGCGGAAGATCCTGCATTCACGATCAAAGTGATGACGATCATCACCGCGTGGCCCGGTGCAACCGCGCAGGAGATGCAGGATCAAGTCGCCGAGAAGATCGAAAAGCGCCTGCAGGAACTGCGCTGGTACGACCGTACGGAAACCTACACCAGGCCCGGCTTGGCGATCACCACGTTGACGTTGCTCGACCGCACGCCGCCTGCGGATGTGCAGGAGGAGTTTTACCAGGCGCGCAAGAAAGTCGGCGATGAGTCAAGCAATCTTCCGCCCGGCGTGATCGGCCCGATCATCAACGACGAATACGCCGATGTCACATTTGCGCTGTTCGCTCTCAAGGCCAAAGGCGAGCCGCAACGCTTGCTGGTGCGCGAGGCCGAGACGCTGCGCCAGCGGCTGCTGCACGTAGCGGGCGTCAAGAAGGTCAACATCGTCGGCGAGCAGTCCGAGCGCATCTATGTCGAGTTTTCGCATGCGCGCCTAGCCACACTCGGCGTGAGTCCACAGGATGTGTTTGCCGCGCTGAACAGCCAAAACGCGCTGACCGCCGCCGGTTCCGTGGAAACGAAGGGACCCGATGTGTTCATCCGCCTGGACGGCGCGTTCGACAAGCTGCAAAAGATCAGCGACACACCCGTGGTGGCACAAGGCCGCACACTGAAACTGTCGGACATCGCGACGGTCAGGCGCGGCTATGAAGATCCGGCAACGTTCATGGTCCGCAACGGCGGCGAACCTGCCCTGCTGCTGGGCGTGGTGATGCGCGACGGTTGGAACGGACTCGACCTCGGCAATCAACGCCGAACTGCCGCTCGGCATGCGGCTGACCAAGGTCACCGACCAAGCCGTCAACATCCACTCGGCCGTCGGCGAGTTCATGGTCAAGTTCTTCACCGCACTGCTCGTCGTCATGCTGGTGAGCTTCGTGAGCATGGGTTGGCGCGTCGGCATGGTGGTGGCGGCGGCCGTGCCGCTGACCCTGGCGGTGGTCTTCGTCGTGATGCTCGCGAGCGGCAAGAACTTCGATCGCATCACGCTGGGATCGCTGATCCTCGCACTCGGCTTGCTGGTGGACGACGCCATCATCGCTATTGAAATGATGGTGGTGAAGATGGAAGAGGGTTACAGCCGAATCAAAGCTTCCGCGTACGCCTGGAGCCATACCGCAGCGCCGATGCTTTCGGGCACGCTGGTGACGGCCGTTGGGTTCATGCCCAATGGATTCGCCCGCTCCACTGCGGGTGAATACACCAGCAACATGTTCTGGATCGTCGGCATCGCGCTGATTGCGTCCTGGGTAGTTGCCGTAGTGTTCACGCCCTATCTGGGTGTGAAGATACTGCCCGATTTCAAGAAGATCGAAGGCGGCCACGATGCGATCTACGGCACGCCGCGCTACAACCGCTTCCGTAAGTTCTTGCACGGCATCATCGCGCGCAAATGGCTGGTCGCCGCTTCGGTGATTGGGCTTTTCGTGCTGTCCGTACTTGGCATGGCGCTGGTGAAAAAACAGTTCTTCCCGATCTCGGACCGACCGGAGCTGTTGATCGAGGTGCAAATGCCTTATGGCACATCGATCAACCAGACGAGCGCTGCGGCGGCGAAGGTGGAGAACTGGCTGGCGCAACAGAAGGAAGCCAAGATCGTGACCGCGTACGTCGGCCAGGGCGCACCGCGGTTCTATTTCTCGATGGGACCCGAGCTGCCCGATCCGTCGTTCGCCAAGATCGTGGTGCGCACCGACAACCAGGAGGAACGCGAAGCGCTGAAGTATCGACTGCGGCAGGCGATTGCCGATGGCCTCGCTTCCGAGGCCCGTGTGCGCGTGACTCAGCTCGTCTTCGGCCCGTACTCGCCATTCCCGGTTGCGTACCGCGTCACCGGGCCTGATCCCGACACCTTGCGCAAAATCGCCGCCGACGTGCAGCACGTCATGGACGCCAGTCCGCTGATGCGCACGGTCAACACCGATTGGGGTGTGCGCACGCCGACGCTGCACTTCACGTTGCAGCAGGACCGATTGCAGGCCGTCGGGCTGACCTCGAGCGCCGTCGCGCAACAATTGCAGTTCCTGGTGACGGGAATACCCCTGACCCTCGTGCGCGAAGATATTCGCACGGTGCAGGTCGTCGCGCGCGCGGCCGGCGACATCCGGCTCGACCCGGCGAAGATCAGCGATTTCACGCTGGCGGCCGCCAACGGCCAGCGCATTCCGCTGTCGCAGATTGGCGAAGCCGACATCAGGATGGAGGAGCCGATCCTGCGTCGCCGCGACCGGCTGCCGACCATCAGCGTGCGCGGCGACATCGCGGAC
>VBNZ01000065.1:7850-10165 GCA_005877675.1 Gammaproteobacteria bacterium
CGACGGCGGCCATGCTGCCGATCTTCCCGATCATGCTGGCTATCACGCTGATCATCATCATTTTTCAGGTGCGCTCGATCTCCGCGATGGTCATGGTTTTCCTGACCAGCCCGCTCGGCCTGATCGGCGTGGTGCCGACACTGATCCTGTTTCAGCAGCCATTCGGCATCAATGCGCTGGTCGGACTGATTGCGTTGTCGGGAATCCTGATGCGCAACACGCTGATATTGATCGGGCAGATCCATCACAACGCCCAGGCCGGGCTGGATCCGCTGCGCGCCGTCGTTGAAGCCACCGTGCAGCGCGCGCGCCCCGTGATCTTGACCGCGCTGGCGGCGATGCTGGCTTTCATTCCGCTCACGCATTCGGTGTTCTGGGGAACGCTCGCGTACACGCTGATCGGCGGGACTTTTGCGGGAACGATCCTGACGCTCGTGTTCTTGCCGGCGATGTATTCCATCTGGTTCAAGATCAGGACGGCCGACAGCCATCGCTTGATCGAGCAAGTCGCCTGAACTTCGATCACTGATTGTCAAAGGAAACTCATATGAAGAACTCAAAAGTTGTCGTTATCACCGGCGTCTCATCGGGTATCGGCCGCGTCGTCGCGCAAAAGTTTGCGGAGAAGGGATACGCGGTATTTGGCACCGTGCGCAGCGTCGGCCGCTCAACCGGCGTCGCCGGCATTGAGCTGGTCGAAATGGATGTACGCGACGAGGCTTCCGTTCAACGAGCGATCCAGTCGATCGTCGATCGGAAGGGCTGCATCGACGCGCTGGTCAACAACGCCGGCATGAGCATGCTTGGCGCGGTGGAGGAGACCGCCGTCAGCGAGGCTGCATCTGTGTTCGATACGAACGTATTCGGCATGCTGCGCACGATAAAAGCGGTACTTCCGCACATGCGGACACAGCGACAAGGACGGATCGTCAACGTCAGTTCCGTGCTCGGTTTTCTGCCGGCGCCGTACATGGGCCTGTATGCGGCCTCCAAGCACGCCGTCGAAGGATTGTCGGAAAGTCTCGATCACGAAGTGCGTCAGTTCGGCATTCGCGTGACTCTGGTCGAACCGGCGTATACCAGAACGAATCTCGACGCCAATTCGCCCCAGGCAAAAGCAACAATCCCGGCTTACGATCGCGAACGTGAAATCGCAGCGCGCTCCGTGGCAAAGAGCATCAATGGCGCGCCTGAACCCGAAGGCGTGGCAAACACGATCGTCGAAGCGGCGCTTGGCGCCTGGCGTATGCGTCACACGCCGGCCGGGCAGGCATTGAGCAAGCTGCGCAGATTCATGCCGGCGGGGCCTGTCGATGCGAGCTTGAGGAAAGCGCTTGGTCTTGCCTGAGAATCGCGCCCGGGGGGGCGCGGCATCCGCTGCTACGCCTGCATCGGCTGACGCCGCGCACTAAGTCAGACGCGAATACTTCGTTGCCCATCCAAGAAGAAGAACGGTATGACATCTTTCGCTAAGGTCATTGCATCTTTCGAACCTTCTGCGGATTTCGATCTGCGCTCCTTCAGCGAACGCGGTAGCGGCTATTCGTTTCAGAGCATGCAGATTTGGGATGACCAGGGTGAGCTCGTGCTGTCGGGTTAGCCAGACCGTGGCGATCTTCGCTTAGAGCTGGACTACCAAAGAATGTCGGAGAAATCATGAAAACCAATGAACACAGTCTCGGCCAGCGCATCAAGTCGCTGTGGGACACGCTTGGGATGTGGGCGGAAGCACTCGAGCGCACACCAACCGATGATCTAGGTGATCGTCTCTTGCATCTAGAAGCCAGGGTGTCGCGGATCGAAGGATCCGATCTGGGCAACGGGCCTCAGAATCTCGTTGAATCAAATGATTCATCATGGAATGACGGTCATCATACTTCAATCAAGTGAGAGGGTCTGGTCGGCTGGCCTTTGGAGATCCCCGATCAGGTGACCTTGTGCTTCGATCGGCGGGGTCCGACTGCGCACATTGCCAGTGCCTGAATCATCTCCGCATGTCAGACTTGATCCGCGTGCTCACGAGCTTGGGCGACACGTGGGCGATGCACCGGAATTCAGTGCGACGAAGGAACGTGAACAGCAGCATTTTTAGTCGGCATGTTGGAGGCGACGATGGCACCCCTTGCGACCGCACCCGTGAAATGTCTTGTCCTTCTTGCTTCGTTGCTGGCGATACTGTCCGGTTGTACCTTGGACCGACCGCGTACCTCGACTCACACGGACTACCTCAAGCATCGCCTCGAAGAGCCCAAGGTTTGCATCGCGTTCTCCGGCGGCGGTGTGCGATCTGCATCCATCACGATCGGTGTGTTGCG
>VBNZ01000066.1:0-1989 GCA_005877675.1 Gammaproteobacteria bacterium
GGCAACTTCTCGGCATCGATTCATGTATCGCACTCGCGGCACTGAATGGCACGGAGTCCTCGGCGGCATTGCTGCGTACGCGCCTGCAACAGTTTGAGCAGCACGCAGCGAAATCTATATCTACGATCTGGCGGTGCTCGCAGCGCATCGACGCGAAGGCATCCTGGTCGAATCGAGCGTGGCCGCGTCTATCACCACTGTCCCACCAGCTCTATTCGCGTGCGCTGCAGAGCGCTACGCGAAAGCGCCTACTGAAATGCTCGACAGCAGACGGTGGGGTGCCGCCGCCGTGACATGCATTCGTAATCACGCGTTCATATCGCACGGTTAACGTGTGCTCCCCGCTGCGGCACGGCGGTCAGTTCACTTTGGACGTTTTCCGGATGCGATTGTTCTCGCGCTCGTTTGCGCTCGCAGCGGCTGTCGCTGTCTGCGCCTGGTCTGAATCCTCGGCGCTCGCCGCTTCACACGAATCCACCGCCCTTGCCGTGCCCGCACCGCTCGCAGTGCACAAGGAACTCGGCGCACCACCGCGCGGTGTCGTCGAATTGAAATTCCGCGATATGTTCAAGCTACCGGTTGGCCCGCGCGGGCTGCAGCCCAGCACGACCCTGTCTGCGCTCGACGGCAAGCGCGTGCGCATGATCGGCTATATGGTGCAGCAGGAACCTTTGCCGACGGCCGCGTTCCTGCTCGCACCGCTGCCGGTGCAGATCAGTGACGAGGACGAGCCTCTCGCGGACGACCTGCCGCCGAGTACAGTCAGCGTGGTCGTTCCCGGTGCGGAAACCAAACTGATCCGCCCGCTTCCTGGCCTGATCCAGATCACTGGTGTGCTGCATGTCGGCGCGCAAGCCGATGCGGCAACGGGGCGCGTGTCGAGCGCACAGATCACGCTCGATGCACCGCTCGCGCGGACGTTGCTCGCCATCCCCGCATCCACTACCCGCGCGCAAGCGCACGCCGTACGCACGAGCAGCGCGCCCGCACGTGCGGGCGTGCACTGACCCCATCCCACCGAATTCGTCCTCGCAAGGAGTTTGCTTATGCACGCGCAAGGTTTTGCCAAGAATTGTCTGAGCGGCGCGATCGTCGCCGGCCTGCTGCTCGCCTGCCCCGCCGCGTTCGCCGCGAAGATTTCGCGCCTGACGCCGCCCACCCCGGTGATCTCGCGCTTCATGCAAGGTCAGCGTTTCGATCTGCAGGCGACGGTACAGCCCGATGCAGGTCTGACCATCACCTCGTTCTATTTCCAGGTCGATGGCGTAGGCACGGCCAAAGCCGTGCTGGACGGCAATTTCCAGGTCACCTTTCCGCAAGCCGATCGCCAGAGCATGGTCGGCGACGCTTCATCGCCGGCATCGTGCATCGACGCCAGCGGCAGGAGCACGGGCAAGTCCGGCTGCAAGCTCGTTGCCGGCCTGCCGGGCAACACCGTCGTCGTATCGCAACGCGGATACGCGCATTACGCCGCCGGCGTGCACACGCTGAAAGTCGTTGCGATACAGAGCGACGGCACGCAGATCAGCGCGCAGGGCAACTTCGAAATCGTCGCACCAGGTGCATCCAGCGCTGCGGCAAAGAACATCATCGTTTTTCTCGGCGACGGTATGGGCGCGACCCATCGCACCGCGGCCCGCATCATGGCCAAGGGCTATGCGCAGGGCAAGGCGAAAGCGCCGCTGACGATGGACACCTTTCCGTACACGAGCATGGTCATGACCGCCTCGCTCAATTCGATCGTGACCGACTCGGCGCCGGGCATGCAGAATTACGTGACCGGCAACAAGGCCGCGAACAATCAGGAAGGCGTGTTCCCCGACGACACGATCGATGCGTTCGACAATCCGCGCGTCGAGTATCTGGCGGAATACCTGCACAATCTGCAGGGCAAGTCGCTCGGCGTCGTGACGACCGCCGACGTATTCGATGCGACGCCGGCTTCTATGGCAGTCCACACCAGCGCGCGAGGTAACGGCACCGGTATCG
>VBNZ01000066.1:2061-8100 GCA_005877675.1 Gammaproteobacteria bacterium
TCAGCCCGCAGCCGGTGAATGGCTCGCAGCGCCGCAACGCGAACGACTATGTGCTGCCGAGCGACGTCGTCGCGGGTTGGGGCGCCGCGCCGGGCAAGCTCGATCCGGAGCGCGATCTGATCGGCGATTTCCAGACCGCCGGCTTCGCCTACGTGCCGGACAAGACCTCGCTCAACGCCGCGTTTGCCAAGGGCGCGCCGGACAAGCTGCTCGGCCTGTTCGCGTATTCAAACATGAACGTGTCCTACGACAAGATCAACGGCCGCCGTGGCAACAGCGCCGTGGTCGATGCCTTCGGCTTCCCCGATCAGCCGATGCTCGACGAGATGACCGACAAAGCCCTGCAGGTGCTGTCGAAGAACAACAACGGCTTTGTCGCGATGATCGAAGGCGCGTCGATCGACAAGCAGGCGCATCTGATGGATAGCGACCGCTGGGTGCTCGAAGTGATCGAATTCGATCGCGCGATCGCGGTAGCGAAGAACTTTGCGGCAACGCATCCGGATACGCTGATCATCGTTACCGCCGATCACGAATGCTCGGGCGCGGCGATTCTTGGCGCCGCGACTGCGAGCGCTGCCGACCTGCAAGCCACGCCGAATTCGGGCCTGAAATACGTCGGCAACTACGACGCAGCGCAATTTCCGAAATACACGATCGCGGCGGACGGTTATCCGGTCAACACGCTGATCGACGGCAAGATGCTGATCGGCTACGGCGCCAACGCCGATCGCTACGAGACCTGGCTGCCGAACGTTTACCCGACGCTCGATACACAGCAGCCGTTTCCGCCATCGCAGTCGCCGGATAGTCCGAGCACGCGCAACAAGGACAAGGGCTATTTCGTCAGCGGACAGGTGCCGGGCGACCAGGCCGTGCACACCGCGACCGATGTGCCGCTGTCGGCCTACGGCGCAGGCGCCGATACATTCCACGGCGTGATCGACAACACCGACGTGTTCTTCAAGCTCGCGTCGGCGGCGATGGCCGGCAAATAGTTTCGTACGAGCTCCCGCTCAGGACGCCGGCGCGGTATTTCGCGCCGGTTTTTTTTTGCGACGACGCCCTACCCGGTCACCAGTACATCCTCGAGGTCGCCCGGCAGCGCCTCCTGCGCATCCGCGACGAACTTGCCGCCACGATCGAGTTCGGCGAACAAGCCGCCGAGTGCGACCAGCTCGTCGTACCTGCCCTGCTCGACCAGTTGCCCATCCTTGAGCACGAGGATCACGCCGGCATTGCGTACGGTCGACAGGCGATGCGCGATCACGAAGGTCGTGCGGTTCTGCGTCAGCGCGTTCAGTGCACGCTGGATACGCGCTTCGGTCGCATTGTCGAGCGCGCTGGTCGCCTCGTCGAGTATCAGAATCGGTGCATCCTTGAGCATCGCGCGCGCGATCGACAGGCGCTGACGCTCGCCGCCCGAGAGCGAACGCCCGCGCTCGGCCACGAGGGTCGAATAGCCTTCGGGTTTGACAATGATGAAATTGTGCGCTTCGGCCGCCTGCGCCGCGGCTTCGAGCTCGGCGTCGGAAGCCTCCGGATTGCCGATGCGCAGGTTGTCCGCGATCGAACGATAGAACAGGCCCGGATCCTGAAACACGACCGCGATATGTTCGCGCAGCGAGTTCACGCTCACCTCGCGGATATCGATGCCGTCGATCGTGATACGTCCCGCGCTCGGATCGTAGGCGCGATACAGCAGACTCAGTGCGGTGGTCTTGCCCGCGCCGGTCGGCCCGACCAGGGCCGCGGTGCCACCCGCCGGCACCTTGAAACTCAAATGCTTCAGCGCTGGATGCGAGGCCTCGTAGCCGAACGAGACATTGTCGAATACGACCTCGCCCTTTAAATCAGCCGGCAACAGCGGCGCGCCGGGCTTCTCGTGCAGCACTTCCTTGGTGTCGAGCACGCAGAAGAAATCCGACAGCGAATGCGTCTGGAAGAACAGCCCCGAAATAAAACCCGCAAACTGCTCGAGCTTGCCGATCTGCATCATCGCGAAATTGACGAAGGTGACGATGCCGCCGACGGTGATTTCGCCTTTCGCGTTGAGCTGCGCGCCCATGGCGAAGATCGCCACAATAGTCAGCGTCGACGCCGCGCGATTGGCGACCGAGAGCCAGGCCCAGCCGCGCAGCACCGGATATTGCGCCTGCAGAACGCGTTTCATCATCTCGCGGATTGCTTTCACCTCGGCCCACCAGTACGTTGCCGAATACGTCGCCGGCGCGCTCGGAGATTTCGTGATGCAGCTCCTCGACCTCGCCCTGCGCCTTGTGCGTCTTGCGCATTGCGATCGTGTTGAATACCGCAAAGCTCGTCATCAGCCCGATCATAAGAAGGCCGAGCTTCCAGTTCGTCTTCAGCGTCCACGGCACCATGATGATGATCGAAAGCAGCGTCGCCAGATGCTCACGGAAGAATCCGAGCCAGAGCCCGAACAGATTGCCCGTGCCCGAATGCATGATGCGCAACAGGCGCCCGGTATGATGCTGACCGTGAAACGACAGCGGCAGCGCGATCGAATGCTCAAAAAACGCGGCGATCGCCGCAAGCCTGCGCCGATGCGCGAGACGATCGGCGAACAGTGAAACCCATACGCTCGCAACCACGCCACCAAGCCCCACGCCGGCCCAGAGCAGTATGTAATGCCAGGCCTGCGCGTGGCCGTTCGCGCCAAGCGCATCGACCACTTTGCCGAACAGCACCGGCTCCAGAAAAAACACAGCGGACAGTGCGAGATTTGCAAGCGCCAGGGTGATCGCTAGCCATTTCTCCGGCGCCAGCAGCGCAATCACGCGCAGGTAGATTTTCAGCAACGACATCGGTTCAGCTCCATTCCGGCAAAAGTGTAGCAATCAGCGCAATGCAATCTTCAGCTTCGCGTATCGTGGCGTTTCAAACGCTTAGCGGCACTAAGTTGCACGCTCATTAAAAAAATGCTGCACTCGCACTTGCATCGAGGTCGAAATTCCGAAGAATGCCCCGCGCCGAACGTGACGTTGGAGTGCGTTGTTCGTGGGCAGGGGCGATTCGTAGGGGGACTCGTCCTTTTTCGCAATGGTAGGAAATCCAAAGATCGTCAGTAGAAGAAAGTCCGGCGGCCATTCCAACCGGGCTGCAAACTTACTTGTGTCATCAACCCTGGGAGATTTTCCTAAATGAAGCTTTCTGTTTTGAGTTTTGCCTGCGCCGCCGCCCTTGCCATCTCGGGCCTTGCCTCCGCCGAAACCGTCACACGCGGCATGGCCGAAGCCGGCATGTCGCCGGACCGCGGCAATCACGGCGATGCCGCCAACAAAGATCCGAATGAGCTGAACGGTGACCACGTCAAGTACGCGGGCAGGCCCGGTTCGCGCCAGAACGATCCGATCGCCTACCACAATGGCCCGATCCTGCATGGTCCGAAGGTTTATTACATCTGGTACGGCAACTGGACCGGCAACACCGCCACCACGATTCTCACCAACTTCGTGCAGAACCTCGGCGGCTCGGCTTACTTCAATATCAACACGACCTACTACGATATCGTCGGCAGCACCAAAACGTTCTACAACAATATCCTGACTTATGGCGGCTCGACCAACACGTCCAGCAGCACTTACGGCACCTCGCTGTCTGACAGCCAGATCCAATCGGTCGTTAGCGACGCTATTGCGTCTGCCAGCCTGCCGAAGGACACCAACGCCGTTTACCTCGTCCTGACCTCGGCTGACGTGACTGCAAGCTCGGGCTTCTGCACGCAGTACTGCGGCTGGCACACCCACGGCACGATTTCCGGCTCGGACATCAAGTACGGCTTCGTCGGCAATGCCGATCGTTGCCCATCGTCCTGCGCCGCGCAGTCGGCCAGCAGCCCGAACAACAACATCGGCGCCGATGGCATGGCCAGCGTGATCGCGCACGAGATCGAAGAAACCGTGACCGATCCGGACCTGAATGGCTGGTACAACGGCAACTGGGAAAACGGCGACAAGTGCGCATGGACCTTCGGCACCGAATCGACCGCGTCGAACGGTTCGAAGTACAACGTCACCCTCGGCGGTTCGCAGTACCTGATCCAGCAGAACTGGATCGCGCCGGCCGGCGGCTGCGCGATGCACCTGTAACACGCGATATCTAATCGGCTAGACTTTTTAGCCAAGCGAGGCGCCCGGTGCGAACCGCGGCGCCTCATTTTTTTGGAGATCGCCAGCCATGCTTACGTCTCGCCTTTTTGCATCTTTTGCCTTCGCGCCGATCGTTGCGCTAGCCGCGTTCGCGCATGCGGCCGGCGCGCAGCCCGTGCGCGGGCACATCAACACCGAAACGCGTCAGGTCGTGGCGCTGCGGCAGCGCGAGGAGACGCTGCTCGACGTACTAGGCAAGAACGATGCGGCGGCGCTCGCGGGCGTCCTCAGTGACGACTTTGCGCAGTACTCACTGAGCCACGACATGCTGCTCACCCCGCGCGCCGATTGGCTGCGCAATCTCACCGCGCATCCGTTCGGCAAGGTGCGCCTGGAAAATATCTCCGTGATCGACCACGGTGCAGCGCTCGTGGCTAATTTCGACCTGCTGACTGGCGACGGCAAGGCCGCAAAACGCTACGGCGTCGTCGATGTGTGGACCAAGCCGCAAGGCGCGAACGACTGGACCCTGAGTCAGCGCTATATCGCCACACCAGGATCGAACGCGCAAGCGCCCGGCGACGACGCACCAGATACAACCGCGCCGCCCAAGCGCATCTGAGGCCGACGCCCAACAGCGTTGAACCACTGCGCACGATCAGAGGCGCAGCGGTTATCATGTGCGCTCCACCGCCGCTGCGTACGCGCCATGCCCGAGTCCCTGGATATCCGCATCACGCAGCGCGTTGCGCATATCGCGCTCAATCGCCCGCAGGTGCACAACGCCTTCGACGATGCGCTGATCGCGGAACTCACGCTCGCACTGACTGAACTCGAAGGCAATGCCGGCGTGCGCGCGGTCGTGCTCACCGGCAATGGCGCCTCGTTTTCGGCCGGCGCCGATCTCAACTGGATGCGCGGCATGGCCAAGGCATCGGAGGCCGAGAATCGAGCCGATTCCGAGCGCCTCGCAATGCTGATGCGCACGCTCAATTTTCTGTCGAAGCCGACGCTTGCGCGCGTGAACGGCGCGGCGTTCGGTGGCGGCGTCGGCCTCGTTGCGTGCTGCGATATCGCGATTGCCGTTGATACCGCCAAGTTTGCCCTGAGCGAAGTCAAACTCGGTCTCGTGCCCGCGGTGATCTCGCCCTACGTGATAGCCGCGATTGGCGCGCGTGCCGCGCGTAAGCTGTTTCTGACGGGTGAAATCTTCGATGCGGCGGAAGCTGCGCGTATCGGGCTCGCGCACCAGGTCGTGGCAGCGGACCAACTCGACGCAGCCACCGATCGTCAGCTCGAGTTGCTCGCCAAGGGCGGTCCCCTCGCGCAGCGCGAGGCAAAACGGCTGGCGCTTGCGATGTCAGGGATGACCAGCACCACCGCGACCGCGACCGATCGCGACAATGCGACGTTGATCGCGCGCCTGCGTATATCCGCCGAAGGCCAGGAAGGATTGGCCGCTTTCCTCGATAAGCGTGTTCCAAACTGGATCAACTAGGGGAAACAGCCATGTCCGTCACGACCCGCTTCGATCACATCGGCTTCGTCGTCTCCGATCTTGCGCGCAGCAAGGCGTTCTACAACAAAGCGCTTGCGCCGCTCGGCATCGGTCTCGTCATGGAAGTCACCGCGGAAATGACCGGCGGCCACGCACATGTCGGCTACGGCAGTGAAAACCGTCCGTATTTTTGTATAGGCAACGGCGATGGTTGGCTGCGCGGCAGGCTGCACGTGGCTTTTTCCGCGCCCGATCGCAAGAGCGTCGACGCGTACTACCAGGCCGCGCTTGCGGCAGGCGGCGTCAACAACGGCGCGCCGGGTCTGCGCCCGCATTATCACGCCAACTACTATGGTGCCTTCGTGCTTGATCCGGACGGTCACAACATCGAAGCCTGCTGTCACATGCCGGAATAAACATGAACAATTT
>VBNZ01000079.1:0-808 GCA_005877675.1 Gammaproteobacteria bacterium
CGTAGCCCGACTGCGTCGGCGCGTACCAGGCGCCATTGAAATTCGTCGGCGTGCCGTTGATGCTTGGACACGGCCCCGCGCCCAGACGCGCGAAACGCTCGCTGCCGCTTTGGCCGTCCAGATGCCAGGAGAACATCAGCTCGTCGTTGCCGAGCGGCGTCACGACGACGTTGCCGACCATGGCGCGCGTGTTGACCTTGGCGCCATCCCAGTTCACGCGCAACAGCGGCGCGGTCCACACCAGCGGATCGATCGGCCCCTGCGCCTGATACCAGACCGGTGTGCCGTCTTCGAGATAGGTGTACCAGCTCAAAGCGCGTGTCGTTCCAGCCTCGCTGACCGGTGGCGCCGCGGCAATCTGCGCCGACGCTGAAGCCGCAGGTGGCTGGGTGCGCGCTGCATAGAAGCTCGCCGAGCCGCCGCTGATCGTCGTATTGACCATGTAGCTCATGTAGTTGGGGCTGCCATCGACAAACATGTGGCGTGAACTCTCGCCCGGATCGAGCACGATGCTGCGCGTCGCATCCGGTTCCAGCGCATCGGCGACGTCGTTGTTGGTGCCGTTACGTGTGAATGCAAACGGCACCAGCGCGGTTTGACCGTTCAGGCCTGCCGCACCGTCGACCATGATCGCGCCATAGTTGCGGCCGCTCGGCGAAGCGAGATTCGACCAGTCCAACCGCAGCGGAAATCCAGTTTGCGCAGGCACGTGACCCGGCCCGGTCACGAGATAGGGCGTGACGAGCGGCGCGCAACTGGTAGTGCCGCCAGGCGCCATGATCGACGGCGCGCCGGCGCTGAGTGTGAT
>VBNZ01000079.1:905-3807 GCA_005877675.1 Gammaproteobacteria bacterium
GCGCGATGTTGGCCTGACATTGCTGCTCGGATTCACCGGGTTGCCCATCGTTGTCGTTGTCGACGCCGGCGTAAAGTACCGCCTGCGGCGCCGCTGAAGAGGTGATTTCGGCAATGAACGTGAGCGCTTGCTGCGGACACCAGCCGGTACTGCCGACTTGCGGCTGGCGAATCGGCAGCATTACGAATTGCTTGCCGGTTCCGGGAAATGTGTCATACAGCTTGCTCGGACTCGGATCGACCTGCAGGCTCATATTCGTGAGCTGCGCCGACGCCGGTATGGTCGTGCCGTAGGTCGCGCGCGGCAGCCCAGCCAGGCCGTTCAAACTCACGTCGACATGCCCGCCCGGCGCGGTCGCATTGATTTCCTGAAACGCCGGCTGCGCGCCGGGATCGGAATAAACGTCCATCTGCAAGGCAGTATCGGACGCCGCTCGTCCGCCGCCGGTCTTGCGCAGCACGATGCGCGCGGCGACCCAGGTGCCGACGAGATGCGGGTCGCTCACATCGGCGGCGATGCTGAGTTGCTGTGCCGCCTCGGCACCAAGCGTGAATTGATTCGGCATCACCGTGATGTTCGCGCCGCCCGGTGCACTCACGCTGACCTGCCAGCTGCCGCCACCCGACATGTCGGCGACGGTGCGTGTGAAGCTGCAGCTCTGAAAACAATGTTCGTCCTCAACGCCGATGCGATTGAGATTGCGCGGATTTCCGCCCGCACCGGGATCGCTGGCGCGAATATCGCTAGCGCTGAGCGGCAGATACAGGCCGGCCAGCGCGGCGCTCGCAGGCTGCGCGCGCCCGGATCCGCCGTCGAACGGCGTCGCCGGTGTCGTTGCATCTTCCTTGCGCAAACTGTTCGCGAGCGCAGTGCCCAGCAACGCTGATTCGACCTGCGCCGGATTCCAATCACGGTGCGCCGCGCGCACGAGCGCGAGCGCACCCGCGACATGCGGGCTCGACATCGATGTTCCGCTCAGAAACACCAGGCCGCTGCCGGTCTGCGCCGCGGACAGGATGTTCGAGCCTGGCGCAGTGATGTCCGGCTTCAAAATGCCGCCGGAAAACCCGAACGGCCCGCGCGAGCTGAAGGAGTCGACGATGTCGCCATAGATCGGGTCGAGCACCGCGCTGACGCCCGAGATCGTGCCGTTGTGCTCGCCGCTCTGCGCGACCCAGGCCTTGATCGCGACACCGGCGCTGTAGCCGATATGCACCGCCGGCAGATAGTGATCGTCGCTGACGATCGACTCGCCGTTGCTCGCCGCATTCGCGAGGACATAGCCGCCCGCGCCCGCAGCCTTGAGATTGAAGCCTTTTTCGACGCGTCCGTAAGTACCGCGATCGCAGATCACGATTTCGCCGTGGAACGTGCCAGCGGGCCAGGGACTGCTCGCGCCGGTCGGCGTCGACTCGGTCGCACCCTTACCGCACAGCGGGAAGCCGAAATCGCCGGCGTAGACGATCTTCGCCGGACCGTAGCCGCCGGTGAATCCGGCACCGGCGATATCCGCCGGCGCATTCGCGACACCGTTGAGATTGACCAGGCGGTTGGCGAAGCGCCGGTTGTGGCTCGCGCTCGCGACGCCGATCACCCAGGGCGCGTTGCCCGGCTCGGCCACCGTATGCGGCGACGGGCCTTCGTTGCCGGCCGATACCGCGATCACGACGCCTGCGGCACGTGCGCGGAACATCGCAGCGCTGTCGTTATTGTTCGCGCGCAGTTCGGCATAGGGATCGAACGCGGCGCCGCCGATCGAAAAATTGATCACATCGACTTGATCTGCCACCGCTTGATCGATCGCGGACAAAAGGCTCGATCCGGAGCAGGTGCCGCCGGAACTCGATCCGCTCTTGTCGACCCTGCAGGCCTTGTACATGATCAGGTTTGCGTGCGGCGCGACGCCCGACACTGTACGCGGCAGATCGACGGTCTGACCGTGCAGCGTGGTGCTGTACACGTTCCCCGCCACGATGCCGCTGACATGGGTGCCGTGGCCGGTGCTGTCGACACCCTTGGTGCCCTCATCGGTGAAATCGTAGATGCCGATCAGCTTGTCGGTGCAGCTCGCCTGCCCTGTCGCACACAAGCCGTACTGCTTGCCGCGCGGATTGGTGTGCACATAGCCGTCGCCGCCGGTCGCGGCGAACGAGGGGTGAGTCGGATTGATGCCGCTGTCGATCACGCCGACGACGATGCCCTCGCCCTTCGTCGCAGCCACGCCGTCAACCTGGCCGTTCCACAATTTGTCGGCGCCGATCCATTGCGGACCCGCGTCGGTATGCGTGCGCGAAATGCGTTCGCGCTGCACCGATGCGACGCCGGGCATCTGCGCCATGCGATCGGCTTCTGCCTGTGTCAAAACCAGCGCCATGCCGTTGATCGCGTGACGATAGATCTGTGTCGGAGCGAGCTTACGGCCGAGGCTACGGCCAGCGAGGTCGAGCGTGGCATTGCGCGCGCCATCGAGCTGGCGCAGATAAGCCGCGCTTTCCGGCGCCTTCAGCGCCTGACGCACTGCCTGCACTTCCCCGCGCCCGCCCACAGTTGCGATCGCCTGCGTGCGTACGCGCTGCAGGGCATCGTCGACGAGCGGTGCATCGCGCAGGGAGACGATATACGTTGCCTTGGCATCCACGTCCGCTGCGCGCGTGGCCGGCATCAACATTGTTGCGCTCAGCGCGACCGATGCAATACGAAGGGTCAACCTCGATGCCATAACGATCTCCAATACGTGTGGCGCAAGTGTCGACTTGTGCCGGCGGGACGTCAACGGCGGGCTTCGTACCTCGCTGAAGTCCAGGCACGATCGGCTGTGCGCATCGTTAGCTGCCGGGTAGCGACGCGATTGCGACAGCGTCACGCCAATGCGTTAGCATGCGCGCCCAATGCCCGCTGCGCT
>VBNZ01000079.1:3869-14960 GCA_005877675.1 Gammaproteobacteria bacterium
GCGAGACCGTGCTGATCGAGGGCGACAACGGCAGCGGCAAGACCACGCTGCTCAAGGTATTGTCGGGCCTGCTCGAACCGAGCGCGGGCGAAGTACTGCTCAATGGCACGCCGCTGACGCTGGCGAGACTGTCGCATCAAGTCGCGCTGCTCGGCCATCTGTCAGGCATAAAAATGGAATTGTCCAGCTTGCAGAATCTGCGCTTTGCGGTCGGCCTCGGCGGCATCCGCCCCGGCATCACGCCCCAGCTCGCGCTCGCCGGCGTCGGTCTCGCCGGCTATGAGGACACGCCTCTGCGCCTGCTCTCGGTCGGGCAGAAAAAACGCGTTGCGCTCGCGCGCTTGGTGCTCGTGCCGGCTGCGTTATGGCTGCTTGACGAGCCGTACGCGAATCTCGATCGCGACGGCATCGGCTTGGTCAATCGCCTGCTCGAAGCGCATGCGCGGCGCGGCGGCGCGGCGCTGATCACATCGCATGGCGCATATGCCTACACGGCCGGGACGCCGCGCAGGATTCCGCTAAACCCCTCTCTTCCGACACCGTCGGGGGAGAAGGTTGGGCGAGGCACGCTTTGACATGAAACCCGGCACCGTTTCCGCTGCCTGCACCGCCGTGCTCAAGCGCGATCTCGCGCTGACCTGGCGCCGCCGCGGCGACGCGCTCAATCCATTGCTGTTCGCGATTATCGTCGTGGCGCTGTTTCCGTTCGCACTTGGACCCGAGCATGCGGTGCTCGAACGTATCGCCGCAGGCACGATCTTCGTCGCCGTACTACTGGCGGGCCTGCTTTCGCTCGACCAGCTGTTTCGCAGCGACCTCGAGGACGGCTCGCTCGAACAACTCGTGCTGTCGCCGCATCCGCTGTCGCTGCTGCTCGCGTGCAAGATCGCAATCCACTGGCTCACGACGGCGCTGCCGCTGATCCTCGTCGCGCCGCTGCTCGCACTATTGCTGCAGCTCCCCCCACCGGTGCTGCCGGTACTGCTTGCCACGCTCGCGCTGGCGACACCGCTGCTGAGCCTGATCGGCGCTATGTGCGTCGCACTGACTATCGGCATGCGCCGCTCTGGTATGCTTTTGACCTTGCTCGTACTGCCATTGCTGGTACCGGTGTTGATCTTCGGTGCGGGTGCCTGCAACGCCGCGCAAGCGGGCCTGGCGTATGCGGCGCCGCTACTTTGGCTCGGCGCGTGGCTCGCGCTTGCCGTCGTGCTCGCGCCGCTTGCGACCGCCGCCGCGCTGAGGATTTCGTTGACGTGACTAGAATTCTTCTCATTCCGCGACGACGCGCGCAGGAGCGCGCGCGAACCGCGCAGCTGGCGCGAAGGGCGCGCGCCAGGACGGCGCGAGTCGCGCGAGAATCCACCGTCTCGCTTGCCACCGTCAAACGGCTAAAGGCAAAGTCGCTGGATTCCCGCTTGAAGCGTGCGGGAATGACGGCAGAGAACGAAGCATGAATCCGCTACTCCTCTGGTTTCACAAAATGGGCTCGCCGCCGACGTTCTACCGCGTGGCAGGGCTATGGCTGCCGTGGCTGTATGCGCTCGCGCTGGTCGCCGGCGCGGCGGGACTCTACGGCGGCCTGTTCGTCGCACCGGCCGATTACCAGCAAGGCGAATCATTCCGCATGATCTATGTGCACGTGCCCTGCGCGTGGATGGGTCTGTTCGGCTACATATTCATGGCGGCCAACGGATTCATCGCGCTCGTGTGGCGCATCAAATTGTCGGAGACGCTCGCGATGGCCGCCGCGCCGGTCGGTGCCGCCTTCACCTTCATCACGCTCGTCTCAGGCTCGCTCTGGGGCAAGCCGATGTGGGGCACGTGGTGGACCTGGGATGCGCGCCTCACCTCCGAGCTCGTACTGCTGTTTCTCTACCTCGGCGTGATCGGTCTGTACAACGCGATCGAGGATACGCGCCAAGCGGCGCGTGCGGCGGCGTTTCTCGCGCTGATCGGCGTCGTCAACCTGCCGGTCGTACACTACTCGGTGGTGTGGTGGAACACGCTGCATCAGGCGCAGACGGTGAACCTCATGGGCCAATCGAAGATCTCCGGCAGCATGCTGTGGCCGCTCTTGACGATGGCGTTGGCGACACATGTGTATTTTTTCGCGAGCGTGCTCGCGCGCGCACGCGCGATGCTGCTCGGTCTCGAATCCGGCAAGGACTGGGTGCGTGTGCTCGCGCAGGGCGCCGCGCCGTCACATCCGGAGGCAGCACATGGCTGAGTTTTTCGGTATGGGCGGCTACGGCGCTTACGTGTGGAGCGCCTACGCAGTGTTCTTCGTCGTGCTGCTCATTGATGCACTGCTACCGCAGTTCCAGCGCCGCGCGACGCTGCGTGACATCGCCGCGCGCCTGCGCCGCGAATCGGCGCCGTCGCGGAGTGCGTCATGACGCCAACCCGCAAACGCCGCTTGATCGCCGTGGTGCTGATCCTGCTCGCAGTCGGCGTCGCCGCCGCGCTCACGGTCACCGCGCTGAGCCAGAACATGACCTATCTGTTCTCGCCAAGCGAAACGCTCGCAGGCAAGCCGCCGGCCGGCGCGAGCTTCAAACTCGGCGGCGTCGTGCTCGAGCATTCGTTCAAGCGCGATCCGAACTTGCGGTCGAATACACCGGCATCCTGCCCGACCTGTTCCGCGAGGGTCAGAGCATCATCGCGACCGGCAGACTCGACAACGGCCGCTTCATCGCGCGTGAAGTACTGGCCAAGCACGACGAGAACTACATGCCGCGCGAAGTGGCGGACGCGATTGCCAAGGCCAAAGCTGCACGCTTGCGCGAAGCGACTGCGCCGGCGCAATAGCCGGCGCGAACAGCCTAGCTGGCCCTCAGGGCGAGAGTCGGGACGACGCGAGTCACCGAAGCATCACGTGCGCGGACTTCACGGCCCGAAGCACGAGCGCAGGGGCGGTTCGCTTGGCGCAGCCGAGGATAGCGAGCCTGGCAGGCAGCAAAGGGTGCCATATCGCGCTGGGCGCTCAAAGCGCGCTCTCATCCCAACCCTCTCCCCGACGATGAAACGAGTCGGAGGAGAGGGAGGCAGGCGCTTCATCCCGTCTCGCGATGCGCGTAAACTTCGCGCATCGTCCGCCGCTGCAGGTGCCATCATGAAAAAAACCATCGACACGAGCCGTCGCCGTTTCTTCGCCGCCACGGGCACCGCCCTCGGCGCCGCCGCAATTGCCAGCGCCTTGCCGCGCATCGCGCGTGCAGACGATCTACCGCATCTCGCGCTGACCGATGCGACCGCGCAGGCGCTGAATTACACCGAAGACGCAAGCAAGGTCGACAAGGCCAAGTCGCCGACCTATATCGCCGGCTCGGCCTGCGCGAACTGCAATTTCTTCCAGGGCGCCGCTGCCGCGTGGGGACCGTGCTCGTTGTTCCCGGGCAAGGCGGTCAATGCGAAAGGCTGGTGCGCCGGCTACGCGAAGAAGGCCTAAAAGCTCCGCGTTCTCATCCTCGATGACTGCGGCGAGAGCTGCAGCCATCGCTTCGCCCTGCCAAGTCACGTAATCTAACGGCCCAGTCACCCGGGCCGTTGTCATTTCTGCATGCTCCCCGAACTCGGTCAATTCGCACTGATCCTCGCCCTGCTGCTCGCCGCTGTGCAATGCACGCTGCCGCTGCTCGGTGCGTGGAAAAATTCCGCTGCGCTGATCGCGGTCGCGCGCCCGGCGGTCGCGGGGCAGTTCGTATTCGTCGTACTCGCGTTCGGCGTGCTGACCTACGCCTTCGTCACGCAGGATTTTTCGGTCGCCTACGTCGCGCAGAATTCGAACCTCGCTCTGCCGTGGTACTACCGTTTTTCGGCGGTGTGGGGCGCGCACGAGGGCTCGTTGATGCTGTGGATCCTGATCCTCAACATCTGGACGCTTGCGGTTGCCGCACTGAGTCGTCGACTGCCCGACGTGTTGATCGCGCGCGTGCTCGGCGTCCTCGGGTTCATCGCGTTCGGCTTTCTGCTGTTCACGCTGCTGACCTCCAATCCGTTCGCGCGCCATCTGCCCGCGCTCGCTGACGGCAACGATCTGAATCCGATCCTGCAGGATCCGGGACTGATCATGCATCCGCCGATGCTCTATACCGGCTATGTCGGATTCTCGGTTGCGTTCGCGTTTGCGATCGCTGCGCTGCTCGGCGGCGAACTCGATGCTGCGGTCGTGCGCTGGGCGCGACCGTGGACCAATGTGGCGTGGGCGTTTCTGACCTTCGGCATCACGCTCGGCAGCTGGTGGGCCTACTACGTGCTCGGCTGGGGCGGCTGGTGGTTCTGGGACCCGGTCGAGAACGCATCGTTCATGCCGTGGCTCGTCGGCACCGCACTGATCCATTCGCAGGCGGTGACGGAGAAGCGTGGCTCGTTCCGCGCGTGGACGATACTTTTATCCATTTTCGCATTTTCCCTTTCTTTACTCGGCACGTTTCTCGTACGCTCGGGCGTGCTCACGAGCGTACATGCGTTCGCGAGCGATCCCAAGCGCGGGCTGTTCATACTCGCGTTTCTCACGGTCGTGGTCGGCGGCTCGCTGACGCTCTACGCGCTGCGTGCGCCGAAGGTCGCGGGCGGCAAGCCATTCCATCTGCTCTCGCGCGAAACGCTGCTGCTGATCAACAACCTGCTGTTCGCCTGCGCTGCCGCGATGGTGCTGCTCGGCACCTTATATCCGCTGATCGGCGATGCGCTCGGCGTCGGGCGCATTTCGGTCGGACCGCCCTACTTCGGTTTCATGTTCGCGCTGCTGATGCTGCCGGTCGTGCTGCTGATTCCATTCGGGCCGTTCTTCCGCTGGGCGGCCGGCGACTGGCGCGCGACGCTGCGCGCGCTGTTGCCCGCGCTCGCGCTGGGCCTGATCGCGGCTGTACTCGCAAAAATTCTGGCGCCCGCACTGCCGCTGCGCGGCCTCGCAGGCGTCGCTGCGAGCCTGTGGGTCGGCATCGGCATTGCGTTGTATGCGGTGAAACGCTGGCGCGAGGCCGCACCGGGACGCCGTTATACGCCGGAGATGCTCGGCATGATCGCCGCACACTTCGGCGTCGCGCTGTTTCTTGCCGGCGTGCTGATCACCGAGGCCGCGAGCGTCGAGAGCGATTTGCGCTTTACGCCGGGCGAAACCAAAACTATCGGCGGTCTTCAATTCCAGTTCAGGGGCGTCGCCCGCGCGCAGGGGCCGAACTATGTCGCCGACGAAGGCACGCTCGAAGTGCGCAGCGGCAGCATGTTGATTACGACCTTGCATCCGCAGAAGCGCGCCTATGCCGGCGGCGGCCAGGTGCAGAGCAAGTCCGACATCGATCCTGGGTTATTTCGCGACCTGTATGTTGCGTTAGGCGAATCCTTGGATGAAAAGACCGGCGCGTGGTCGATACGCGTCTACGTCAAACCGTTCGTGCGTTGGATCTGGCTCGGCGGCCTCATGATGATGCTCGGCGGCTTCGTCGCCGCGGCAGATCGGCGCTTCCGCGCGCTGCCGGAGCGCGCTGCGGAACCGCTGTCGGCGACGCCAGCCACAACCAAACCGATCGAGGCGCGCGTATGATCAAGCGTCTGTTGCCGCTCGCGGTGTTCTTCGCGCTGGTCGGTTTGCTGTTGTTCGGGATTGAATGGAACAAGCACCATGAGATGAGCGAGGTGCCGAGCCCGCTGATCGGCAAGCCCGCGCCCGAGTTTACTCTTCCACTTTTATACGACTCCGCCAAATCGCTCTCGCGCAAAGAGCTGCTCGGCGCGCCATATCTGCTCAATGTATTCGGCAGCTGGTGTCCGACCTGCCAGGACGAGCATCCGATCCTGACCAACCAGATCAAACCACTCGGCATCAAGCTCGTCGGTCTCGACTGGAAAGACGAACCCGACGACGCCAAGCGCTGGATCGCGCAGTTCGGCAATCCTTACGATGTACTGATCACCGATCGCGACGGCCGCGCCGGCATCGACTTCGGCGTGTACATGGCACCCGAAACCTTCCTAATCGATGCCCAAGGCATCGTGCGCTACAAGCGCATCGGCATGTTCACGCCGGAAAACATCCGCGACGAGCTGCTGCCGAAGATTGCCAAACTTCAGCAGAGCGCAAAATGAGCACACAAAGACGCCACATCGAGGCAGCTCCCTCTCCTCTGAGCTGGCTCGGGGGAGAGGGCTGCGATGAGGGGGCCGGCGCTCCGATGTGGGACACTGCTTCGAATATCGAAAAGCGCCCTCTCACCCTGCCCTCTCTCCCATCGAAAAGCCGATGGGGGAGAGGGTTCAAAACAGCAGCCCTCGCATCGCTGCTCGTGATCCTTGCCCTTACTTCGTTCGGCACGCACGCGATCGATCCGCTGCCGTTCAAGGACCGCGCCGAGGAAGTGCGCTTCCAGAATCTGACGCGCCAGTTGCGCTGCCTCGTCTGCCAGAATCAGGATCTCGCCGACTCCGACGCCGCACTTGCGGGCGATCTGCGCAAGCAGGTGTTCGAGATGATGCGCGGTGGCAAGAGCGACGATGAGATCAAGCAATATCTCGTCGCACGCTACAACGATTTTGTGCTGTACGATCCGCCGCTCAAGCCCGGCACGTGGTTGCTCTGGTTCGCGCCGCTCGCGTTCGTGCTCGCAGGCGCATTCGCGCTCGTGCGCATTGTGCGTGCGCGTGCACGCGCAGCGCTCGCCGCGGAACAACCCAAGCCACCGACGCAGGACGAAGACTGGTGATGCTCGCATTCATTTCTCTCGCCGCGCTGATGCTGCTCGCGGCGCTGGCCTTTGTCGTGCCGCCGCTGCTGCGCGGTGGCGCGCCGCGCAATGCTGCGGGTGAAGTGCGGCGCAAGCTGCGCGCACTCGAGCAGGCGCGCAGCGACGGAATTCTCGACGACACCGAATATGCCGCAAAACGCGCCGCGTTAGGCGAAGCGCTGCTCGCAGGCGTCGATCCGACGCCAAAACGCGCATCGTATTTTCGCGTCGCGCTCATGCTGGCGTTGTTGCTGCCGGCCGCGGCGATCGTGCTGTACCGCCTCGTCGGCGCACCGCATGCGCTCGATCCAGCGGCGCTCGTGCGCACCGATGCTGCGCCCGATCACGCACAGGATATGCAAGCGGCGATCGCCAAGCTCGTCGACAAACTCAAGCAGAATCCAAACGATGTCGAAGGCTGGGCCCTGCTCGGCCGTGCGCAGAAATCGTTGCAGCATTTTGCCGAAGCACGCGATGCGCTCAAGCGCGCACACGAGCTCGCCCCCGACGAGGCCGATATCACGGTCGAATACGCCGAGGCCCTCGCACTCGCGAGTGCCGATCATCGCCTCGCCGGCCAACCGCGTGCGCTGATCGATGCCGTGCTCAAGACACAGCCTGCGCATCAGCGCGCACTGTGGCTCACCGGTATCGCCGAATCGCAAGAGCGCAACTACGACGGTGCGATCGCAGTGTGGAACAAGCTGCTGCCGCTGCTGCCGGCCGATTCCGACGTGGCCGCTTCGATCAAGCGCCAGATCGCACAGGCGCAGGCCCTGCGCGACGGCAAGCCGCTGCCGGCCGACGACGAGACCGCAACCGCTGCGAATGCGAGCACGCCGCCCCCCGCGACCGCAGCATCAGCATCGACTGCCAACACCAAGGACTCGAACGCGACAGACGGACCGCACATCACTGTCGAGGTCGCACTCGATCCAAAACTCAAGGACAAGGTCGCGCCGGGCGATGTGTTGTTCGTTTATGCCAAAGCCGCGCAGGGTCCGCCGATGCCCGTGGCGATCGCGAAACTGACCGCGGCGCAGCTGCCGGCCAGCGTCACGCTGACCGACGGCATGGGCATGCTGCCAAGCATGAAATTGTCTACTTTCCCGCAAGTGATCATCGGCGCGCGTATTTCCAAATCCGGCAATGCGATCGCGCAGAGCGGCGACCTGCAGACGTTGTCAGCGCCGCTGCCGAATTCGCGCAGCGAAGCAGTACAGTTGACGATCGACCAGATCGTGCCCTGATGGCGATTGCCATCCAGCGCAATCGATACGGAATTTTGTACCCGACGGTATTGTAATCCTCAACCCAATCCCCACCTGCTGACGGATTCCGGCAACCGTGGGGCATGGGAACGTGCGTTCGATTCTGGTTACGATATTTGCCGCCGCCCTGCCGGCCATCGCCAGCAGCGCGGTCGCCGCCGATGCCAACTGGTTGCCGGTGCGCGATCAGAATCCATTAGTGCTCGGTTTGGGTTTGCCGCTGCTTCCACCCGCCTCGTCGCACGCCGGCGAGTGGCAGATCGAAGCACTCTTCGACGAATCCAACACCCAGCTGATCAGCAGCACGCCCGGCCGGCGCCCCGGCGATCCCGGCATCCATGTTCTATACGGCGCGGAAACGCGCGAAACCCGACTCGCCGTCGCTTATGCGCTGGACGAACATTGGATCGCGCGCGCCTCGCTCGGCGATGAATGGATCGGCGTGGGCTTTCTCGACAAGCCGATCCAGCATTTCCACAAATTCATCGGCGCGCCGCGCGGATTTCGCGGCGGCGGACTCGGTGCGCGTCCGCCAGTGATCCGCGTGACGCGCGATGGCGAAACCTTGTATTCGCTCGATCGATCCGGCCAGGCGTTGGCGCCGCTGCTGCTCGACGTGACGCGCAGCTGGGATATGTCCGATGCGCGCTATGGCCTCAGCTTCGGCGCCAAGCTGCCGACCGGCGACACGAAGCGCCTCTCAGACACGGGCGACACCGGCGTGTCGGTCGCGGGTTTCGGCGAATGGACCGTGCACGAAACGATCCGCGTCGGCGCACGCCTCGGCTACTTGTATGCGCACGGCACTGACGTGCTGCCGACGCTCGCGCGCGCATCGGTGCCGTTTGCCGACATGTATGTGCGGACGCCGCTGATCGGCCGCTGGGATGCGGAAATCCAGTACGACGCGCACGGCGCGCCATATCGTCACGGACCGATCTTTCTCGGCCATGCCGGCGTGTTCACGGTCGGATTGGCGCATCCGGTCACGGCCCGCAGCGAGCTGCTGCTCGGCGTCAGCGAAGACGTGCCGATCGGGCATACGCAGGATGTTTCGTTTCTTATCGCGCTGCGCTACCGGCCGGGCGACTGAGCGATGCAGCGCCACAGCGCGTGACCTGATGCGGCATATTTGCGCTCGAACGGCGTCAGCGGCTGAGTGAGCGGCATTTGCTCAAGCGGCGCTTTCCTTCCGACCCAAGCCATGGTCTGCGCAAACTCTTCGGCGTAGATGCGCCAGTTCGTGCGCAGTTCGATTGCACCGCCAAGCGCGAGAACCGCCGGCAATACCGGATGCGCATGCCAGCGACGCATCATATGTTCGGGTTTCGGCCAGGGGTTGGGATAGAGCAGAAACTGATACGTGCATCGTAGCTTTGCTTCAGCCGCCAGCTGCCAAAAATCCACAAGTTCACAATGCAGCAAATGCATATTGTCCGGCGCCGCACCGGCGCGCGCGCGATGTTCGAACGCGCGCTGGCTGACGCCTAGACGCGTGATGGACTTGTCGACGCCGAGCACAAGACTGTCGGGAAATTCGCGCGCGAGCGCGAGCGTGCTCGCACCCGTGCCGCAACCGGCATCGAGCACGAACGGCGCTGCGGCGAGGCGCGCGGCTATGCTGTCGAATGCATGCCGCCCCGCCGCGCTCGGTGCGCGCCGATAGGGTTCGCGCAAATGGCGCGCGACGATTTCTTTGAGACGCGGATGCGGCCCCACCTGGCGGGTTGCGATGCTGCGCGAGTTGGCGAACATGAAGATATTGTGCCGCGTTGTTGGCGCATTCTTGCCGGAGCCGCTAAAGTTTCGCGCCGTATCTGTGGAAGAGCGAGAGCGCCCCCTCACCCCACCCTCTCCCCCGACGATGAAGCTGTCGGAGGAGAGGGAGCCTACTTCAGAGCGCAATCGCGAATTTTCAGAACCTAGTCCCGAATTTCAAGTACGTAATCCCGAGTTTCAGTGCGCAATCCCGAGTTTCAGTGCGTAATCCCGAATTTCAGTGCGCAATCCTACTTTCAGAACGCAGTCCCGAGTTTCAGAACGCAGTCCAGTTTCAGAGCGCAATCCCTAGTTTCAGAGCGCAATCCCGAGTTTCAGAGCGCAATCCCGAATCTCAGTACGCAATCCCGAGTTTCAGAACGCAATCCCAAATCCCGAGCTCCAATTGGAATCCATGCCCGACGCTACCCAATATTTCCTGCTTTCCTCGCCGTTCGCGATGCGCCGCGGTGGCGCGCTCATCGATGCGCGCGTTGCCTACGAAACCTGGGGCACGTTGAGCGAGATGCGCGACAACGCGGTGCTGATCCTGACCGGCCTCTCGCCCGGCGCGCACGCCGCGTCGAACGCCGCCGATCCGGCGCCGGGCTGGTGGGAAGAGATGCTCGGGTCCGGCAAGGCGATCGACACCGATCGCTGGTTTGTTATCTGCGTCAATTCGCTCGGCAGCTGCAAGGGTTCGACCGGTCCCGCCTCGATCGATCCGCATACGGGGCAAGAATATCGACTCGACTTTCCCGACCTGACGCTCGAAGACGTCGCCAATGCCGCGCATGAACTCGTGCGCGGACTCGGCATCGCCAAGCTCGCCTGCCTGATCGGCAATTCGATGGGCGGCATGAGCGCGCTCGGCTATCTGCTGCAGCACCCCGGCAGCGTGCGTGCGCACATCAGCATTTCGACCGCGCCGCAGGCACAGCCGTTCGCCATCGCGATCCGCTCGCTGCAGCGCGAGGCGATCCGCCTTGATCCGGAATGGCGCGACGGCAACTACGATGAGGCGCACTATCCCGAGGCGGGCATGTCGATCGCGCGCAAGCTCGGCGTGATCACCTATCGCTCGGCGATGGAATGGGTCGGGCGCTTCGCCCGCATACGTCTCGTTCACGAACAAGGCGAGGAAGCCGATCCGTTCGGCGCGGAGTTCGCGGTCGAATCCTACCTCGTCGGCCACGCCAGGAAATTCGTGCGCAGCTTCGATCCGAACTGCTATCTCTACCTTTCGCGCGCGAGCGACTGGTTCGACGTCGCCGAGTACGCACCGCCCGGGCCCGCTGCGCACGCGACCAGTGCGGGCAAAATCTCGGCTGCGCTCG
>VBNZ01000079.1:14978-17372 GCA_005877675.1 Gammaproteobacteria bacterium
CGCGCGCTGGTGATCGGCGTGTCGACCGATATCCTGTTCCCGCTGTCGCAGCAGGAGGAAATCGCTGATGGCCTCAGCGCCGCCGGCGTGCATGTCGATTTCGTCGCACTCGACTCGCCGCAGGGCCACGACGCCTTTTTGGTCGACATCACACGCTTTGGCGCGGCAATCTCGGGATTTCTGCGACAGCTCTGAGCGTTTTCGCCACGCCGTTCGCGGCAACCCCGCCGCAGCTGCGGTAAACTGGGTTATATCGATATAACCTGACCTTGTATACTGATGCGGCCGTCCTGATCGCGACGATCACAACGCGGGCGCCCGAGCCCACAATCTCAATAAAAAAGCCTACTTATGCTCGCACTCGACTTTCCCGGCTCGCGCCATCTCGTCAACCGGCTCGACACGGCCGTGCACCACGACCGCACCGACGAGATCGCCAACGCGCTGCGGCATACGCTGTGCGAGCTGATCCGCGATCCGGCAGTGAAGCTGCCCGATTGCGTGTTCGAATCTGCTTGCGATCACTACTGTCGGCGCGAGCTGTATCGCAGCGAGGACCTCGGCTACAGCGTGATCGCAATGACCTGGGGCCCGGGCCAAGGCACCCCGATCCACGACCATGCCGGCATGTGGTGCGTCGAGGGCGTATGGCATGGTTCGCTCGAAATCACGCCGTACGAACTGGTCGAACACCAGGGCGAACGCTACCGCTTCGAGTCGCGCGGCACCATGAACGTCGGACCCGGCTCCGCCGGCAGCCTGATCCCGCCGCACGAGTACCACACGATCCGCAACCCGAGCGCCGACTCGATCGCGGTGACCCTGCACATCTACCGCGGCCCGATGACGCAGTGCTCGGTGTTCCGTCCGACCAAGGCGGGCGCGACGGAATCGGACTGGTATCAGCGCGACCAGCGCAGCCTGTCGCTCGATTCGACGCACTGAGATCCGCGATCAAACGACGCTCGGCTCGTTATTCCTGTAATTCCGGCATTCCCGGGATTCCCGGCACTCGTCATTCCGGCATTCCCGGTTCCCGTCGTTCCTATAATTTCCGTCATTCCCGCATGCTCCTAGCGGGACTGCGGAGGCAGGATGCCGGAGCGAACATTCGCGTAGCGAATGGCCCGAAGGGCACGCGACAGGAGTCGCGTGTAATCCAGTGCCTTTGTGCCTTTTGCTTGTCGGTAGGGAACGCGAAAGGATGGCTACCCGCCTGACTCGCGCCCTTTGCGCTCGCCCTACCGCTCAGCTTCGCTCCGCTCGCGCCTGCGCGCGCGCATCGCAGGAATAACAACACAGAGCTTCGCCCCCCCGTCCTCGATGTTTTATACTGCGCATCCCTCATACCTGCCGGTGTGGCGGAATTGGTAGACGCGACGGACTCAAAATCCGTTTCTGGCAACAGAGTGTGGGTTCGATTCCCTCCACCGGCACCATTAACATAAACAGCTAGGTCTACGGACCCGATTTACAGCATTCGGGGCAGAAATAGCGCTACAACGCCGTTTCTGCCCCTTTTTATTGCACAGCGATCTACAGCAGCAGACACCCTCCAGCCAAGGCATCTTGTGGTAAGGCCGTGGTATGAACCGCGATACCGATGCGGTAAAAATGCATTTGCCATTGCCATCGTAGCCGTCGGTGTAGGTGATGCCAGAGGGCGGTGCATCGGCGGGGTTCTGGAACGTCTGCACTGCCGTGTTCGCGGCGTTGAGCGTCCGGGTCAGGCGATTGAGCTGATTGTATTGTCGCGCCAGGCTGCGCTTGAGCATGCCGGATAAGTCCTTGGTGGGTTCATTCGTGCGATTGGCAGCGGCATCGAGCGTGTAGTGGATCGTGTCGCCGAGGTTGCCTGATGCCCCGTTCGCAACCGGGTTGGAGACTGCGCCGCACGCAGACATCAGGGATCAGCCTAAGGTCAAACCCAACCTTATTTCCCGGGGCCAGGAAACGCCCGCAGCATGCGCCCTTGGCCACATTCCCTTGCCAACGCACCACGGATAACCGATATTCCATATTCCGGAATATGGAATGCGCATGGAACTCAAGGCCCAAGACCTCCTCGTGCTGTTCAAGCAGGCGGCACATCCGGCGCAGGCGCTTACTTACGCCGCGCTGGGCGAAGCCGTGCTGCTGAGCGCCTCGCAGGTGCATCGCAGCGTAAGGCGTTGTCTCGCCGCGGGGCTCGCCACTTCCACGAGCCGCGGTGAATGGCAGACAGTGCGCGGCGCCCTGCTGGAGTTCGCGGTGCACGGCGTACGCTATGCCTTTCCCGCCACGCTGGGGCCAGTGAAGCGTGGCGTCCCCACTTCGTTCGGCGTACCGCCGCTGGCATCGAGGATCAGCAGCGCACCGGGCGAGGTGCCGGTGTGGGCGCATCCCAAAGGCGAA
>VBNZ01000079.1:17427-42728 GCA_005877675.1 Gammaproteobacteria bacterium
GTTACGCGCGGGTCGCGCGCGCGAGCGCGAGTTGGCAAAGAAACTGCTCGCCGAAGCGCTGGGGAAAGCGGATGCGGCGTGACGATCCGGCGGTAGGGTTTGGTTCGAAATTCTGATCGGGCAAAAACGTGATGCACAGGCAAGTGACGCGCTACCAGGCGCAAGGAGCGGAAGCAGAATTCGAACCAGGCTCGCGCGGCCGGGTTCTACGCAACCGACTCGGGATTCGATTGGTGCGCGAGATGGAACGGGTCGAATCCGAAGCCTTGCTAGCTGCGACCGAACGGCTGGTCGACGAGACGAGCGAGGACAAGCAATTCGCGGCGGACGACGTTCGCCACATCCACCAGATATGGCTCGGTGAAATCTATGCGTGGGCCGGTGAGTACCGCAACGTCAACATCACCAAGTCCGGATTTCCATTCGCCGCTGCGGCGGAAATTCCGCGACTCATGCAGGAGTTCTCGCGAGGGCCGTTGCGCCAGTACACGCCATGCGACACGAATGTGATCCAAGAGCAAGAGGAAGCCCTGGCTGTCGTGCATGCGGAATTGATCCTGATCCATCCGTTTCGAGAAGGTAACGGACGTTGTGCTCGCGTGCTTTCGACCCTCATGGCCCTTCAGACGGACCTGCCGCCGCTGGATTTCACCGGCATACGCGGCGCCGAAAAACAACGGTACATCGCTGCAATCCATGCGGCACTCGATCGGAACTATGAACCTATGAAACTCGTGATGCGGCGAGTGATCGAGCGATCGTTGCGCTCATACGCCAAGGTGACCTAGCGCTTGACAGCGCGCGCAGCCTTTTTCGCGACGACAGCCTTCTTGAACGGGGCGCGGATGCCTTCGATTGCGCTGGAACTGGCAACCGACTTGAAGATCAGCTTCCGGCGCACGGCTGCATCTCTGAGATATCGATTCGTGGAGGCAAGTTTCGCGCTCATGACGTCATTATACGCCTTCCCGCTCGCCGCTTGCGGGCCTTTTGTGGCGCGATTCGCCGTTGCGCGCCGCTTTATGTGGCGCGATTTTCGAATCGCGCCGCTTACACGTGCGCGCTGTGTGAGTAACTCTGTGAGTAACAACACGGCTGCGATTTCTCGGACGCGATCCAAAACAATCACTTAAGCCGTTTCTTCGATGCCCTCCACCGCACCATCCCAATACAAAACGGATACAACGAAACAAGACGGTATGAACAATCAGAAGGCCGATTTGCGCCGCCGCAATCGAACAGCTACCACTATTGTCAGCATGGCGGACAGGAACAGCATGCCCCACATGCCGAATGCCGGAGCGGCAACGGCGACCGGAGGCGCCGCTACCACGGCGTTCCCAATCGCAATACCGAAGATGGCAAATGCACCGCTGCCGATTGTCAGGACAACTGAAGGAACGCTTGCAGAAGTGATCGGCGCGTTATAGACCGACACGGTCGCGTTCCCAAGGTTTCCGACGTAGAGATTTCCGCTTGCATCGACGGCAAGTGCCTCTGGTAGGTTCACGCCAGCAACGAAGGAAAATGCCGGAACGCTTGCAGCGGTAATCGGCAAGTTATACGCGTCAACTCGCCCTGTCGCGCCAGCGACGGACGCCGCAAACAGCTGCGTGGTCGTCACTGCAATTTTGCGATAAAACGCGCTGGGGACGTTCGGCGTAATGATCGGCGCTCCGGAATAAGGCGGGGCATAGACCAGAAGATTGCTGCACAAGCCAGCGCCGCTGCTGCAGGTGAATGCCGTTCCGGCCGTTGACGCCATGGCTGCGTTCGTGACGAATGTGGAGGGCGTGCTCGCGTTACTGAACGGGTGAGTGAATGCATTCACCTGGTTTGAAAAAGTCGCGGCCCAGAAGTCTCCCGCATTGGTGAAGGCGATGCCCCCGTTGTTGCTGGCAGCTCCGTTGGGAAATGTTGCCGACGGCACACTCGCTGCCGATAGCGGAGCTGTGAAGAACTGCAAGCCGCCACCGAGGCTTCCGACCGCAAGGTTTCCGCTGGCGTCGACCGCTACAGCCAGGACATTGTTTGAGGCGATCCCGAAGTTCGACGTCGAGCTGGCAGTGAGTGGCAAACTGTATTGCAGGACTGTGCCCGGAGTATTGTCGTTTCCGACATACAGGACTTGTGCTGCCTTTGCCTCAGACGCGGAGAAGGCTATCCCGACGACAAGAGCCAAGGCAGTCAAAGATTGTCGAGCACGATCATCAAAAGACGTTTTCATCTATTTTCCCTAGGTTCGTCGATAACGCCGCCTCTCATCAAAGGCATCGATGAAGAGACCAATTCGTATAAGGACGTAATTTGAAGAAAAAACAGATCACGTTCGCCAAATTGGACTGCCACGGCACAAATGCCTGGACCCTGGGAACGGCGCCGACGCAATGACATGAGAAACTCCGTGAATAACCACGGTGCTACCTGGTCGCTTTAGCGCCGAATATTTGGCTAGATTTGACTCCCTCCTCCACAACGCAAACCTATCGGATGACCACAATGCTGCATCGGCTGATGATATTGCTGTCTTTCGCGCTTGCGGGATCCGCAGCCAATGCCGGTGACGATGGGCGGTTGACTGGTACCCCTGGTATGCCGTCCGCAAACACCGGACTGCTTGCGCTAACGCCGTCAGGCGGCCTGCTGCTCGCAAGCGGCGCGGGGGTCGGTCACGAAACCGGCGTGGCGGCAAATACGCTTCCAATCTTCCTCGGCTTGGGCTACGGCTACGGCCCAAAGGCGTACTCGAGCGCGGCACTGTGTTTGTTTCGATCGGCCGGATCGAACACGCTCGACGCAAGCTTTGGCAAGAACGGCACGACGCTCACACCGCTGACGCCGCCGGACAATCGCGACTATGTCGGGTTGACGACACTATTGCTCGATCGCGCGGGCGGATCGTTCGCGATCGGCACGCGCGGAAAGTACTACGCGCTCGATTCCAGCGTCGACGTTCTGACGGCGACACACCATGATGCAACCGGTGCACTGGATGTTTCTTTCGGCGACCGCGGCAGCTTGATCGCAAGAGTCGACGATGCGGGCGTACCCACCGGTTCGGCGGCTGCGCTCGACGACAACGGCCGTCTGCTGATCGCCGGCTACAACGGCGGTCGCAGAACCAAGACGCGGCTCGGCTCGTTCGACAACTGGTCGGTGCGCATTGCCCTGCTTCGCTACACCGCTAAAGGTCGACTCGACACCTCTTTCGGCAGCGGCGGTATCGCCGTTCAGGAAATTCAGCCTGAGGGCGGCCGTCGCGGAAAGCTAACGCGCGAATTCCTTCGAGAAGACTACAAGGCTATCGGACTGTTGCCCGATGCGGGCGGGCCCGCGCTGCTGGCCGCTGCAAGCGCCGAAGGCGACACGGTAAACCTGATGCGTTTCGATGCGTCCGGCAACCTCGATCGCAGTTTTGGCAACGCCGGCATCACGCGGACACCCGCAGACGTCATCGTTTCGGTGTTGATGCGTGATCGTGAAGGACGCTTGCTGGTTGCCGGCGTAGGCAACGCCCGCCTCGTGCTGCTGCGCTATTCCGCGAAGGGCGAACTCGATACGAGTTACGGCGACGGAGGCAAGCGTGAGATTCCCTTGTCCCTGGATCGTCTTCGCATTGCCACTGGGATGCCGCTCGCCGACGGCGGCTTCCTGCTCGCGGCATCGGGTTACCAAAACGTGATACTTGCGCGTTTGGACAGCGAAGGCGCGCTCGATGCTCGATTCGGATCCGGTGGACTGATCGACACCGCGCTGGGGGAATCAGTTACCGGAGCCAACGGACTGGCGCTCGACAGAAACGGAGATCCCGTCGTCGGCGTTTACAATCAAAGCGGCACCGTTCAATCGGGAGTCGGACTCGTTCATTACGGTGGCGGCATTTCGGCCCAGACGCGCTACAGGTCGATGGACTACTGGCCGTCGACGACGTGCGGTGCTTCCAAATAATGAGGATTGGGGATTGGGGACGGAGGTGGTTAGGTGGATTTAACTACCTCCGTCCCCTTTCTGCGAATATCGACTCGTCGCTGGAGCCGAGTACGATCAAACAATAGACAAGGCTTGCTTGGCTTGCCTCGAGCGTCGGTCTAGAGACAGACCAGGGTAATCGCCGCGCTTGGCAGCGCTGCCTCAAGCAACCGCCGCAGCCGCGTTTCGATGGCGGCGAGATTTGCAATTCTCGGAGAAGCACAAAGCGAATAGGTGTGTGCATGGCCACCTTGGCCATAGGGCACGCGATTCACCCTTACGTTGTCACTCTCGCACGCGGACGACCACAGCTTTCTCAACGAATTCGGGCCAATGCTTTGAGCACTGGTCAGTCGAAAACTGAACAGCGCAATGTGGTGAGTCATGTCATGTCGCCCTTCTCTGATGATCCGCAAAGTATGCGCTCAATCTTGGCGCCTACATTAGGCGGATTTTAGCTCATTGCTCGAATTCGAATCGCCAACAAAAACGGCAGGGATTGCTCCCTGCCGTGGCTATGATGCTACTTCAAATTCAATGCGTGGTCGGCGCCGGCATGTTGACCTTGTCGATGCCGTGGATCACGCCGTTGCTTGACGCTATATCGGCGACGGTGAGGTTGGCTCCATCGATGCTGACTTTGCCGTCCGTCAGCTTGATCGGTGCCAATTGACCTTGAACGGTTTTCGCCGAATCCCATTTGCCGATGTCGGCCGAACTCTTGCGGCCCTTCAACACGTGGTAGTTGAGCACGCCGACGAGCTCTTCCTTGTTCTCCGGTTTGAACAGATGTTCGAGCGTGCCGGCCGGCAGTTTTTCAAATGCCGCATCGGTTGGCGCAAAGATTGTGAAGGGACCCGGACCGCGTAGTGTTTCGCCCAAAGCGGCTTTCTCGACGGCTCGACCGAAGGTCTTGAAGGTGCCGTTTGCCGCGGCGGTGTCGACGAGGTTCTGAGCGGAGGGGGTGTTGGGTTGATTGTTCATGATGATTGCCTCTTTGAAGAAGACCGGGAGTTGCGCCGATCTCGGGACGGCCGAAGCCGATACTCCTGCAGTGAACGGGAGTGAGAGGCTCAGAGGCGGATGGTGATGGAAGCGCAGCGCGGCTGAGTGGCCGCTACGACCTTGCGTCGTAGTGCAGCGCAAAGTATGCGCTTTGCGTTGTTAGTTTAGCGTGACGTGTGAACTTATTGTTTCACAAAATATACTTTTGTACTTTTGCCCATGTGAGGCAAATCGCACCATCGCTCTACGGCGCGGCATCGCGTTATTGAAATCAAAATTGTCGCGTAAGTTACTTCCCGCCTTTTGTCTCCACCAGACGTGCCACTTCCCGCTTCCCCATGCTGCGCAAACGCACGATCGTGGCGAGATGCATGGACCGAGGAGTAGACGTTTTCGATTCCCAGTTGTAGATCGATTGTTCACTGACGCCCAGCAGTTTTCCAAGTTGCGGCGCCGACAACCCCAAGCGACGACGCAGGGTGCGAAAGCCTTGTGCGGAAAAGCGATGTCCAGCGGCCTCGTCCGCTTCGCTCGTAGCAGCTGGAGTCTTCGTTCTCTTGTTCGACTCCTTCAGCGCACGTTCCAATCCGGCAATGTGTCGCTTGAGCGCAGCAATCTCTTTCCTATAAGCGGCCGACGATCTGTGAAGGACAGCGGTGGCCTTCTTGATCTCGCGGCGGCTGATTCGGGCGATCTCATCTTTCAAAATTTGGGCAATATTCGGCATGGTGTTCTCGATCAAGAAGCGTTCAGACAGATCATAGCGGCGATGCGACTGCCCATGAAGCACATTTTCTTCGGTCCTACGCTATTGGTTAAGAAGCCTCGCCGCAGAAGCCGCGTCTGCTCATCATCGCAGAGAATGATCCAGCTGATGCAACCGCTTCACGCAAAACCGCATCTACGTTCTTCGAGCGCCTAACGGCGTTCGCGGTTTCATAACCTCAAACCATTTCGGAACGGCACGTTCGGCATCCCAGCGATGCCGAGGACCGCGGCTTGCCGCGATATCCCCACGCAAATAAGGAGACTGGCAATGCGCGTACTTTTGCTCATCACACTGTCGGCTAGCGCAATGAATGCGTCGGCGGCAGAGCGGATCTATCGTTTCGACCTTGTCAATTCCGCGCCGAACCCGATCAAGACCTTCGCCGTCGCCGCGGCGCTCGGCGGCGAAATTTATCGCGAGATCAATCTGCACGGGCAGTGGCTGCCAGCCGGCGAGTCGGTGACGATAGTCACGCGCAAAAGCGAAGGCGGCTGCTTGCGCAATCTGCGCACGGTGTTCGGGAATGGTGAAGTCAGGATCGAACGCAACTTCGATGTCTGCCGATGCGCGAGCTTCGATGCGGGGCGGGTCGAGAAAAAATGCGAGCAGGCGTCGGTGTCCATGCAACCCTAGCATGTTGGCACAGCGTGTCTGCACGCCAGGACAAAGACGCAGCCTCGCGGCGCTAGCGCCTGATCACCTCCCCCTCTTCCGGTCCGCAGGCGCGATCGCGTCCGGCGCGCTTGGCGGCGTAGAGTTTGCGGTCAGCATTGCTGAGCACGGCGTCGAGCGTATCGTGTGCACCGGCAGCGATGACATCCCAGCCGATCGAGCAGGTGACGGCCAGCGGGGGCGGCGGATTCATGGCGACGACCGCGTCGCCGATCGCATGCAGCAGGCTGCGCACGACTTGTGCGGCGGCGCGCGGCTCGTCGAGTGCGACGATCACGAGAAATTCTTCGCCGCCCCAGCGCACTGCGACGGCTTGCTCGGGCAGCGCGCCGACCAGCTGGCGCGCGACGCTGCGCAACACGGCATCGCCCGCGGCGTGACCGCGCTCGTCGTTGATGCGCTTGAAGTGGTCGATATCGACAAGCCCAATCATCCAATAGCCGTGTTTGTGCTCACGCCACGGCGTGCCGGCAATCTCGACATAGTGGCGATTGCGCAATCCGGTCAGCGCATCGGTGATGCTCGCCTGCTCGAGCTCCTGCGTGCGCGCGCGCACGAGCGTGCTGAGCTCTTCCGCGCGCCGGCGCAGGCTGCGTTCGCGCCGGCGCACGAGCAAGGCGAGCAACGCCAGCAGGCCGAGCGCATACAGAGCAAACGCCCACCAACGCAAATACCAGGGCGGCGCGAGCACGAAGTCGATCTGCGCAGATTCGCTCGTGCGTCCGAAAATATCGCTCGCCTGAATCGCGAGGCGGTAACGTCCACCGCTCAACTGAGTCATCTCGCGCGCGGGCGCGGTCTGCCAGTCCGACCACGTCGTCTCAAGCGGTTCAAGACGCGTACGGAACGCGAGTTGCTCGACGCCGACGAAGAATGCCTGCTCAAACCGCGCATGCACGGTCGCCGGTGCGGTACCGAGCGTGAGCGCGCCGCTGCTATCGCGCGTGGCGCCGGGCACGGCTTCCTCGATCGCAATGCGCGGGCGCGGCAGCGCGGGCAGCGTCGACTGAAGATCGGGGCGATGGCGGAACAGCGCCTCGTTGCCGGCAATCCAGATACTGCCGTCCGCGTCCTGCCTCACATCGCGATAGCCCAGGCCGCGCGGCAGGCGCGCGAGCGGCGTCGGGCGTTCGCGCCAGCTGCCATCGCCGACATGCTCGATCAGGCGCACACGATCGTGCTGCACGATGAGCGCATGCCGCTCGTCGAGTATCGTCGTTGCATTTACCTCTCCCTGCTCGCGCGGCAGCAGAGCGCGTAGCCCGGCATCGGCGACGAAGTGCTTGGCCATCGCGTCGAAGCGCAGCAGCCCGTCGACGCCGGCGAATGCAAGACCGTCGGGCAGGAGCAGCGGCGTCAGCCGCCCGGGCGGCAGGCCCTCGGCTGTGCCGTAGCGTTCGATCTGCGGCTCGCCTTCGGCCGCGTCAGGCATGCGCACGCGAAACGCACCGGTGTAGTTGCCGGACAACCACAGGGTGCCATCGCGGTCCGGCTTGATGTAACGGATCTCCGTCTCGATCCCAGGTAGATCGTGCGCGGACCAGATGCCGTTGATGCGACGCAGCCAGCGCGCGCCGGTCAGTCCGCCGGCGATCAGTGACGATCCGTCCGGCGCGAGCGGCAGGACTGTATAGGCGAGCTGCGTGTCGATCGTCTCCACGACGCCATCACGCAGTACCGACACCCCTTCACCGCTCGCGAGATAAAGCACATCGCCCGACTGCGCCACTGAGAACAGCGTCAGGCTCGTCGGTTGATACGCTTCGAATCTCGCGAACGGCTGTTCCGCGGTCGCGGATCGCAATCGATACAGGCCGCGCGATGTCACCGCGAGCAATTCGCGTTGCACGCGCACCGTGGCGGTCACCGCTCGCGGCAGACCGACGAGCCCGTCGAAGCGCGACATCTGGCCCGGCCATTCCACATGCGCAATGCCGTAATCGAATCCGGCCCAGAAGCCGTCGTCGCGGCGCGGCAGCTGGCTGAACACGCGGCTCTCACCCCACTCGGGGATACCGGACAGACGCCCGCTCAGCGCGCCCTGCGCATCGAGCCACAAGAAACCCGCGCGGCGCGTTCCGATCAGCAAACCGCCGTCGTCGCGCACACCCACCGTGGTAACGGCTGCGGCTTGCAAATGGGTACGCAGCGCCGTCGCGAGCGGCAGCGTTTCGCTCGCGCCATCGGCGTGCCAGCGTGTCACGTTGCCGTCGGCGCAGACCGAGATCACCGCGTCGCGCGCATCCGCGAGCGCACAGGGCGCGACGCTTTTGAGTTTCTCGCTGCCCGGTACCACGTGCGCGCCATGCGCATCCACTGCAACGAGCCCCGCGTGACGGTCATAGATCATCGCGCCGTCGCCGAAAGCGACACCCGCGAGCAGTTCCGGCTGCGTGACATACACCACCGTGAGCATGCGACCGTCCCAATGGAACACGTGCGTCGCGTCGGCGAAATACGCGCTGCCGTCGCGCGCGGCGATACTGATCCAGAAATCGCTGAAGGTGACGCCGAGACGCACGGCCCACGGCGCAAGCGAGGTGAACTCGCCGCCGAATTCCTTGAAATAGCCGATCGCCCCGACGCCGCCCAGATAAATCGTGCCGTCTGCGCCGGAGGCGAGCGAGAGCACTGTTGCGTGCGTCGGATCCCATGCGCTCGCGCTGGTGCCGCCGAGGCGTAGCAGCCCGCGGCTGTGCGCGACGATGATCGCGCCGTCGGGCAAGGCGGCAAGCGCAAACGCCTGCGGGCCGACTGGGGTGGCCGGCGTATCGAATTTGCTCGGCAGAAACGTGCTGATGATCGGCATGCCCTGCTCGCGATCAGCCGTCGCCGCAGGCGCCTGCATCGCGCACGCAGACGCAAGAGCGAGCACGCTGCGCACACGCCAGCGGGTAACCGATCCTCGCCGATGATTCCCCAGCATGGATGGCATCATAGCGGGCATTTGGTGCACCAAGTGCATGATCGGAATTGCGCTGCCGCAATGCAACACAATTAATTATTGACCGTAGGCATGCGCTATGTAACGGTTATGTCGGAGTGCCGGAATCGGGCTTGCCCGTACCCGGCCCGAGACTTGATGCGACGCAGCCGGATGCTCCGTGCGCAGCAGGCCTCGCAGGGTCCCAGATAAATGGATGTGCCGATTTGTTCGGGGCTGGAGCTTAGAGGACTGCTAAGTGCGCTTTGCGCACGGCTGCGTTGCATGAAAATCAAACTCGGTGCGCGTCTGACGCTGCTGCTGCTGGGCCTGTTCGTGCTGGTCCAGTTTGCCGTGTTGGCTGGTTTGTACTTTGTGGCACGCTCGCCGGGGTTCGATCCGGTCGAGCAGGCGTTGCTCGCGCTCGCAACGCTGTCGCTGATCGCCGTGGTCGGCGGCGCGTTCACGCTGTGGCATCGCCTGACGCGGCGCATCATGGAACTGGCGTCCGCGGCGCGGCGCATCGAAAGCGGCGATTACCGCGACGAGGTCAAGTTCGTGCGCGGCGACGAGTTTGGCGAGCTCGCCAGCGCGTTCAACAGCATGCAGCTCGGCATCGCGCGGCGCGAGCAACAGATCGCCTATCAGGCGTTCCATGACAGTCTCACGGGTCTGCCCAATCGCGCCAGCCTGCAGCAGCAGTTGCGCGAGGCGATCGATCACGCGCGGCGCCACCACGAAGCGCTCGCGCTGATGATGCTCGACATCGACCGCTTCAAGGAAATCAACGACACCATGGGTCACGCACTCGGTGACCTGGTGCTGATCGAGATCGGGCGCCGTCTGCGTGCTGCGCTGCGTCCGGGCGACCGCCTCGCGCGCTTCGGCGGCGACGAATTCGTCGCGCTGCTGCCGCGCGTCGACGAAGCGGGCATGCACGCGATTGTCGAGCGCATATCGCAGGTCGTGGCGCAGCCGATGCACGCCGGCACGCTGGAACTATTCATCGATGTGAGCATCGGCATGGCGCAGTTTCCGCGGCACGGCGACAGCGCCGAAGAATTGCTGCGCCGAGCGGACATTGCGATGTACGACGCCAAGCAATCGCATAGCCAGTTCAAGCTGTACGAAGAAGGCCGCGATGCCACGCATCTGTATCGTCTGTCGCTGGCCAGCGATCTGCGCCGCGCGGTCGGCTATGGCGAGCTCGAACTGCATTATCAGCCGGTGTTCGATCTGCGCGCGCAACACGCGCATCAGGTCGAGGCCTTGCTGCGCTGGAAACATCCGCAACGCGGCATGGTCATGCCGGCCGATTTCATTCCGATGGCCGAACAGTCCGGACTGATCCGCGCCGTGACCGATTGGGCGCTGCACGAGGCGATCCGCCAGTGTGCGGCATGGCGCGCGAGCGGACTGAACGTCGGCATCAGCATCAATCTTTCCGCGCTCGACCTGAGCTTGGGCTATCTGCCCGAACTGCTCGCAACGCATCTGCAGCACTACGGCGTCGAGCCCGGCCTGCTCATGCTCGAGGTAACCGAAACTGCGGTCATGCGCGATGCCGCGTACTCGCTTGAGACGCTCAGCCGCGTCAAAGCCTGCGGCGTGCGCCTGGCGATCGACGATTTCGGCACGGGTTATTCGTCGCTATCGCTGCTCAAGCGCATGCCTGTCGATGTGCTGAAGATCGACAAGTCGTTCGTATCGGGCATGGCGAGCGACAACGACGATGCGGTGATCGTGCGTTCGACAATCGAGCTTGCGCACAACATGGCGCTCAAAGTAGTGGCCGAGGGCGTGGAGAACGCCGAGTCGCTGGCGATGCTCGAAGCGCTGCGCTGCGACGCCGTGCAGGGTTATTTGATCAGCCGTCCGCTCGCGCTCGAGCAGGCGACGAGCTGGCTGAGCCAGGCTGCGCCCGGGGCCTTGATCCGCAAGCTGCCGAACCGCCGCGCGCTCGCATAGAACCGCCGCTTAACCGCATTTGCGGCAGGCTTGCGGCAAAACGGGGCCGCGAGTACTGTTCCGACGCACCCTCGCAACAGCCTTCAGGAGCGATCAAATGGATTGGCAGAAAGGGCGTCAGAGCGACAACGTCATCGAGGACGACGGCAGCGGCGGCGGTGGCGGGCCTGGCGGCGGCGGGATGAATTTCGGCGGCTTCCACATCGGCATCGGCGGCATCATCCTGATCGTGATCGTGAGCCTGTTGTTCGGCAAGAATCCGCTCGACATCCTCTCGTTGCTTTCGGGCGGCGGCGATATGAGCGCGCCGACGCAACAGGCGCCTGCACGCGGTACGCCGTCGACATCGAACGATCCGCAACACCAGTTTGTACGCACGATACTCGGCAGCACCGAAGACGTGTGGGGCCAGTATTTCAAGGCTTCGGGCCAGCAATACGAGCAACCGAAGTTGCTGCTGTTCCACAATCGCACGCAGTCCGGTTGCGGCGCGGCGTCCGAAGCGATGGGCCCGTTCTATTGCCCCGCCGATCATCGCGTCTATCTCGATCTCGATTTTTTCCATGAGATGGATACGCGCTTTCACGCCGCCGGCGATTTCGCGCGTGGCTATGTGATCGCGCACGAAGTCGGCCATCACGTGCAGAACCTGATCGGTGTGATGAACAAGGTCGAGACGGCGCGCCGCCGCGGCACGCCGATGGAAGGCGCCGGCGGTCTATCGGTACGACAGGAACTGCAGGCCGACTGTTTTGCCGGCGTGTGGGCGAATCGCTCGCAGCAGCAGCTCAACTGGATCCAGCCAGGCGACATCGACGCCGCGCTCAACGCCGCCTCGTCTGTCGGCGACGACACGCTGCAGAAACAGGCGCGCGGTTACGCCGTGCCTGATTCGTTCACCCACGGCACCTCGGCGCAGCGCCAGCGTTGGTTCAAAGCGGGATTCCAGTCGGGCAACATCGATAACTGCGATACCTTCGGCACGCAGTCGCTGTAACACCTGCGCAACCGTTCGTGGCGATGGGCTAGTGGTCTAGTTTGATTTTTCCGTTCGTGGTGAGGTATCGAACCACGAACGGCAATCCACTCGGGCCGTTCACCCTTCGATACCTCAGGGCAAGCGGATTTCAAATCCGCACCACTACCTGGCGATGACGTCACGAACGGTCGATGCGGCTGTTACGTTAAACTTGCGCAATGCGCATTGCCCTCCTGATACTCAAACGTCTTCTCCTCGCTCTCCTCGTTCTTGCCGTCATCGCCATCGCCGCGGTGTGGTTCACGGTGCGCGCAAGCCGCGCGCAATTGAGTGGCGGTTATGCGGCGCTCACCGCTGATCTGCATGCGCCGGTAAAGATCGAGCGCGATGCACTCGGCGTCGCGACGATACATGCTGCCAGCCGCGCCGATGCGTCCTACGCGCTCGGCTTTGTGCACGCGCAAGAACGCTACTTCGCGATGGATCTGATGCGCCGCGTCGCCGCCGGCGAGCTGGCCGAACTCGTCGGCGCCGCGGCGTTACCGCTGGACAAGCCGCATCGCGCGCTGCGCATGCGCGCGCGCGCGCGGGAGGCGCTCGTGAGCGCAGCGCCGCAACAGCTTGCGGACCTCACTGCCTATCGCAACGGCGTCAATGCCGGACTCGCCGCACTCGCCTCGCGTCCGTGGGAATACTGGCTGCTCGGCGCAACACCGCAACCGTGGAGCGAAGCCGATTCGATCCTCGTTGTGGATGCGATGTTTTTCGATCTCAACGACTCGACCAATGCGCGTGAGCTCGCCTTCTCGAAGATGAAAGCGGCGTTGCCCGCGTCCGTGTTCGCTTTTCTGCGCACTGCGGGCGGCCCCTGGGATGCGCCATTGCTCGGCCCGGCGATGAAGCCGCCGGCGTTGCCACCGGCGAGCGACATCGATCTATCGAAAGTCGATCCGAAGCTGCTCAGGCTCGGCGCTCTTCCCTCTCCCCCGACCGGGTCGGGGGAGAGGGTGCGGGGTGAGGGGGGCTCTGCGCTCTTCGCCTTATCCGAGAAAATTCAAGAACGCCCCCTCACCCCAACCCTCTCCCGCGACGATGAAACTGTCGAAGGAGAGGGAGAAGTGTTGGGCAGCAACAACCTCGCTGTCGGCGGCAGCCTCACCGCGACGCACGCCGCGATGGTCGCGGGCGATATGCATCTGGGCCTGCGCGTGCCGAACATCTGGTTCCGTGCACGCCTGCAGTATCCGAATCCGCGCCGCGCAGGCGAGACGATCGACCTGATCGGCGCCACCCTGCCCGGGCTGCCCGCGCTTATCGCCGGCAGCAACCGGCATGTTGCGTGGGCATTCACCAACAGCTACGGCGATTGGCTCGACTGGGTGCGCGTCAATCTCGATCCGCAGGACAAAAATCGCTATCGCACCGCCGACGGCTGGCAGAGCGTGAAACAAAGTACAGAAGTGATCAAAGTACACAATGCCGCGGATTTGAAGCTCGATCTGCGCGATACGCAATGGGGCCCGATTGTCGCGGACGATACCGACGGTACGCCGCTTGCGCTCGCCTGGACCGCGCTGCAACCGGGCGGCAGCAATATGCAGCTGCTACACCTCGATGTCGCCGAAACCGTCGACGAGGCGATCGAAACCGCCAACCGCGCCGGCATGCCGGTGCAGAATTTCGTCGTCGGTGATCACGCCGGCAATATCGGCTGGACGCTCGCGGGGCATATTCCGCGGCGCGTCGGCAATTACGATCCGCAGCTACCGTCGGACTGGAGCCAGCCCGGCACCGGCTGGAACGGCTGGCTCGATCCGAATGAATACCCGCGCCTGCCCAACCCCGCCTCGGCGCGGCTTTGGACAGCGAATACGCGCACGCTTGATTTCGAGAGCAAGGACTACGCGAACATAGGCGATGGTGGCGTCGATCTGGGCGCCCGCGCGATGCAGATTCGCGATGATCTGAAGGCGAAGGAACAATTCGCGCCGGCGGATTTTCTCGCGATCCAGCTCGACGATCGCGCGGTATTCCTCAACCATTGGCACGACCTGCTGCGCGATACGCTCGCGCACGCGGACGCTACTGCGAATCTGGCGGAAATGAAAAAGTATACGGACGACTGGAACGGCCGTGCCGATCCGGCTTCGGTCGGCTATCGCCTCACGCGCTCGTTCCGGCTCGAAGTCATCGACGCGGTGCTCGACGGCTTCGCCGCGGCGGTGCGGCAGAAGTTTCCCGACTTCAAGATGCCGACGATGCAGCAGGCCGAGCACATCGTCGGCGTATTGATCGCGCAGCGTCCCGCCCACCTGCTGCCGCCCGGCTACAAGGATTGGAACGACTTGCTGTTGCGCTGCGCCGAGCGCGTTGCGGCCAGGGCCGGCGAGCGCGGCGGCGGCATTGCGAGCTACCGTTGGGGCGAGTACAACACCGTGCGCATCCGCCATCCGCTGAGTTCGGCGCTACCGCATATGGACTGGCTGCTCGACATGCCCGCCGACGAGCTGCCCGGCGACAACAATATGCCGCGCGTGCAAGGTCCGACTTTCGGCGCTTCGCAGCGTTTTGGCGTGCAGCCCGGGCACGAAGAAACCGGCTATTTCCACATGCCCGGCGGACAGAGCGGCAATCCGCTATCGCCGTTTTACGGCGCGGGCCACGAAGACTGGGCGCAAGGCAAACCGACGTCGTTTTTGCCGGGCGAGGCAAAGTATACTTTGCAGCTGACTCCGAAAAGCTGAGTCAGACAGCGATGAGCCTTTCTATGATGCGCAGGTAGAGACGCGGCAGCGTCTCGAGTTCATCGAGTGCGATATGCTCGTCGATGCGGTGGATCGATGCGTTGGTCGGACCGACTTCGACGACTTCGGCGCCCATTGGAGCGATGAAGCGCGCGTCGGAGGTACCGCCGCCGGTGTCCGCCTCGGGCGTGATCCCGCAGACATCTTCGATCGCCGCGCTGACCGCTCGGCGCAGCACACCATCATGCGTGAGGAACGCCTCGCCGGTATGCTCCCATTCGATGGCGAAGTCGAGACCGTGTTTGCGCAGGATCGCCTCGACGCGTTCGCGCAGGCTGTCGGCGCCGCTCGCGGTGCAGTAGCGGAAATTGAACGCGGCTTCGAGCACGCCGGGCACGACGTTGAGCGCACCGGTGCCGGCGTGGATGTTCGAAATCTGCAACGAGGTCGGCGGGAATGAAGCGTTGCCCTCATCCCAGCGCGTGGCGGCGAGCTCGGCCAGCGCGGGCGCGGCGAGATGGATCGGATTCTTGACCTTGTCGGGATACGCGACATGGCCCTGCACGCCGCGCACCGTGAGGCGGCCCGAGAGCGAACCGCGGCGGCCGACGCGCACGACATCGCCCAGGCGATCGCGCGAGGAGGCTTCGCCGGTGATGCACCAGTCGATGCGCTGGCCCCGGCGGCGAAATTCCTCGACCACACGGCGCACACCGTCGCGGTTGGTCGGTCCTTCCTCATCGCTGGTCAGGAGCAGCGCGACCGTGCCCCTGTGATCCGGATACGCGGTGACGAACCGTTCTAGCGCGAGCGTCATCGCTGCGTCGCCGGACTTCATGTCCGCAGCGCCGCGGCCGTATAGACGGCCATCGCGGATCGTCGGCTCGAATGGCGCGCTCGTCCATTGCTCGAGCGGACCCGGCGGCACGACATCGGTATGACCGAGGAACACCAGCACCGGGCCGCCGCTGCCGTGCGTCGCCCAGAGATTGTCGACCTCGTTGTAGCGCAGATGCTCGATCTTGAACCCTGCCCGCTGCAGACGTTCGNCTGACAGCCCGCGTCGTCAGGCGTTAGCGAGGCGCGGCGGATCAGATCAAGAGTGAGGTCAAGGATTTCGGACATGAAATGGGGAGTCAGAATCGGAAAGCTTCGTCGCCGTCGTTCCCGCGAAAGCGGGAATCCAGCGACTCCTGTTTTTCGATGGGGTACAGAGAACGAAAGACACTGGATTCCCGCCTTCGCGGGAATGACGAGCAATACAATCTGTCGCTCGCAAAGGTATCATTCGCATCATCATACGGGCGCGAACAATTTCGCAAACAGCTTGTCGGTGAAACCGAGGCTCACCATATCGCCGCGCACGACCACCGGCCGGCGCACGAGCGCCGGATATTCCTTGAGCAGCAGCAGCCACTCGGGATCCGAGCCCGGCGTCTTGCGCGCGGGCGGCAGATTGCGCCAGGTCATGCCGCTGCGATTGACCAGCGACTCCCAGCCGCCGACAGCCTTGGCCCAGGCCTTCAGTGTCGCCGGCTCGACGCGATGCTCGCGGTAGTCGATGAACTGATGCGCGACTTCGTTGCGCTCAAGCCACTTGCGCGCCTTCTTGCATGTCTCGCACTTTTCGAGCCCGTATACTTTTACATTCATGACTCTGCCTCGAAACTGAGTTCCACGCCGTTGCCCGCCGGATCGCGAAAGAATATCTGACGTGGACCATTGCCGGGCACTGCATCCACTTCATGCTTAATGCGTGCTGCGATCAGCGTTGCGTGCATCGATGCAAAATTCTCGCAAGTGAAGGCAACATGATCGAAGGTCGGCGTCACACTGATCTCGCGTGTCTCGCCCTCGCGGGTCTGGGTTAGATGCAGCACATCGCGATCGCCCGCATAGAGCCAGTAGCCGTGACTGCGAAAGGCGGGACGCGCCCCCACGCGCAAACCCACTGTTTCACAGTAGAAATCGCGCAGCTTTTCAAGCAGCTCGCGCGGCGCGCGAATGTTGTAGTGATTCAAACCCAGCGCTGCCATGCGCTATTCACCACCACGCAGCAGCTCATTGATCGAAGTCTTCGATCGTGTTTTTTCGTCGACCTGCTTGACGATCACCGCGGCATACAGGCTGTGGCTGCCATCCTGCGCCGGCAGCGATCCGGCGACCACGACGCTGCCGCCGGGCACGCGGCCGTAGCTGATCTTGCCGGTCGCGCGATCGTAGATACGCGTGGACTGGCCGATAAATACGCCCATGCCGATCACCGAGCCGCGTTCGACGACACAGCCCTCGACCACCTCGGAGCGTGCGCCGATAAAACAGTCGTCCTCGATGATCGTCGGACCGGCCTGCAGCGGTTCGAGCACGCCGCCGATGCCGACGCCGCCGGATAGATGCACATTTTTTCCAATTTGCGCGCACGATCCGACCGTAGCCCAGGTATCGACCATCGTGCTCGCGCCGACGTAGGCGCCGATGTTGACGAAGCTCGGCATCAGCACGACGTCGCGACCGATATGCGCGCCTCGGCGCACGACCGCACCGGGTACCGCACGCGCGCCGAGCGTGCGGAACGCCGCTTCGTCGAAGCCTTCGAAGCGCAACGGCACCTTGTCGAAATATGGCGCCGGCGCCGCATCCATCACACGATTGGCATGGATACGAAACGACAGCAGTACCGCTTTCTTCAGCCACTGATTGACGCGCCAGTCGCCCGCTGCATCCGGCTCAGCGACGCGCAACTCACCGGTTTCGAGCAGGCTCAGAGTGCGTTCGACCGCGGGCTTGATCGCGGATTCGATTTCGGCGGAGGCAAGGTCCGCGCGGCGTTCCCAGGCGGAGTCGATCGTCTGTTCAAGAGATAACATGCGTTTCCATTTTTTCCGGTGAGGTCGTCGCAGCAACGACGCGCGCCGCGAGCAGATCGCGCAGCGCCGCGCAGGCGCTGGCATTCAGAGCGCGATTGTATTCGTCGCTGAGCAGAAAGAAATCCTCGACGCGCTCGCCGAAGGTTGCGATGCGCGCGTCGTGCACGCGCACGCGACACTCGCGCAGGCGAGCAGACCGGGGCGATCTGAACAGACCAGCGCGAGTTGCGTGTGCGAGGTCGACGGATCGCGGCGGAATTCGATATGCGTCGGCACATGAAAATGCTTGAGCCGCCGCGCCGGGCGCTGCTCGGACACCTGCACCGGATACGGCGTCTGTTGCAACACCTCGTCGAGCGCCGCATGTAGGCGTGCGGCAGCCTGCGCGTCGAGCACGTGCCCGACATGATCGAGCACGAGGAAGGAATCCATGCCCCAACCGCTCTTCGAGGTGACAATACGGGCGTCGAATACCGAAAGGCGCAAGCGCTCGAATACCGCCGTCACCGCGGCGAACAAGCCGTCGCCGTCGCGCGCGTGTACGAACACCTCGCTGCCACCGCGCGGACCGTGCGCGTCGATCAGCACGAGCGGCTTGTCGCCCGCGCCCGCGTGCGCGATGCCCATGGTCTGCCAGGCGATCAGACCCGGATGGATGCGCAGGAAGGTCTCCTCGGGGAAATCGGCCCAGATCTGCGCGATAGCTGCGGCTTCGACCCCCTGCGCGAGCAGCAGATCGCGCGCCTGCAACTGCGCGTCGGACACGCGCTCTTCGGCATGCGGCGGGCGTTCGAGACCGGCGCGCAGCATATAGCGCGTACTCGCGTACAGTTCCGCCAAAAGTTTACTTTTCCACGAATTCCACAATTTCGCACTGGTGCCGGCGATGTCGGCGACCGTGAGCAGATACAGGTAATCGAGCCGTTCTGAATCGGCGACCGCAACGGCAAATTCGTGCACCACGTCCGGATCGGCGATATCGCGCGTCTGCGCCACGACGCTCATGATCAGGTGCCGGCGCACGAGCCAGGCGACCAGGTCGATGTCGGCCGCGGACAGACCGAATCCCCGCCACGACCCTTGGCGATATCGTGGAACAGGCCGGCGAGCAGCAATAGTTCCGGGCGCGGCAAGCGCTCGATCAGTTCGTGCGCAAGCCCGAACTGCTCGCGTCCTTCGGGCGTCGCGAACTTGGCCATATTGCGCAGCACGCGCATCGTGTGCTCGTCGACCGTGTATACATGAAACAGGTCGTACTGCATGCGTCCGACGACTTTGCCGAACGCAGGCAGGTAACGCGCGAGCACGCCGTAGCGATTCATGCGAACCAGCGCCTCGACCGCAGGCACGCCACGACGCAACAGGCGCGCGAACGCGGCGTTGACATCGTCGTCCCAGGCGAGATCGCCACCGATCGCTTCGAGCGCTTCGCCGATGCGCCGCGCGAGGTCGGCGCGCAGGCCGCGAATGTGCGGATGCTCGCTCCATACACGGAACAGATCGATCAAGGCCGCCGGACGGCGCAGGAACAGATCGGGCGGATCGCAGTCGAGGCGGCCACCGATCGCGACGAAGTCGAGACTCAGGCGCTGCGGCAGCGCGTCGGTCGGCGCATCGAGCTCCTCCTCGCAACGTTGCACGAACTGATCGAGCAGGCGCTGGATCACGATCGCGGCGCGAAAGTAGCCCTGCATGAACTGCTCGACGCCGAGATTCTGCGCGTGTTCGTCGCTATAGCCCAGACGGCGCGCCAGTTCGCGCTGATAGTCGAACAGCAGCCGCTCCTCCGGGCGTGCGGCGACGAGGTGCAGCGCATAGCGCGCGCGCCAAAGCGTTGCTTCGGCCAACTCCGCCGCGGCGCGCTCGGCTTCCGACATCAAGCCGCGCTCGACCAGTTGCGCGAAGGAGTGTGCTCCAAACAGGCGCATGCCGAGCCAGCGGATCAACTGCAGCGCACGCAAGCCGCCGGGACCGTCCTTGAGATTGGGCTCGAGGTTGTAGGCGGTGTCGTTGAAGCGCGCGCGGCGCTGCTGTTCTTCGGCGAGCTTCGCTTCGAGATACTTGGCGGGCGGCCAGATCGCCGCGTCCGCGATCAATCGTGCGAAGCCGGCTTCGAGATGCGCGTTCGTGCGCAAGGCGCGCGCATCGAGCAGGCTGGTGTAGATGGTTGCGTCGGCGGCGGCGAGTTCGCGACACTCGAGCAGCGTGCGCACCGCGTGGCCGGGCTTGAGGCCGATATCCCACAGGCAAGTGAAGAACGATTCGAGTGCGCGCTGCGCCGCGGGTTCAGGCTGGGGTGCGGTGAGCACGAGCAGATCGACATCGGAACACGGAAACAGCTCGCCACGGCCGAAACCGCCCACCGCGTAAAGCGTGAGCGCGTCGCTCTCGCCGACACAGGCGATCCATACGTGCACGACGACGCGTTCGATCGCTTGCGCGCGGGCGCGCGCGAGCGCGACGGCGTCGCCGCCGAGCGCCTTGCCGTTGCCAGTGAAAAATGCTTCCGCCAGCTGCCGGTCGAAATCTCCAAGCAATTGCCGCAAAGCAAGGCGCGCCGGCCCGGAAACGCCGGAACGCGGCACCGAGGGTGGTATGCGCGGAAGCACCAAGCTGGCTGCGTGAGTCGTCACGCCGTCAAAGCTAGAGGGTCAAAAGCGAAACGTCAAAGAACCGCGCAGAATAACCTGCGGCGGCGTTTGCAGTGCCGGATCGCTACAGAGCGTTCGGCGTCGACAACATGACTGCCGCTTCCGCCGCTTTTGGCCATGGCGTCAGAATTTCCACGCCATCGTCGGTCACCGTGACCGTGTGCTCCCATTGCGCCGACAGCGAATGATCGCGCGTGACGACGGTCCAGCCATCGGGCAGCAGGCGCGTGCCCGGCTTGCCCGCGTTGACCATCGGTTCGACCGTGAACGTCATGCCTTTCTCCAGGCGCAGGCCCGCGCCGCGCTGACCATAGTGCAGCACTTGCGGGTCCTCGTGATAGATGCGACCGATGCCGTGCCCGCAGTATTCGCGTACGACCGAGAAACCGGCGCCTTCGACGTGCTTTTGGATCGCGTGGCCGATATCGCCCAGCGTCGCACCCGGGCGCACCTGTTCGATGCCGAGCAGCATCGCTTCGAGCGTGACCGTGCACAGGCGTTGCGCGCGCACGTCGGGTTTGCCGACGTAGTACATACGGCTGGTGTCGCCGTGCCAGCCGTCCTTGATCACGGTGACATCGATATTGACGATGTCGCCCTCCTTGAGCAGCTTGGCCGGACTCGGGATGCCGTGGCAGATCACGTGATTGACTGAGGTGCAGATCGTCTTCGGAAATCCCTTGTAGCCGACATTGGCGGGGATCGCTTTCTGCACATCGACGATGTAGTCGTGGCAGAGGCGGTCGAGTTCCTCGGTGCTGATTCCGGGTTTCACATGCGGCGCAATCATCTCGAGCACCTCGGCGGCGAGGCGACCGGCGATGCGCATTTTCTCGATTTGCTCGGGGGTTTTGATCGTGACGGGCATGCTTGCAACAACTTTTTGGTAACTGAGGGGGCGAATTGTACCGGGACGGCGCGCATATTGCGTGCAACTCGCTGAAGCCGCTATAATTCCGCGGTTCCCTTTCTCGGGAACAAATCCGCACACGTTCCGATACCGTTGTCGGGGTGCTTCGGGCAAACGCTACGCCGTTTGCACGCGAGGTCGCCAACGTTGGGAACGTGGAGGTTCTAACCCCGGACGCCGCCGCTCACAAGATACAGCGGCCCGTCCCTATTTGGAGTTTTATTCCCATGCCTCAAGTCACCATGCGCCAGATGCTCGAAGCTGGCGTGCATTTCGGCCATCAGACGCGTTACTGGAATCCCCGTATGGCGCCGTACATCTTCGGCGCGCGCGGCAAGATCCACATCATCAACCTCGAAAAGACGATGCCCCTGTTCACCGACGCGATGAATTTCCTGTCGGGCCTGGCGCAGAAGCGCGGCACCGTGCTGTTCGTCGGCACCAAGCGCTCGGCGCGCGACTCGCTCAAGGAAGAGGCCGCACGTTGCGGCATGCCGTACATCTCGCAGCGCTGGCTCGGCGGCATGCTGACCAATTTCCGCACCGTGAAGGCGTCTGTCGCGCGCCTGAAAGAGATCGAGGCGATGTCGACCGACGGCCGCTTCGAGAAATTGGTCAAGCACGAAGTGCTCGGCCTGATCCGCGAGAAGGAGAAGCTCGAGAAATCGCTTGGCGGCATCAAGAACATGAATGCCCTGCCGGACGCACTGTTCGTGATCGACATCGGTCATGAAGACATCGCGATCAAGGAAGCGAAGAAGCTCGGCATCCCGGTCGTCGCCGTGGTCGATACCAACTACGATCCGACGCTGGTCGATTACGCGATTCCGGGCAACGACGACGCGATCCGCGCCGTGCAGCTGTACGCCCGCGCCGCCGCCGACGCGGTGCTCGAGGGCAAGGCTGCCGCGCCGGCCTATGTTGCCGCGGCCAAGGACGAATTCGTCGAGCTCGACGCCGAAGGCAATCCGGTGACAAAGAAGGCCGACGATCATCGCGGTGAACGCGACCGTGATCGTGACCGCGATCGCCGCAAGCCGGGTCCGCGCAAGCCTGCCGGTGCCGCCGCGAAGAAGACCGCTCCGGGTCAGCGTCGTACCGGTCCGGCGCCTGCCGCGAAGAAGGCCGATGCCGCTGCCGATGCGTCCCCGGCCGCCGAACCGCCTGCCGCTGAGTAACGCCAAGTCGGTGCTGCCGATCCTCGTGCCGTCATCGCGACTTGAAGTCTGACGGCACGACAATCCGGCTCGCTTCCGCAATCCGCACCAATCAACAAATCCGGCGCGAGTTCAGCTCGCGCCACGAATCATCGAGGTACACTATGGAAATCACCGCAAGCCTGGTCAAGGAACTGCGCGAACGCACCGGCTCCGGCATGATGGAGTGCAAAAAAGCGCTGACCGAAAACAACGGCGACATCGACGCCTCGGCTGAGTGGCTGCGCAAGCAGGGCCTGGCCAAGGCCGACAAGAAAGCCAGCCGCGTCGCCGCGGAAGGCCGCATCGTGCTGGCCCAGGACGGTGGCAAGGCCGTTCTCGTCGAGATCAACTCCGAAACCGATTTCGTCGCCAACGACGACAACTTCAAGTCGTTCGCCGACGCAGTCGCCAAGACCGCGCTGGCGAGCGGCGCCAAAGACGTCGACGCGCTCAAGGCTGCGAAGATGCCGAGTGGCGGCACAGTCGAGGAAACGCGCGCCGAAGTCGTCGCCAAGGTCGGCGAGAACGTACAGGTGCGTCGCATGGCGCGCATCGACAGCAGCAACAACGTCGCCGCTTACGTGCATGGCGGCCGCATCGGCGTGCTGGTCGAGGTGAAAGGCGGCGAAGCCGATTTCGCGCGCGGCGTGGCGATGCATGTCGCCGCGATGAACCCGCCGTACAACAAGGCCGCCGATGTGCCGGTCGCGTTCGTCGAGAAGGAAAAGGAAATCGAACTCGCCAAAATGACCGAGAAGGACCGCGCCAAGCCGGCGAATATTCTCGAGAAGATCATCGGCGGCAAGATCGCCAAGATCGTCAACGAGAACACGCTGTACGGCCAGCCCTACGTGCTCAACACCGACCAGACCGTCGAAGCCGCGGCCAAGGCCGCCGGCGCCGACATCGTCGGCTTCCAGCGCCTTGCCGTTGGCGAAGGCATCGAGAAAGTGGTCGAGGACTACGCAGCGGAAGTGATGAAGCAGGCCGGTCTCGCCTGATCCTCACCATGCCGAGAGGCAAAAACAAAAACCCCCGGCAGCGATGCCGGGGGTTTTGTTTTGCATCACCCTAAAACGCGTCCGATCGGTTAGAACGTCGCCTTGATGCGCGCGTACCAAAACGCACCGTTGAAGCCGAACGGCGAAGTGACCGCGTACTGGCTGCCGAGAAACGCCAGCGTCCCGTTCTTCTCCTTGTCCGGGTGCGTGTTGAAGACGTTGTCGCCACCGACCGCAAAAGAGAACGTATCGTTGAACTTGTAGCGCGCCTCCAAGTCCAGCAAAGCCTTGCTGCCGTAGCTGACCGCGTCTGACGCATCGCCATTGCCGAACAAGCCACCCGTGGTGCTCCAGCCGCCGTAGTAGTTGACTCGAGCCACGGCGTCGATTCGGCCCAGCGCATAGTCAAAGCTCAATGTCGCGCGATTCTTCGGTACCTGGTTCTTGAAGTCGTATACAAAATCGGGATTGATCGTGCCTGGTTTGACATTGACTATGTCTTGCTTGTTGTAGTTGTAGCGGAAGTCGATATTGAGCGTGCCGTCACCCAATTTGTAGCGCGAGTCGATCACAAAATCGATACCGTCAACGTCCGAACCGAAGGCGTTGCCGAAATAGTTGGCAGCACTGTTGAGCAGCAGCTGCGCATTTGGATAGTTCGCGGCGACGAGCTTGTCCACCGTGGCCTGCGTTACCGTCTTGGCTATCAGGCCGATGCGGTTGTCGATTTTGATCTTGTAGTAATCCAGCGTGACGGAAACGTTGTCGCGCGGATCCCAGACCAGACCGAGCGAGAGGTTCTTGGACTTTTCCGTCTGCAGCGGCACCGCGCCGAGTGCCTGTGCCACGGGATTGCTGACCGGATAGGTGCCGCTCGGAATCAGGTTGCCTTTGGAATCCGCCGTCGTCGTGACGTTGAGCGTGAATTGCTGGCCCGGTGTCGGTGTGCGGAAGCCGGTGTTGTAGGTGCCGCGCACCGCGAACGTCTCTGTAACGGCATATCGCGTGGAGAGCTTGAAGACGTTCTTGGAACCGAAGTTGTCCGCGTGTTCGTGACGCACGGCAGCGGCGCCTGACCACTGGTCGTTGAAACTCGTTTCCGCGTCGAAATAAGCCGAGTAGCTGTCCTGCTTGAACGTGCCCGCCGAGGCCGGGAAGAAGCCCTGGAAGCCGTCCGAGCCGACGCCGAAAACCGAAGCAGTCGGACCCACCGCGGTGGAGCCTGCGTCGCCCGCGTGGATCTTGTAGGTCTCGTTGCGCCACTGCGCGCCGTAGGCAAGCGTGAGCGGATTGTTGCCGAACGACTGGACGAAATCGGCGCCGACTTCGCTTTCCTCCTGAGTCAGTTTGCCAGGATGGAAGGACGTCGGCGACAGACCGCCAAGGCTCGGGTTGATCGACTGATCGAGCCGATAGTCAATATCGTTGTTTGCGGTGCGCCCATGGAAATCCCATTTCAGGGAATCACCGCCGCGCACACCGGCGACAATCTCGTGATCCTTGATATCGGCACCAAACAGTGGGCTGTACCCGCCCGGAAACTTCTTGTAGATCGGATTCAGCAGCACCCAGCCGCTCGGACTCTTGGGATCGGCCGTGAGGTAGTCCGCCGGATTGCCGCCGCCCGCGATGATGCTGTTCACC
>VBNZ01000089.1:0-541 GCA_005877675.1 Gammaproteobacteria bacterium
TGCCTAAGCAATTCTTTACCAAACAGTACATTGTGGGTGCGTTTTTGGGTGCAAGCCTCACGCTTGCCGGCTGTGCCAGCACCGGCGGGCTGCATCCCGAGGGCAGTCTGACCTCGCCCGCATCGCTGCACGCCGAACGCAGTCTCGGCAAGCTCAAACTCAGTCCCGCCGCGTGGCCCGCGAACGACTGGTGGAAGGCACTTGGCGATACGCAACTTGATGCGCTCGTCGACGAGGCGCTCAAGGGCAATCCCGATCTCGCGAGCGCAGACGCACGCGCACGCGCGGCGCAGGCGCAGATCGACGGCGCGAATTCGCGCCGCTTGCCGACCGTGAACGGCGATGCGAGTGTGACCGGCGTCCGCCTGCCGACCACTGCGTTTCCGAAACCGCTCGGCGGCTCGTTCCAGAGCTTCCCGGCAATCTACACCAGCTTCAACTGGAGCCTCGACCTTTGGGGCGGCAAGCGCGCCGCGTGGGAAGCAGCGATCGATGAGGCACGTGCCGCGGAAATCGACGCGCACGCCGCACGCATCGCACT
>VBNZ01000089.1:566-4410 GCA_005877675.1 Gammaproteobacteria bacterium
CGCAGCGTAAGCGTGCGAATGCTGCGCGAGAGCTGGTGCAAAAACGCATCGCCGCGGGCATTGATAGCCAGTTGCAGGTGAAGCAGGCAGAAGCCGAAGTGGCCAGCGCCGACCAGCAGGTCGCGCTCGCCGATCAGGCGATCGACGCCGCGCGTTTCGCGCTTGCAGCCCTGCTCGGCCAGGGGCCGGATCGTGGCTTCGATATAGCACAGCCGCGGGCGTTGCGTGCCGCTGCCTTGGTCGCACCGCCGAATCTGCCGGCCGACCTGCTCGGCCGTCGCGCCGATCTGGTCGCCGCGCGCTGGCGCGTCGAGGCAGCCAGCCGCAATATCGCCGCGGTCAAAACCGAGTTCCTGCCGAACATCGGCATCAATGCGATGGCTGGCCTGACCTCTTCGAGTGTCGATAATCTGTTCTCGCTGCCCGCGCGTTTCTTCGAGATCGCGCCGGCGATCAGCCTGCCGATCTTCGACGGCGGCCGCCGCCGCGCCGACCTCAAAAGCGCCGATGCGAGCTACGACCTCGCCGTCGCGCAGTACAACTCGACGCTCGTCGCGGCGCTCAACGACGTCGCCGATAAATACTCCGGCCTCGATTCGCTCGCGACGCAGATTGCCGCGCAGCAGCGCGCGGTCGATGCCGCACGGCAGGCGTTCGACCTTTCGCAGCAGCGCTACAAGGCCGGCGTCGGCAGCTATCTGGACACGCTCGCCGTGCAGCAGCAGTTGCTGACGGCAGAACAGCGCATGGCCGCGCTCAACGCGCAACGCATCGACACTTCCGTGCGCCTCGTGCAAGCGCTTGGCGGCGGATTCGAATCCGGCGACAACGCGCCGCCGCTCGCGGCAACAGAGCCGGGTCGGTGAATTGAAAGAAAGAAACACAAAGACAGAACTGGATTCCCACCCGACCAGCTCCGCTGTTGAAGAGCACCTCGCGGGAATGACGCGCAGAGAATTTTGCAAAGGTATACACCCATGAGCACTCCCAACCCCACCAATGGCGCCGCCGCAGCGGCGCAACCGAACAACGGCCGCCGCCGCCTTCTGCTGCGCCTCGTCGCGCTTGTCGTGATTGTCGGCGCGATAGGTTTCGGCCTGTGGTACTACACGATCGGACGCTGGCACGAAGGTACCGACGACGCCTACGTCAACGGCAATATCGTGCAGATCACGCCGCAGACCATCGGCACCGTGGTCAAGATCAATGCCGACGACGGCAATCTCGTACACAAAGGCGACGTGCTGGTCGAGATCGACGGCAGCGACGCGCGCATCGCGCTGCAGCAGGCCGAAGCGAACCTCGCGCACACCGTGCGCCAGGTGCGCGGCTGGTACAGCAATGCCGAAGGCGGCCAGGCAGTCGTGGCGACGCAGCGTGTCGCGCTCGATCGCGCACGCGCGGACTACACGCGCCGCAAAGATCTCGCCGCAAGCGGCGCGATCTCGGCCGAAGAACTCGCGCACGCCTGGGACGCGCTCATCGCCGCTGAAAGTTCCCACGCGCAGGCGCAGCAGCAGCTCAACACGGCACGCGCGCTGATCGACGAAACCGTGGTCGCAAAACATCCGGACGTGCAGGCCGCGGCCGCCGCGCTGCGCAACGCGTATCTCAACGATGCGCGCTCGAAGATGCTCGCGCCCGTCGACGGTTATGTCGCCAAGCGCAGCGTGCAGGTCGGTCAGCGCATCCAGCCCGGCCTCGCGCTGATGGCGGTGGTGCCGCTGCAGCAGGTGTGGATCGATGCGAATTTCAAGGAGACGCAGCTTGCGCAGATGCGCATCGGCCAGCCGGTGACGCTGCATTCGGATCTGTACGGCGGCAACGTCGAATTCCGCGGCAAGGTGCAGAGTCTTGGCGTCGGCACTGGCAGCGCGTTCTCATTGCTGCCCGCGCAGAACGCGACCGGCAACTGGATCAAGATCGTGCAGCGCGTGCCGGTGCGCATCACGCTCGATGCGAAGGAACTCGAGAAGAGTCCGCTGCGCGTAGGCCTGTCGATGGCGGTCGATGTGAACCTGCACGACCAGTCCGGCCCCGCGCTCGCGCAGACCGCACCTACCGCACCTGCATTCACGACGGATGTGTATCAGGGCCAGATGGAAGGCGCGCAGGTCGATATCGATCGCATCGTTCATGAGAACGCGGGAGCAAGCGCGAACGTAGCGAAGCGATAGATCGCTCAGCTCGTCATTCCTGCGCGCTCCCGGCGGGACTGCGAAGGCAGGATGCCGAAGCGAACATTCGCGTAGCGAATGACCCGAAGGGTATGCCGCAGGAGCGGCGTGTAATCCAGCGCCTTTCGTCCCGCTTGACCCGCTGCGCTGTCAACCAGCGCCGCGGGAATGACGAAATATCTCAGTCCTAAATTTGAACAACACCGATGAGCACTCCCGCCCCCTTCCGCCCCGTCAATCCGGGACTCGCCACGCTCGGTCTGTCGCTGGCGACTTTCATGCAGGTACTCGACACGACGATCGCGAACGTGTCGCTGCCGACGATCGCGGGCAATCTCGGCGCGAGCGCGGACCAGGCGACCTGGGTTATCACGTCGTTCGCGGTGTCGAACGCGATCGCGTTGCCGCTCACGGGCTGGCTCTCGCGGCGCTACGGCGAACTGCGCCTGTTCGTCGCGGCAACGATCTTGTTCTGCGCCGCATCGTTCCTCTGCGGCATTGCGCAGAGCATGAGCATGCTGATTCTGTTTCGCGCGATCCAGGGCGCAGTCGCAGGTCCGATGTATCCGGTCACGCAGAGTCTGCTGCTGTCGATTTATCCGCCGGAAAAACGTGGTCAGGCGCTGGCGCTGCTCGTAATGGTGACGATCGTCGCGCCGATCTGCGGCCCGATCCTCGGTGGCTGGATCACCGACAGCTATTCATGGCCGTGGATCTTCTTCGTCAATGTGCCCGTCGGCATCTTCGCTGTGATGGTCGTTTACTCGCAGCTGCGTGAGCGGGTGGAGCAAACGTTCCGGCCGAAGATGGACTACATCGGCCTCGCCACGCTCGTCATCGGCGTCGGCGCGCTGCAGATCGTGCTCGACAAGGGCAACGACGAGGACTGGTTCGAATCGAGTTTCATCATCATCGCCTCGATCGTCTCGGCGATCAGTCTCGCGGTGTTCCTGATCTGGGAGCTGACCGACAAGGAACCGATCGTCAATCTGCGCCTGTTCCGTCATCGCAACTTCGTCGCCGGCACGCTCGCGATGACGCTCGGCTACGCCGCGTTCTTCTCGATCAACGTGCTCGTACCGCAATGGCTGCAGCGCTATCTCGGCTACACCTCGACCTGGGCGGGATTCGCCGCCGCGCCGATCGGTATCCTGCCGATTCTGCTGACGCCGTTCGTCGGCCGCTACATCCACAAGTTCGATCTGCGCTTGGTCGCGGCCTGCGCATTCGCCGTGATGGGCGCAACGAGTTTCATACGATCCAGTTTCTATCTCGACGTCGATTTCTATCACGTCGCGATCACGCAATTCATCCAGGGGCTGGGGGTCGCGGTGTTCTTCATGCCGATCACGCAGATCATGCTGTCGGATTTGCAACCCAATGAAATCGCCGCGGGGACGGGCCTCGCGACTTTCGTACGTACGCTCGGTGCGAGTTTCTCCGCCTCGCTGACGAATTTTCTATGGCAGCATCGCGCGATCGTGCACCACGCGCATCTGGCCGAGCATCTGACCCCGTACGACGAGACGACGCAGCAGGCCGTGCAGACGCTAGGGCGCGGCAACGACAGCGTCGGCTACCGCATGCTCGAGCGCATGCTCGATTCGCAGTCGTACCAGCTTTCGTTCAACGAGCTGTTCCATCTGCTCGGCTTCGTGTTCCTCTCG
>VBNZ01000089.1:4535-9945 GCA_005877675.1 Gammaproteobacteria bacterium
GATCGAGGAAACGGTCGGCGCGATGGGCGAACTCGTGCGTCGGTTACGCGTTGAGTAGTTGCATCATCGCCGGCTGATAACGCTCACCGGTTGCGGCATCGGCCGGGAAGATCGCGTCGATCTCGGCAATCTCGGCTGCGGACAGCACGACATCGAGCGCCCCGATGTTTTCGTCCAGCGTTGCGATGCGCTTGGTTCCGGGAATCGGCACGATGTGCGCGCCGCGTGCGAGCACCCAGGCAAGCGCGAGCTGCGCCGGCGTGACAGTACTTTTGCGCCCATCGCCGGTCGCGGGAGTCAAAGAGCGGCCATCAATGGCCGCACTTTTCAACAGAGCCATTTCCTTGAGCTTCTCGACGAGCTGCAAGTTCTTGGCGAAGTTCTCGCCCTGAAAGCGCGGATTGTTGCGGCGATAGTCGTCCTCGGCGAAATCGGCCGGACTCTTGAATGCGCCGGTGAGAAAACCGCGCCCGAGCGGGCTGTACGGCACGAAACCTATGTCGAGGCGTGCGCATGCGGCAAGCGTGCCCTGCTGCTCCGGATCGCGCGTCCACAGCGAGTACTCGCTCTGCAGCGCGGCGATCGGATGCGTCCTGTGCGCGCGTTCGATCGTCGCAACCGACGCCTCGGACAAGCCGAGCCAGCGCACTTTGCCTGCGCGCACGAGTTCGCCCATCGCGCCGACCGTTTCCTCGATCGGCACCGACTTGTCGATGCGGTGCTGGTAGTACAAGTCGATCGTCTCGACGCCAAGACGTTTGAGGCTCGCATCGCAACTTGCGCGTACGTACTCGGGGCGTCCGTCGACGCCGCGCCTGGTCGGATCGTTCGGGTCGCGCACGATGCCGAACTTCGTCGCAAGAAACACCTGGTCGCGACGCCCGGCTATCGCCTTGCCGATCAGTTGCTCGTTGGTATGCGGACCATAGACGTCGGACGTGTCGAGAAAATTCAGACCTGCGTCGAGCGCGTGCCGTATCGTCGCGATCGATTGCGCATCGTCGCGTGTGCCGTAAAACTCGCTCATGCCCATGCAGCCCAGGCCAAGTGCGGAAACCTTGGGTCCCTTGGACCCGAGTGTACGAAACTTCATGTCAGACTCCTTGTACAGCGGACAGCGGCAGTCTGCGCCTTGAACCCGTGCGAAAAAATCCCCAATAGATTGATTCATCTTTAAGCGAGGCTAAACAGTGCGCAACGACTACGGCAGCGCCTTGCGCGCATTCCACGCGATCGCGCGCCACGGCAGTTTCACGCACGCGGCGCTCGAACTTGAAGTGAGCACGTCGGCCCTGAGCCAGACGATCAGCCAGCTCGAACGCCGCGTCGGTGTGCGTCTGCTGCAGCGGACCACGCGCAATGTCGGCCTCACCGAGGCGGGCAAAGAATTCCTCGAGCGCGTGTCGCCCGCGCTCGAGGAAATCGACGATGCGGTCGAAAACCTGCGCCAGCATGGCGAGCGTCCTGGCGGCACGCTGCGTCTGACCGTGCCGCAGAGCATCCTGCCGAGCCTGATCGGGCCGATGCTCGCGGATTTTCTGCGCGAGTATCCGCAGATTCGCCTCGATCTGCGCGTCGACAGCGGCCTCAACGATCTGGTCAGCGACGGACTCGATGCCGGCATCCGCCTCGGCGAAAAAGTGCAGCGCGACATGGTCGCAATTCCGCTCGGCGGTCCGACGCGTTCGGTCGTGGTCGGGGCGCCCGCATATTTTGCCGCGCATGGAAAACCGAAACACCCGCGCGATCTGCAGGCACATCGCTGCGTGCGTTTCCGCTTTTCGCTTAACGCGTCGGCCTACCGCTGGGAATTTGCCGAACGCGGACGCTGGTTTCAGGTCGACGTCGATGGCCCGCTCGTGACCAACGAGCACTCGATTGCGCTGCGTGCCGTGCTCGATGGCGTCGGCCTGTGGCACGTGCTCGAACGCTATGCGCGCGAACACATCAAAGCGGGCCGGCTCGAAACCGTACTCGATGCCTGGCTGCCGCCCTATGACGGCTTTTATCTCTATTATCCAAGCCGTCGCCAGCTGCCGCCGAAGCTGCGCGTGTTCATCGATTTTCTACGCGTGCGCCTGCGCGCGGATGCGCCAGCGAAGAGTGAGCGATCCGCGCGGCGCTGAGCTTACGCCGCGCCTCGCTATTCTGCGACGATCGGAGGTGCTGTCATGTTGCGAACCAACCGTCGCCAATTCCTCGCTGCCGCCGCCGCGCTCGGCGCGACTGCGGCATGGAGCCGCCTGCTCGCGGCGCCTTCGCGAACGCGCTGGAACGAGCGCCGCGATCTTTACCCTGAAGGCGTTGCGTCGGGTGATCCGACCTTCGATAGCGTGCTGCTGTGGACACGGCGCACGCCGATCGACGGCGCGACCGGCACGCGCCTTACGCTCGAAGTTGCAGAAGACCGCGACTTCGTCCGCGTGATCACGACGCGATCGATCAAAGTCGGCAACGATGCCGACTGGACGTGCCGCGTACTGCTAGGCGGTTTGAAGCCCGCACACGAATACTGGTATCGCTTCACCGATACCGACGGCAACGGCAGTCGCATCGGGCGTACGCTGACCGCACCGCGCGATGACGATGCGCGCGCGGTGCATTTCGCCTTCGTCTCGTGCCAGAACGCGAACGCCGGCGCGCAACACGCCTATCGCCGCATGATTTACGAGGATACGCACGCCGCGCCCGAAGAACGGCTCGGCTTCGTGCTGCATCTGGGCGATTTCATCTACGAGCTGGTCTGGTATCCCGAAGATCGCGCGGACATGTACGACCGCAAGATCCGCGAACTGGTGCGTTATGCGCACGGGGAAAAGCACGCCGACTTCCACATCCCGACCACGCTCGATGACTACCGCGCGGTCTATCGCGCCTATCTGCACGATCCCGATCTGCAGGATGCGCGCGCCTATTTTCCATTCGTCGCCATGTGGGACAACCACGAGTTTTCATGGCTCGGCTGGCAGAGCCTGCAGAAGTTCGACGGCAAGACGCTGCCGCGGCAGATGCGCAAAGTCGCGGCGATGCAGGCCTGGTTCGAATACCAGCCGGCACGCGTGAAAAAACCCAGCACGACGCTCGAGCGCTTCGATGCACCGCATGTCGTCGATGCGCCGATCGAGCATTTCGACGAGGACGGGCTCGGCCAGGAGCCGAACAATCTCGCCGCGCTCGCGAGCCTTACCGGCTACCGCGCGCTGCGCTACGGGCGCAACGTCGATCTGATCATCACCGACCAGCGCAGCTATGCAACCGAGGACGTGAGTGGTCGCGACGAAGCCAAGGCCCTGGCGTCGCCGGATTTTCCGCAGTTCTTTCCGCAGGAAGCGCAGGAAATTCTCGACGCCGGACGCAGCTACGGCAGCGGCAACGCGCCCGCGACGATCCGCTTCGGCGACACCGAGGTTCCCAATTTCCAGAAAGACAAACCTGCGCAAAGTATACTCGGCGCGACGCAGAAGGCCTGGTTCCTCGATCGGCTCAAGGCCTCGCGCGCGACCTGGAAAATCTGGGGCAATACGACCGGCACGCTCGAGATGCGCGCCGATCCGCAGAATCTGCCGGGCGGCATCACCAAACCCTGGCCAGGCGCGGGCTACGCCTGCTTCGGCGGCGGTGATCACTCGGGCGCATTCGTCGAACGCGGCGAGATCTACGACTTCGTCGCGCGCGAAGGTATCACCGGCTTCGCCACGGTTGCCGGCGACCGTCACAGTTTCTGGGCCGGGCTCGCGGCAAAGGCACTGCCGCCACAGAAATTCGCACCGGTCGGCATCGCCTTCATCACCGGATCGATTTCCGCGCCGGGGATGGTCGAGGCGATGGAGCACAAATTCCCGAAGGAGCATTCGCTACGGCCGCTGTTCCTTGCCGATCGCAACGGCGCAGCACCGGAACCTGCGATCAACCTGCTGCTGCGTCACGGCGTGCGTGCCTGTTTGGAATACGCCAAGACGCATGACATCGCCAAGGCGCGCGCCGCGACCAATCCCGACAACGCGCCGCACCTCTCCTTTGTCGACATGGGCGGCCACGGCTATGCCCTCGTACGTGCAACGCGCGAGGCATTCGAGACCGAATTCGTCTGTATCCCGCGGCCGATCGTGCGCAACGAAGCGCCCGATGCCGGCCCGCTCGCCTATCGCGTCGTGCATCGCGCGCCGCTCTGGAAGCGCGGCGAGACGCCGAAGCTTGAGCAGCGCATAGTCGAGGGCGATCCGAAGTTCTCGATTTGACTGCAGCACATTGAGCGCTGCTGTATCAGGGCTCAGGCTTGCGCCGGGAACGGCTCGCGCCACGCCGGCAGCTCATGGAGCCGTGCGTACCAGCGCGCGATATGGCCGAACTCTTCAAGCGGCAGTTGTGCCGCGTCGTAGCCGAGAAACATCGCCGCATGGAAGTCGGCGAGACTGAGGCGATTGCCGACGAGGTAGTCGCGCTGCGCGAGATGCGCATCGAGCACACCGGCGAACGGGCGCAGCATCGCACTCGACTGCTCGATGTTGTGCGCATCCGGTTCGCCCAGACGCAAGCCCGGCTTGATCACACGCTCGAAGAAGATCGTGCCGGCATGGCGCGAGAAATGCGCGGTACTCCAGTTGAACCAGCGCAGGATATCGATGCGCGCGCGCTCGTCCTGCGGCCACAGGTCCGATCCGGTCTTTGCCGCGAGATGGCATATCACCGCCGGCGCCTCCCACAGCGTGACGTCGCCGTCGACCAGCGCCGGCACCTTGCCGTTCGGATCGATCGCAAGGTACTCGGGCCGCTTGTTCTCGCCGCGCGTGAGGTCGATACGCACCCATTCGACCGGCGCATCGGTGTGCTTGGCTACCGCACATGCGATACGCGGATGCGGTGTCTCGAAGTAATACAGTTTCATGCTGTTTCCTCAGGCATCGTTTGGCAGTGTGGCGAGATACGCGGCCAGATCGTCGAAGGACTCGCTCCAGCCCTGGCGATGTCCGTCGCGACTCGCAACTGAGCCGAACCCAGTCTGGCGGAAAATCATGCGCGTCTTGCCAGGACCTGCGTCCTCGAACTCAACGTGCACGAGCGTATCCGGCCCGCGCCCGCCCCTGCCGTCTTCCCAAGCGTGAGTGAACACGAGCCTCTCGTTGGCGACGATCTCGCGATAGACGCCGCTTTCCCAATGCTCCACGCCGTCGGCGCCACGCATGCCGACGCGGATTTTTCCGCCGACGCGCAAATCCGCTTCGATGTGGATGATCTGCATATTGTGCGGCGCCCATTTCGTGCTGTGCGCCTGGTCTGTCCAAGCCGCGTAGACGAGACGTCGCGGCGCATCGAACATGCGTACGATTTCAAGCGCGAGTTCTTCGTTGGCGGCGCTTGCCGGTTGCGGTCTTGGTCACATGAGTTTTCTCCTTTTCCTGGATTTCATGTA
>VBNZ01000089.1:10023-14467 GCA_005877675.1 Gammaproteobacteria bacterium
GGCGCCATTGCGCCTCGCGACTGCGCGTGATCAGGCCGGCGCGTTCGAGTACTTTCAAATGCTTGGTTACCGCAGGCAGCGTCATCGCAAAGGGCGCAGCGAGTTCGGTCACTGTCGTCTCGCCTGTCGCAAGGCGCGCAAGAATTGCGCGCCGCGTCGGATCGGCGAGTGCGGAGAAAGTAGCGCTGAGGTGATCGTGCAGCATTACTTTCCCTTATGGTTATTTTACCTTAAAGTAAAATATAAATCGCCCGATGTCAAACTCTGCGGGAACGGCGCAATGGTTCAGCCAAAAAAAAGCCTCCGGCTTGGTCTTTGCGCCGCGATTGAGCACGGCGTACTGGCGCGGCAGAATACCCGTTCCGAATCGCTCTCCTCGGAATAACCGCATGGCAAAAGTCGTACTCGCTTCGGCGCTGACGCGCCATTTGCCGGATGTGTCCACGCCCGGCGAAGTCGCGCTGCAGACGCACGGTGCGACGCTGACCGAGGCATTGGGGGAGGTATTCGTCCGCTATCCCGCACTGCGCAGCTATATCCTCGACGAGCACGGCGGCGTACGTCGTCACGTCGCGATCTTCGTCGACGGCATCGCGCTCAGCGACAAGGCACATCCGCAGGCGGCGCTGACGCAAAGTACAGAAATATACATTATGCAGGCCCTGTCGGGAGGTTGAACCGTGTCCGCGAATATCAAATCAGATCACCTGCTTGTGTCGACGCGCAAAGGCCTGTTTGCGCTCGCGCGCGCAGACGGCGCATGGATCATCGAAAGCGTGTCGTTTCTCGGCGACAACGTCACGCGCACCCTCGCGGATGCGCGCGACGGCACCCGGTACGCCGCGCTCAATCTCGGTCATTTTGGCGTCAAGCTGCATCGCTCGGACGATCGCGGCAAGTCGTGGCAGGAAATCGCCGCGCCCGCGTATGCGGCCGACGACAAGGTTGCGACCGGCGATGGCAAAGAGCCCGCGCCGGCGAAGCTGCAACTATTGTGGGAACTCGTCGCCGGCGGTGCGAACGAACCCGGCGTGCTCTGGGCCGGCACGATTCCGGGCGGCCTGTTCCGCTCGGCCGATCGCGGCGCGAGCTGGCAGATCGTCAAGGGTCTGTGGGATCGCCCCGAGCGCATGCAATGGTTCGGCGGCGGCTACGACGCGCCGGGCATCCATTCGGTCTGCGTCGATCCGCGCGACGCGCGCACTTTGCGCGTAGCGGTGTCCTGCGGCGGCGTGTGGCAAAGCCGCGACGGCGGCGCGACCTGGAATGTGACGACGCATGGCATGTTCGCCGCGTACATGCCGCCTGAACGGCGCGAAGATCCGGCGATCCAGGATCCGCACCGCATGGTGCAATGCGCGGCCGCGCCAGATCATCTGTGGGTGCAGCACCACAACGGCGTGTTCCGCAGCGTCGATGGCGGCCTGAGGTGGTCGGAAATTCAGGTGCCGCCGTCGGTGTTCGGCTTCGCCGTCGCCGTGCATCCACGCGATCCGAATATCGCATGGTTCGTGCCCGCGGTGAAGGACGAAAAGCGCGTGCCGGTCGACGGCAAGCTCGTCGTCGCGCGCACACGCGATGGCGGCGCGAGTTTCGAGGTGCTGCGCGAGGGACTGCCGCAGCGCGATGCCTACGATCTCGTCTATCGCCATGGTCTCGCGATCGATACGAGCGGCGAGCGTCTTGCGTTTGGCTCGACCACGGGCAATCTGTGGCTCAGCGAAAATGCAGGCGAGCGCTGGCAGCTCGTCAACGGCAATCTGCCGCCGATCCATGCCGTAAGTTTCGGATAGCCCACCGCACACGGCAGCGCCCGGAGCGCCAAAAAGCCGCGCGGAGTGAACCGCGCGGCCGGCTTGAGCACCGCAGTCGTATCGTTAGAACTTTACCGTGAGCTTGGCGAAGTAAAAACGGCCGATCGGATCGAAGGTGTTCACGTCCGTGTTCGCGTTGGCGACATTCTGCTGATAGAAGATCGGCGGCTTCTTGTCGCCGACATTGTCGACACCAAACTGCACCATCGTATTGAGCTTCTCGATGTTGTAGCCGAACGAAATGTTGTGATAGACGTACGAGCCGTAATGGTAGGGCTGACCCACGTATAGATCCGAGCCGTCTCCGGGATCGGCGTTCGCTGTCGGCCCGAGCCCGGCGTTGGCGTAGCCGATCGTCGTGTGGCCGATGTAACGCGCGGTCCAGTTGGCGTTGAGCGCGCCCCAGTTCCAATCGAGGCTGCCGGTGCCGCGCCAGCGCTGGATCGCCCCGAAAGTACGATCGAAGTGCCCGGCAACGCCCTGCGTCAGCGGGCCGTTGGTCACGTCGTAACGCTGAATATACGTCGCGGCAAAACCGACGCGGAAATTGCCGACCGGAGTCTCCGGCAATCGGTAATGCGCCGCGAAATCGGCGCCCTGCGTTGTCAGCGTGCCGTTGTTGAATGCCGGTTCGAAGAGGTATCTGATCTGGCCTTTGCTTGAGCCGGTAGCGTTGCGAAGAATGAAGGGACACAGATTGGTGACGCCGTTGAAACAACCATCAAGTATTGTCTGCGCGGTACCCGGGCCCGAAATGATCAGGTTATTCAGCACGATGCGATAGTAGTCCGCGCTGACCGACAAGCCCGGAATCCAGTTCGGGTCGTAGACGAAACCGTAGTCAAACGACTTGCCGTGCTCAGGCGTAAGATGGATATTCTGGCCGAGCTGGCTATCCGCATAATTCGAGCCGGTGGTGATGCCGTTGAGCTGGCTCGTACCCGTATTCTGGAACGAATAGCCCCTGCATGCCGGATTGCTCGCTACGTTGGGCGACCCGCAGGGGTCGGACGCAGTAACGGAGTCAAAGCCCGGACCGGCAAACAGATCGGTTACCGCTGGCGCTCTGAAGACCTTGGACACCGTGGCGCGCAGCAACAGATCTTCGATCGGCTTGAACTCGATCGCGATCTTCCAATTGTTGGTACTGCCGAAGTTGCTGTACTTCGAATAGCGGTCGCCGATGTCGATATTCAGCGAATGCACGAACGGCTGATCCTTGAGGATTGGGATGAGCAACTCGGCATAAGCCTCTTTGATATTGAATCCGCCCTGCTGCGGCGATGCGCAGATCGACGAGGGGCCTGCGCACAGCAACTGCAGAGTATCGCCGCTACCGGTCGTCGTCGTGATCAATCCATGATCCGTCATGTTATGGACGTATTCTTTGCGGTACGAGGCACCGGCCGCCACTTGCACCGAGCCCGCCGGCAGATCGAATATCGAACCGGTTGCACCGAGTTCGCCGGAGCGCATCTGATAGTTGAGCGGCGAGTTGTGATAGCTCGTTGCAGCGCTCTTTAACAACGCGATCGTGTTCGGATCGTAGATGTTGAAGATATCGATAGGATTGCAACTCACGGTCGTGCAGGCGAAATTGGCCCTCAGCTTGTCGTAGTTGATGAAGTTGAGATTGTTCAAACTCTGCGAGACTTTGCCGTAGCTCGCATTGGCAAACCAGTTCCACGCGGAATCGGCGAAAGTGCCCTTGAAGCCCGCGGTGACGAGATCATGCGTCGTCGAGAAATCGGCGGTACGGTTGCCGAGCGAGGTCAGGCGCGTCTTGAACTCGTTGTCGTTCGGACCGAATGCGACGCCGAACGGGTTGTAGTACTGATTGGTTGGAATGAACAGGCCGTCGGTCTGCGCATCCAGCGGCAGCGGCGCAATGCGCGCCCGCGACACGGTCTTGTTGTGAAAAATCTCGGTAAACGCCTCGACATTGTCGGTAAGTTTGTAATTTCCGAGCGCGAACAGGCCAGTGCGATCGGCAGGCGTCAGATCGTAGTTGCCGACGGCCTGATAGTTGGACAAGCTTTGGCCGCTCGCGCCATCCTTGCGGATAACACGCTTGCCCGAGCCAGGGCAGCCGCCATACACCGAATTGATCAGACTCGCAGGCAGCGAGATTGCGCCGTTCGGTGTGCGGCTCGATCCGCCATGCCTCACGTAGCCTGTGCTGTACCGATATAGCGCGTCGTGTGAAAAGGCTCGATTTGCCGCTGACACGGCATCGTTCTTGTTGTAATTGAGGCCAAGCAGGATGCTGCCCTTGTCGGTCGTCTGTCCGAACATCGCGTGTACGCCACGGCGCTCGCCGTCGTCCCGATCGGAGATGCCGTAGTCGAGGCCGAATTCGGCGCCCTGATAGTTGGTACGCGTGATGATATTGACTACGCCCGCGACCGCATCCGAACCGTAGACCGAGGACGAACCGTCGGTCAGCACCTCGATGCGCTCCACCGCCGACACCGGAATGATATTGAGATCCTGCAGCTGAAACGGAATGCGATGACCGTTGATCAGCAGCAGCGAACGGTTGGTGCCGAGGCCGCGCAGCGAAATGGTCGACGCGCCGGTACCGCCGCCGTTGTTGGTGTTCGGGCTCAATGGCGAGCCGGCAACCGACG
>VBNZ01000090.1:0-2813 GCA_005877675.1 Gammaproteobacteria bacterium
TGATCGCGTTTTTCTTGACGATGCCTATCAACATGATCAGGCCGACCATGCCATACAGATTCAGATCGATTCGGAAAAGCAGCAAGGTCAACAACGCGCCGAATGCCGCAGTCGGCAATCCGGACAGAATAGTCAGCGGGTGGATGAAGCTCTCGTACAGAATTCCCAGCACGAGATAGATCACGAACACCGCGAGCAGCAGCAACATGCCCATGCCTGAGAGCGAGGATTGGAACGCCTGCGCCGCGCCCTGGAACGAGCCGCTGATCGTCTCGGGCATCCGGATTTTCGTCACCGCCGCATTGATGCGCTCGACCGCCTGACTCAACGCGACGCCCGGCACGAGATTGAACGAGATCGTCACCGCCGGCACCTGGCCGAGATGGCTGATCGTCGCCGGCCCGACCGACTTGTCGAAACGCGCGACCGCCGACAGCGGCACCAGCGCGCCCTTGCTGCCGCGGATGTAAAGCTGCCCGAGAATATTCGGATCGTTCTGCTTGGCCGGATCGACCTGCATCTGCACCCAGTATTGATCGATCGCGCTATAGATCGTCGACACCTGCGCCGGACCGAACGCCGTATACAACGCGCTCTCGATCTGCGCGGCGGTCACGCCGACGGCGGAAGCCGCGTCGCGATCGACCTTTACGTCGATCTGCGGCGTGGCGATCAGCAGATCGCTGGTCACGTCCTGAAATCCCTCCAGTTTGGCAATCGCCTCAACCAGCTTCGGCACGAAGGTGAACAATTCCTTGGTGTCGACGTCCTGCAGCGTGTACTGGTATTGCGTCTTGGTCAGTTGGCCGCCAATGCGGATAATCGGAATATTCTGCAGATACACCTTGAAGCCCGGGATGCCGGTGAGCTTGGGGCGCAGCTCCTGAATGATTTCATCCGGCGATGCGCGTTCGCCGCGCGGCTTCAGCGTCACGATCATGCGCCCGAGATTAAGCGTCGAGCTCGACTGTGACACACCGATGAACGACATCACGCCTTGTATATTTTTATCCTGGCGAATGATCTCGGCGGCGATCTGCTGCTTGCGCGCCATCTCGTCGAAACCGATGTCCTGATCGGCTTCGGTGAACACGAACAGCTGCCCGGTGTCGTCGCTCGGCAGAAATCCTTTCGGAATCGCCACGAACAGCCACGCTGTTGCCCAAGCAATACGAAGCGCCGGTGCGCCAGGCAGGCGCGCAGCGTGCGTCGGTAGAGTTCCTGCATCGCATCGAAACCGCGCTCGAACAAACGATACAGCGCGCCGTGCGGCACATCGGCGCGATCGGCGCGATGCGGCCTGAGCATGCGGCTGCACAGCATCGGCGTGAGGCTGAGGGAGACAAACCCCGAGACGAGCACCGCCGCGACGATCGTCACCGCGAACTCGTGCAGCAGGCGCCCGACGATGCCGCCCATGAACAGCACCGGGATGAACACCGCCGCAAGCGACAGCGTCATCGACACGATGGTGAACCCGATCTCACGCGCGCCCTCGAACGTCGCCGCGCGCACGTCCTTGCCCATCTCGATGTGGCGCGTAATGTTCTCGAGCATCACGATCGCATCGTCAACGACAAAACCCACACACAGCGTCAGCGCCATCAGCGACAGATTGTCGAGGCTGTAGCCGAACGGGTACATGATCGCGAACGTGCCGATGATCGACATCGGCAGCGCCAGCGACGGAATCACGGTTGCGTATACATTGCGCAAAAAGACAAAAATCACCAGCACCACGAGACACAGCGCCAGCACCAGACTGAACTGCACGTCGTCGACCGAGGCGCGGATGCTCTCGGTGCGGTCGTAGAAGATCTTCATGTCCAGACCGGCCGGCAACTGTTTCTGAAAGCCCGGCAGCACGGCGCGGATGCGCTCGACGACGGCGATCGTGTTCACGCCCGGCTGTTTCTGGATCGCCAGCAGCACGCCGCGCTGACCGTTGACCCACGCCGCGAGCTTGTCGTTCTGTACGCCGTCGTAGATATGTCCGATGTCACGCAGCCGCACCGGTGCGCCGTTCTGGTAGCTGACGATCAGATCGGCGAACGGTTTAAACTGACCATTGACCATCACGCTGTACGTGCGGTCGCTGCCGTACAGCGTGCCCGTCGGCAAGTCGACGTTGCCCGCACCGACCGCGGTGGCGACCTGGTCGATGCCGAGCCCGCGCGTCGCCATCGCCGCAGGATCAAGATCGATGCGCACCGAGTATTTCTGCGAGCCATATACGTTGACGAGCGCGACGCCGTCGATCATCGACAGGCGCTGTGCGAGCAAGGTCTCGGCATACTCGTCGACTTTCGACAACGGCATGGTCTGCGAAGTCAGACCAATGAAGAACACTGGTGCATCGGCCGGATTGACCTTGCGGAACGTCGGCGGCACCGTCATCGTCGTCGGCAATTGCTTCAACGCGGCGGAAATTGCCGATTGCACATCGAGCGCGGCCGCGTCGATGTTGCGTTCCAGCGTGAACTGCAGCGTGATCTGGCTCTGCCCGATGCCGCTGGTCGAGGTCATCGAATCGAGCGCGGGGATCGAAGAAAACTGTTTTTCCAGCGGCGTCGCGACCGCCGAGGCCATCGTTTCGGGCGACGCGCCCGGCAGCGTGGCGGTAACCTGGATCGTCGGAAAATCCACATTGGGCAGATCCGACACCGGCAGCAGGCGATAGGCGACGATGCCGAATACGAGGATGCCGACCATGACCAGCGTGGTCATGACCGGGCGGCGCACGAAAATTTCGGAGACGCTCATCGCGCGTCGCTCACTTCGTGTGGTCCTTCGCGGCCGCCGCGGGCGGCGCT
>VBNZ01000090.1:2850-8622 GCA_005877675.1 Gammaproteobacteria bacterium
GGCCGTCGACGATCACGCTCTCGCCCGCCGCGATGCCCTGTGCAATTACGCTCTCGCCCGCCACACTGCGCACAACGGTGACGCTACGCTGCTCGGCATGCTTGTCGGGTTTGACTACGAACACGTAGCTGCCGTTGGGACCGGCCTTGATCGCGGCGTCGGGCACGACCAACGCATTCGCTTCGGTGCCCAGGGTGAGCGTCACATTGACGAACTGCCCCGGCCACAGCGCTTCGCCGCCGTTGTCGAAACTCGCGCGCAGCTTGACCGTATTGGTCGTCGCGTCGACCGCGTTGTCCACAAAAGCAACTATTCCACTTTGCGGCGTCTTCATACCTTCGGCCTGCACCTGCGCCGTGAGCGCACCCTGCGCCTGCGCTGCGCGTACGCGATCGACATAGGTGCCCGGTACGGCAAAGCCGACATAGATCGGCGCGACCTGATTGATCACCAGCAAGGGATTGGTGTCGTTGGCCTTCACCAGATTGCCCGGCTGCACGAGGATGCGCCCGGCACGTCCGGCGAACGGCGCGCGTATTTCCGCATAACCCAATGTGAGCCGCGCGGCGGCGACATTGGCCTGATCGACCTTGACGCTCGCCGAGGCGGCCGATTGCGCGGTGAGGTATTGCTGCATCTGGTCGGCGGAGATGAATCCCTTGGCCGCGACCGGCGCGAAACGCTCGACCTGGGCATGCGCCAGATCGCGCGCCGCCACGTCCTTGGCCAGCGCAGCCTGCGCCTGTGCAAGCGCAGCCTGCGCCGGACGCGGATCGATCTTGAACAGCAGCTGCCCGGGTGTGACCGCATCGCCGTCCTTGACGCGGCTTTCGAGCAGCTGGCCGTCGATCAACGATTTGACGGCGACGCTGTTGATCGCCTCGACCGTGCCGACGCCATTGAACAATTCCGGCATCGACTTACGCACGACATTCGCGACGCTGACGGGTGCGGCGGCCGGCGGGCCCGGCGGCGGCGACCCCGAGCATGCCGCCAGCAGCAAGGCGCCGATCGCCGGAGCGAAGCGGCACAAGTTATCCATGCGTAAGCGTATTGGAGCGGGTGCGCCGTACGCCTCGAACCATCTCGATTTCATCCATGGATTATCGCCCATCGTCTTGTTTCGCCGCATAACTATCGGGTAAATAAATGTTGAAACACGGCCTGTCTTTCGGCACTGGTGAACCACCGCCGCTCAAGGGCTTTTTTGATCGAAAAGCGCCGGGCTGCAATCCTTTGTGGTCCCGCGGATTTATCATAGACGGCGCGAGCCACCACATAGTCGGCCCGCGCGGGGACACCGGTGCAACGAGCGCCGTGGACACTTTCCTACACGCTTGCGCTCGCAGACACGCGCCGCCGCCAGCCTTCCGCACGTATGCGGATTTCACAACAATCAACGATCGGGAGAATTGCATCATGAAAAGCTTGATCAGTCTCGCCATCCTTACCGCCGCCTGCAGCCTGTCCGGCGTGGCATTCGCCGCCGACAACGCAGATGCCAAGGCGGCCTATGCCGATATCGAGGCGACCTTCGGCAGCGTGCCGACCTTCCTCAAGGTATTTCCGCCGGAGGGCATCGCCGGCGCCTGGTCGGAAATGAAGTCGCTGCAGCTCAACCCGCACACCGCGCTGTCAAACAAGGAGAAGGAATTGATCGGACTCGCCGTCGCCGCGCAGATTCCCTGCCACTACTGCGTCTATTTCCATACCGAATCTGCGAAGGCCAACGGCGCGACCGAGGCAGAGGTTCGCGAGGCGATCGCCATGTCCGCGCAGACACGCCACTGGAGCACCGTGCTCAACGGCTCGCAGATCGACATGGAGCAGTTCAAGAAAGAGTTTGCCGCGATGATGAAGTTCGCCAACGATAAGGCCGAGAAGGCAAAGGCGCCGGCGCAACCGCCGAAGAAGAAGCCGTAAATCGGCAAGTCTTGAACTCGCGCGGCGCGGCGTCGCGCGAGTTCGCAAGCACCAGCGCCAACTCGATGTTGAGCGATCCGGTAAAATAACCAGTTCATGACCGAATCGCTGTTGCTCCATCCCCCGCTGCCCGTCGACGTAAAGCAGCGCCGCTATTGGAACGCCCCGCATGGCAGCGCGCTCGCGCTCGCGATCGCGGCGTCCGCGCGCGCGCACGCGGGTGTCGTTGTCGCAGTCGCGCGCGATACGCACGCCGCGCACACGCTCGAAGGCGATCTGCGCGCGTTCGTCGCTGGCGCAGCGGGCGCGGACGCGATCGAAGTGCTGCATTTCCCCGACTGGGAAACCCTGCCCTACGACCTGTTTCCGCCGCACCCGGAAATCGTCTCGCAACGCATCGCGGCGCTGTATCGCCTGCCGACGACGCGCCGCGGCGTACTGATCGTGCCCGCATCAACGCTGATGCAGCGGCTCGCGCCGCGCAGCTTTATCGGCGGTTCCAGTCTGGTGCTGGCGCTGAAACAAACTCTTGATCTGGCCAGCGAACAGCGCCGCCTCGAAGCCGCCGGCTACCGCAATGTGCCGCAGGTACTCGAACCGGGCGACTTCGCCGTGCGCGGCGCGCTGCTCGACGTGTTTCCGATGGGCGCGCTTGAGCCGTATCGCATTGAGCTGTTCGATCGCGAGATCGAATCGATCCGCACCTTCGACCCGGAAACGCAACGCTCGGCGCACAAAGTCGACCAGGTCAACCTGCTGCCCGCACGCGAATTCCCGTTGACCGAGGAATCAACCAAGGCGTTCCGCAACACGCTGCGCGAGCGCTTCCCAATCGATCCGCGGCACTGCCCCGTGTATCAGGACATCAAGGAAGGCACAACGCCCGCGGGCATCGAGTACTACCTGCCACTGTTCTTCGATCACACTGAAACGCTGTTCGATTATCTCGGCGATGAATCGGTATTCGTACTCGCCGACGGCGCGCTCGATTCGACCGAAGCCTTCTGGCAGCAGGCGCAGACGCGCTACGACAGTCGCGCGCACGACATCGAACGGCCGATCGTACCGGTTGCCGAGCTGTATCTGTCGCCGCAGGAATTGCGCGAGCGGCTCAATCGCACCCTGCGTGTGGAAATTGTCGCGAAGGGCACAAATCCACACGCCGTCGATCTCGGCACACAGCCGGCGCCGATGCTGCCGCTCAATCAGCGCGGCGAGGAACCGGCGCGCGAGTTGAAGCGATTCGTCGATGCCTATCCGGGCCGCGTGCTGATCGCAGCGGATTCGGCGGGTCGGCGCGAGGCGTTGATCGATCAACTTGGTGCCGCCGGCTTGCTGCCCACTACGATCGCGTCGTGGCAGGAATTTGCCGGTCTAAAGCCCTCCCCATCGCGCAGCGGGGGAGAGGGTCCGGCGAGGCGGGCTCTTGATCCACGGGGCGCAGCGCAAGAGCAAAAGCACCCCCTCACCCCCTCCCTCTTCCCCGATGGTGCCGGAGGAGAGGGAGAAAAGAGCGGACGCGATGTGTTGCCGCGCTTTTGCATTACCGTCGCGGCGCTCGACGACGGTTTTGCGCTGACCGCGCCTGCTCTTACCGTCCTCACCGATCGCCAGCTCTACGGCGAACGCGCGCGCATCACGCGCCGCCGCGCGCGCGCGGCGCGCGAGCCCGAAGCAATTCTGCGCGATCTGTCGGAATTGACGATCGGCGCGCCGATCGTGCATGCCGATCACGGCGTCGGGCGCTACCAGGGCCTGCTCAAGCTCGATGTCGGCGGCTCGCCGCACAACAAGGGCGATCCGGGTGAGTTCCTTTGTATAGAATACGCAAAAGGCGACAAATTATACGTACCCGTCGCACAGCTTCATCTGGTCTCGCGCTACGCCGGCGCGGTGCCGGAACTCGCACTCGGCGGCGACGCCTGGGAAAAAGCCAAGCGCAAGGCCGCGCAGAAGGTACGCGACGTCGCCGCCGAACTGCTCGCGCTATACGCACAGCGTGAAGCGCGCCACGGCAATGCTATCGCCTACGATCGCGCGCTGTACGAGCAGTTCGCCGCCTCGTTCCCGTTCGAGGAAACGCCGGATCAATTGCGCGCGATCGAAGCGGTGATCGACGACCTGGCTTCCGGCAAGGCGATGGATCGCGTCGTCTGCGGCGATGTCGGCTTCGGCAAGACCGAGGTTGCGCTGCGTGCGGCATTCGTCGCAGCGAGTGCGGGCAAGCAGGTCGCGCTGCTTGCACCGACCACACTGCTCGCGCAGCAGCACTACCGCAATTTTGCCGACCGCCTCGCCGACTGGCCGGTACGCATCGAGGTGATATCCCGCTTCAAGTCGAAGAAGGAGGTCGACGCGGCGCTGAAGAAACTCGCCGAAGGCCAGATCGACGTGATGATCGGCACTCATCGCCTGCTGCAGCCCGACATTAAGTTCAAGGACCTGGGCCTGGTGATCGTCGACGAAGAGCAGCGCTTCGGCGTACGGCAGAAGGAGGCGCTCAAAAAGCTTCGCGCCGAAGTGGATCTGCTCACGCTGACAGCGACGCCGATTCCGCGCACGCTGAACATGGCGATGTCGGGACTGCGCGACCTGTCGATCATCGCGACGCCGCCGTCGCACCGCCTCGCGGTCAAAACCTTCGTCGCGCCGTGGGACAGCGCGACGATCAGGGAAGCATTCCAGCGCGAGCTCGCGCGCGGCGGCCAAGTATATTTTTTGCACAACGAAGTAGACACGATCGAAAAAACCGCGCGCGAGCTCGGCGAGCTCGTACCCGACGCGCGCGTGCGCGTGGCGCATGGGCAGATGCCCGAGCGCGAACTCGAACAGGTGATGCTCGATTTCTACCGCCAGCGCTTCAACGTGCTGGTGTGCACGACCATCATCGAATCGGGCATCGACGTACCGAGCGCCAATACCATCCTGATCAATCGTGCCGATCGCTTCGGCTTATCGCAGCTGCATCAGCTGCGCGGCCGCGTCGGACGTTCGCATCATCGCGCCTATGCCTATCTGATCGTGCCCGACCGGCGCATGATCACCGCCGATGCGGAAAAGCGCCTCGACGCGATCGCCTCGCTGGAAGAACTCGGCGCAGGTTTCACGCTCGCGACGCACGACCTGGAAATCCGCGGCGCCGGCGAGCTGCTCGGCGAGGAACAGTCCGGACAGATCGAGGCGGTCGGGTTCAATCTCTACAACGAACTGCTGGAACGTGCCGTAAAAGCACTGAAGTCGGGCAAGGTGCCGGACTTCGATCTGGTCAACGAGCACGATGCCGAGATCGAACTGCACATTCCCGCGCTGATCCCCGACGACTATCTGCCCGACGTGCACGCACGCCTGACGCTGTACAAGCGCATTGCCAGTGCGCGCGATGCGCACGGACTGCGCGAGTTGCAGATCGAGATGATCGATCGTTTCGGATTGTTGCCCGACGCGATCAAGCATTTGTTCATCGCGGCCGGATTGAAACTCGCCGCGACCGCTCTGGGTATGAAGAAGCTCGAGCTCGGCGAACGCGGGGGCCGCATCCTGTTCAAGCCGCAGCCGAACATCGATCCGCTGCGCGTGATCGGCCTGATCCAGAAGCAGCCAAAAGTATACTCACTCGACGGCCAGGACAAATTGAAGATCCGCCTCGAGCTGCCCGGCGCGGCCGAGCGCATCGGCACCGCCCAAGCTCTGCTTACCGCACTGGGCGGACGCCTGAGCGAGTAACACAATCGGCGCGCCCTTGGCTATGGAACCGCGTCACAAACTGTCGCACTTGGGCAAAATTGCGCATGAAATCAGCTTTCCCCTTTGTAGGGACATGCCTGATTTCCGGCGCTGCGTGGCTAAATT
>VBNZ01000090.1:8636-9235 GCA_005877675.1 Gammaproteobacteria bacterium
TCATGCTGAAAGCGTGATACAGTTCGCACTTATAGACTCCTCAAAGCAGTATGTGTAAACCCCTATGTTTGGCATGAAACATGCTCGTAACAGTGTGGGGCAGCACCTGACCTCAGGATTCGAAGCCATCTGACTCCCCAGATTGCACTGATTGTTTCTCCTGACATTACGCGGGGCAGAACCATGAAACGCACTACCTTGATTGCAGCGACATTTGCGGCTTTCGTGAGCTTTTCCGACATGGCGGGCGCGCAGGTTGCCGTGCAACGGCAGCTCGGCAGCACCTCCAAGCTCGTCGTCAAGCTCGTCAGCGGCCAGGTTGTCGAAGTCAACAAGAACCTCGGCACCTTCAAACTTGCCGCCGGGAAGCAGGCGTACATCTTCACCTATAAGAAACTCAGCCGCATGCCGACGTTCGGTGACGAAGTCAACGTCAGCTACGCCGAGTCATCCTCGACGGGTCCGATGGACGCGCTCACGATCAAATCGGTCGATTGAAAAATCAGGGGATCGATGTGCTGCCGTGAGGGGACGGCAGCGCGTCGATGCTTCATCTTCGAATCGATTCGCTCCCGATGCCTGGTTTTTTGTTTCAGGTC
>VBNZ01000091.1:0-3453 GCA_005877675.1 Gammaproteobacteria bacterium
CCTTGCGCGATTTGACGCTGCCGGCCATCTGGATCGCGCCGCCGAACAGCAGCAGCTTTTCGGTCAACGTGGTCTTGCCCGCGTCGGGATGCGAAATGATGGCAAACGTGCGCCGGCGGCGGGTTTCTTCGAGATGGCTCATGCAGATCGTGATGGCCGGTGCGGCCGGGTCGGACAAAGGGCCGCGATTATAGAGCCTCGCGCGCCGGCACGCGCGTCACGGCGGTCCGATCATCATCCCTTCGGTCGGCGTGAAATCACCATTTGCGCCGGTAAATACGAATGGCAGCGAGATGATTTCCGTCCCCGTATTGCGTTGCACACAGAAGTGCAGGTGCGGACCATTGGTGTAACCCGTGTCGCCCGACAACGCGATGACCTGTCCCGCACGCACGTGTTCGCCGACCTGCACGCGCGCGCTCTCGAGCTGCAGATGCGCGTACACCGCCATGGTGCCGTCGCTATGCACTAGGCGCACATTGTTCGCGCGGTCGCCGTACTGATCGATATCCAGGCCGTTGCCGGCGTAGTCGTTCTCGACGCTCATCACGACGCCGTCGCGCGCAGCGGTAATGGGGGTGCCGTCGGGCATCATGATGTCGACTGCATAGCGGCTGCCGGCATCGCGATGACTGAACTCGCCATTGAACGCCTGGCTCACGCGAAATTTCTCGCTCGACGCGAATGGCACGCGATAGCGCGCACGATCGTCGTGCTGCGCATGCCAGTCGCCCGGCAGGTAATTGTATTTGTAGCGATAGCGAAAACCCGCCGCAGGATTGACTGCCACGACATGCAGCACGCGCGTCTCGCTCAACGGCGGCAGCACGACGCGTGCCGGCAGCACCGCAGGTTCACTGCGCACCCCCGCCCGCCGGCCTCGTTCACCATCACGATCGTGCGGTCCTCATCCGTGCCGTCCTGGCGTGAGCGCACCAGCGCACGCGCCTCCGCGCGCACGAGCGTCGACTTCACTCCCGTAGTCGCATCCGCCGGCTTGACGTCGGTGAAATGCACGACGCCGTCTTTGTCGGTGTATTGGTAGATGTGCTTGGCGTGCGCGGCGCTGCCTGTGAGGCATAGAGCCACGGCAAAAAGACATTGCGGCAAGTAGATGCGTCGCCCGAGCATGGCGGAATACTTGCCCGCTATCCCCGCGCTGTCAATTGATTGCCGATCGTGGCCGCGCATAGATAATGTCGACTCCGCTGCCAATACCGATGCGAACATGCACCTGATCCTCTACCAGCGCGATGACTGCCAGCTTTGCGACGAGGCGCTCGCACTGCTCGCGCAGGCTGGTATACCCGATTTCGCGAGCGTATTCATCGACGACGATGCGGTACTCGAAGCGCGCTACGGCGCGCGTGTGCCTGTACTGCACGATGCAGATTCGCGCTGCGAATTGGGTTGGCCGTTCGACGCGCGGCAGGTTCGCGAGTTTGTGGAAACGCACCGGGCGCAGGAAATCCTCCGCAGTTAGAACGTCCAGGTCAGGAGCACCTGCCGACCATCGCTGCTGATGGTTGGGGCGAGCGCCGGATGATCGGCGCGCCATTTCTGATTGAACCGCACGAGATGATGGCCGATGAAACCGCCGATCAGTCCGCCCGACGACATCGGTCGCCCAGTGCGCGTCCTGCTGGATGCGTGCAATGCCGACGAGGCCAGCGATGCCGTAGGCGGCAGTGTCGACCCAGATCGAGTCGTAGTGCGTTGCAATGACCGAAGCGAAGGTAAACGCACCCGTCGCGTGCCCGGACGGAAACGAATAGTCGTCCTGCAGCGGCGCGAAATAATGCGGACCGCGCCCGCTGCTCGGTCGCGTGCGACCGACGAGGCCCTTGATCGAAGAGGTCACCAGCGCGCTGATCAGGCTCGCGGAAAGGCCGTCCAGTGCGACGGTCTTGCTCTCGTTGTCGCCGGCGAACTCGCCATAGGCATAGAAGCCGGCGAGCACGGGCAGGCCGTATTGCTTGGTACCGAAGCGCTGAATGTGCGTGAAGAAGCGGTCAGACGAGGTAGAGCGATTACGTTGCGCGACATCGCGGATCGGCTTGTCGAGCGCGGCCATGCCGAGCACGACACCGCCGCCGATCAGACCCAGATCGCGCCAGTCGCCGCCATCCCAGCGCCATGGCGCGCTCGCGGTTTCCGACGTGTCGGCCCAGATCAGCTTGAGGTAGTCGGTCGAAATCAGCGGCTCGGGTTCTCGTGCTGCGCTGCTACCGAAAGCGGGCGGTGCGGTGGCATCTGATGCAGGGCTCGACGCAAGACATGGCGTGCAATCATCGTCGCGCTTCGCTTCACGCGATACCGCGGTCGATCCGAATTCGCCGGTTAGAAATACAGTGAGTGTGAGCCAGCGCCACATGGGCCCTGCGCACATTCGCAGAAGGCCAGTAGAGCACACGCACTGTTATCGAACGCTAAAAGCATCGCTCGCTGCAGCGAGCGCCGCATCGGTGATGAGAGTCGCTGGGTCGGATTTACAAGAGCGACTTGGCGTTATCGAGCACGCTGTCGCGGGTCTTCTTCTTCACTGGTTTCTTGCCAGATCGATGCGACGATCTTGCGGCCTGGTCCTAAGCGGAGTAGATCACGGTCGTTCATTCCATGATGCGCAGATGCACGTCGTCGAGCCAGGCACTGCCTCCGCCGAGCAGTAGCGCGCCGATATCCAGTTCGCGCGTCCCGGCCGGCAGTTTCGTCGCGACTTTCACGCGCGTGAACGCGTGCTTGCCGAGCAGCGGCTCCGATCGCACCTGCTCATTGCCGCTCGGCGCCATGACGGTCAGCATCAGCACCCAGCCGCGTTTGTCGACGCCAGCGCTGAGCTCGATCGTACGATCGACGACGGCCGGCGCGATCGACACTTTCTGGCTGATCGAGCCGTAGACCTGATCCTGTAGGCAGGTAATCCGGAAACTCGCCTTACCCTGCGTGTGAACGCGCGTGTCGAGCTTGCTCTCGTAGGAAATCGGGCCTGCGTGTTGCGAAAGCCTCCAGCCCGGTATCGGATTCTGCGTGTCTGTGCTTTGCGCTTCGAACCCGGGGTTGGCGAGAGTGATCTCGGAAACTTTCGCAGCGGACGCGCTGCCGGTGATCGTGCACAGGGCAAAAATGAGCGCGGCGGCGGTTTTCAATGTCGGAAACCCAGGTGTGGAGAATCCAATTCTCTCACGCCGCCGCGCCCGCGCGCGCGGCGTAGGCGCGCGCGGATGGCACTGCGCGAATCGCGCAGGATGGATCGAGTCGCGGTCGAGGCTGGCGAGAATTTCCGCAACCGCACGCTTGGTGCCGTCGGCGCCTCCATCACCGCAGGATTCGCCTTGCAGCAGATAACGCGTGCTCCTAAAACCAAGCCGTGATTTCAGCCGCCGCTGGCTTCCACCTCGGTTATCCGGCTGAAGCCTGCAAGTGCGTTGTTGCACACGATGCGAATCGCGCTGG
>VBNZ01000091.1:3498-11084 GCA_005877675.1 Gammaproteobacteria bacterium
TGGTCCATGTCGATCCGTTGAGTACCTGCACGTCGAATGCGGTCAGGCCATAGAGGCTGAAGGTCATCGAGTCAGTTGGCTCGCTCGGGTTCGAGTAGTTGTCCTGCAGGGTGTACACGGCCACGTTGTTGATCGTGCGCGCGACGTTGAAGTTGATTTGCACCCAGTCTGGGAAAGTACTTGCGGTGGCATCGTTCCAACCGCCGCCATTGCCCCAGTCAGTACCTTTGCGGTCGCCATCGATGGTTCCCGATGGTGAAAACGAAGAATTGTAAGAAGACGATGCGGTCGCCGTTGCGCCATTGATGGCGGCTGCCCAGTCGGGAGCATAGCGCGCCTCCACCTCGGTGATGCGACTGAAGCCGGCGAGGGCGTTGTTGCATACGATGCGAATCGCACTGGTTGTTACCGCGGCGAAGTACACGCTGCGTTTGACGTTATTGTTGCCGCTGACCGAGGCAACAGTGGTCCATGTCGATCCGTTAAGCACCTGCACATCGAATGCGGTCAGGCCATAGAGGCTGAAGGTCATCGAGTCGGTTGGCTCACTCGGGTTCGAGTACTTGTCCTGCAGGCTGTATACGGTCACGTTATTGATCGTGTGCGCGGCGTTGAAGTTGATCTGCAACCAGTCGGGGAATGAGCTCGGGGTGGCATCGTTCCAACCGCCGCCATTGCCCCAGTTAGTACCTTTGCGGTCGCCATCGATAGTTCCCGATGGTGAAAACGAAGAATTGTAAGAGGACGATGCGGTCGCCGTTGCGCCATTGCTGGCGGCTGCCCAGTCGTCGACGTAGCGTGCCTCTATTTCGGTAATTCGACTGAAGCCGGCGAGGGCGTTCTTGCATAGGATGCGAATCGCGCTGGTTGTTACCGGAGCGAAATTCACACTGCGTTTGACGTTGTTGTTGCCGCTGGCCGAGGCCACAGTCATCCACGTCGATCCATTAAGCACCTGCACATCGAATGCGGTCAGACCATAGAGGCTGAAGGTCATTGTGTCGGTCGGCTCGCTCGGGTTCGAGTAGTTGTCCTGCAAGGTATACACAGTCACATTGCTGATCGAATGAGCAGCGCTGAAATTGATCTGCACCCAGTCTGGGAAAGTACTCGCGGTGGCATCGTTCCAACCGCCGCCGTTGCCCCAGCCAGTACCTTTGCGGTCACCATCGATAGTTCCCGATGGCGCAAAGGAAGCGTTGTAAGAAGATGACGCCGTAGCCGTCGCGCCGTTGCTGGCAGCAGCCCAGTTGGTGGCCCCGGGAGGTGTCACCGAGGCCACATAGGCCGCCAGATATGGCGCGTTGATATTGATCGCACTGACGCTATCGGCACCGACCGCCGTATACGACGTGCCGTAGGCTGTGAACGTTGTGTTGCTGGGAACACCACAAGTGAAGGAGTTGCAGGTGTACGTCGGTGACGAGAAATAGGGCTGGATCGGACTGCAGCCCGGCGAGCTGCTGTAACTCATCAGCGTGCCGCCCGCGCCGGTGCAATAGCCGCGGTTGTACGAGGGATAGCCGGTTTCGGGATTCGCGCCATCGGTAGCGCGATCATGTATCGCGCCCATTATGTGGCCGAGTTCATGGGTGAATCCGGTGTCGCCAGCCGTGGTTCCGGCGCCGTCGCAGGCAGCCGCGCCGTTGGAGCGGATATCGTCTTCGACGGCAAAGGCATAGCTGGCCTGCGAGCTGCCGGCGCTCGGATTGGTGATCCAGGCGATTCCGCAGGTGCCGTCGGACGGACTGGCTTTGAACACACGCAGCAAGCTCACCAGATCCGCGCCGTACTGGGTGCGCAGGCCCGCCACGGTTGCCGCGACGGTCGTATCATAGCGTGGGCTGCCGTAGCCGGTGATGTCGTTCAAGGTCGTGCTTGCGGGCACGCCGTCGTTGTCGGGGTAGCTGATCGCGCCGCTGTAGGCGGTAACCAGGGTGATGTGGATGCCGCTATTGAGATAAACGGTGTTCGCGGTGGCTACGACCTGGTTAACCCGCGCTATCGCGAGCGCGTTGGAACCCAGCGTGTTCGCGAAACCCTGGGTATACAGCACCATGATGTCGATTTGCGAATTTGCCGACGAGGCAGCTGCGGCGACTGCAGCGCTGGTCTGAGGGTTGTTGACGTTGGGGGGCTGGCGCAACAACGCGGCGGGATCAAACGGCGCCGGGATGGCGTCGTCCGCGCTCGGAACAAAGATCGGTTCGTTCGCGGCGATTTCGTCGGTCAGCGTTGCGCCCTGTTCCGCGCCGAGCAGCCGATGCTTGCCGTTCGGGGTGTTGATCGTGCCGCTGACCTGACCTTGATAGGTCGAGATGATCACCGGATAACTGGCGCCATAGTCGGTCAGATAGCCGACCCAGACTTGGCCGCCATCGTAGCCGGTCTCGTTGCGTTGATAGGTGATTCGATATTCTGTGCCCGAAGGGGTTTTTACATTGGCGATATTGCCGGGAGCCATGCTGCGCATCGCATCAGCGTTGAGTCTTACGCCGATCTGCGCATGCGACGAAAGGGCGTTGGCCGCCGCACCCGGCGAGCCTGGCGGCGTGCCCGTGGCCACCTCGAACAATTCGACCTGCGCAACGGCGGTCGAGCTGCCGCACGCGAGCATCCACAAAAGTACTGCGAGGGCTCGCTTGCGGCGCGATTGCCCAGTGTCGCGCCCGGGGCGCTGTTCGCTGATGCTGTCAAATTTGATATTCATAATGTCGTATCGAGTCGCTGGATTCGTCCCAGAGGCGTTGAATGCTGCAAGTATTGTCCCAGACCCTTGTTTGACCTTATGTGAATCCCACCACGTCCTGATATGCTGCACTGCAGCATCAGGCCCTAAGGCGTGCCAGAATCAGCCTGCGCGCATCGCGCAGGATCGAGTCGCGGTCGAGGCTGGCGAGGATTTCCGCGACCGCACGCTTGGCGCCGCCGTCGCCCCAGGATTTGCCTTGCAGCAGATAACGCTCCGCCGCGCGGCCGACCAGTTCGGTTGCGTACCAGGCAAGTGCACCCTGCGCGCCGGCAGTGACGACGGTGGAAAGGCCGGCGCTCACGCCCTTGAGCGCGCTCGCGACGAGATGCACGCCCCAGATCGCGCCCATCAGCGCGGCGAGCTGGGCGCAGATCGTCGCGATCAGCGTGCCGGCCTCGGCGCGGGTCAGCGGTACGCCGTATACCTTTCCCAAATGCAGCACCATCGCAACGTCGAGCGAGGCGGCAGCGAGCAGGTCGGCGACCGGCACCGGATTGAGCGCCACGGCGACGCCCTTGGCGAGACAGTAGTTGCGGATCACGCGCGCCGACAGGTCGCGTCGTGCCGCAGCGACGCGTTCGGCCACACGATCGGACAGATCGCCGGCGAATAGTCCGGCGTTGAGCGCGGCGAGCGTTTTGCCTTCGCGAGTGGAGATGTCACGCAGGCGCGCATCGAGCGCCGCAACATCGGGCGATTGCGCGGCGCGCGTCTCAGTCTCACGGCCGTCGGTACCGATCTGCACGACGATGCGCTCTGCCGGCAGCGCAGCGCATGAGACGACATCCTCGCTGCGCACAAGGCCGGCGGCATGCTCGCGCAGGCGCGCGAGCAGGCGCGTACGCTCGTCCGGCGTGTAGCGGTCGGCCTTGTTCAGCGCGAGCAGCAGCGGGCGCTGCGTCTTCGCCAGCGTCGCGAGCGCGGAAAGTTCGCTCTGCGTCATGTCGCCGTCGACGACGAAGATCACAAGGTCGCTGATCGCGGCGACGTCGAAGGCGAGGCGTTCGCGCTCCTCACCCGAGAGTTCGTTGATGCCGGGTGTGTCGATCAGGTGCAGGCCTTGGCCGGCGCGTCGTGCCGTGCAGCACGCCCGTGGCGAACGTCGCGCGGCCGAGCAGCGCATTGCCGAGCGCGGACTTGCCGACGCTGACGCGGCCGAACACCGCGATATGCAGTTCGCCCGCGGCGAGTTTGCCGAGCAGCGTCTCGATCTGCGCGAAATCTTCCGCCAGCTCGCCGCGCACCGCAACAGGTATACTTTTATCGTCGAGCAGGGTACGCAGCGCTTCGCTCGCTCGCGCGACATGCGTGTCGGTCGGGGCAGGCTTCGCGTCGCCGGCCAGCGCGCCGCCGAGGCGCGTACGCAGTTTGCTCCACCAGTCGGTTGCGTTCATCGGCTGATTGTAGGGCACGATATATCGCGCCCAGCCGTGAGCGTAGAAATCGGACGCGATAGAGCGCGTCCCGTCCTACTTGCCACTCAGCACGAGGTGCCCATGCACCGGCACATCGGCGCCGATATCGGTCCAGTCCTTGCCCACGCCGAGGCCGAAGTCGAGACGCTTGAGAGTCGTGTCGATGTCGAGCGTGGCCTTGTCGCCTGATCCACTCGAACTCGGCGCCGCGAATTTCACCTTGAGCGCGACCGGCTTGGTCTGATCGCGAATCGTCAGCGTGCCCTGTGCAGTGACGGTGCCGTCCGCGGCTTTCGCAAACGCGGTCGTGACGAAATGCGCCTGTGGGAATTTCTTGCCATTGAAGAAATCCTCGCCCTTGAGCGAATCGTCACGTTCGGCGCTGGCGGTGTCGACGCTGACGACGTCGACATGCACGTCGAACTTCGCCTTCGACAAATCGGCTTCGTCGTAACTGATCGCCGCATCGAATTTCTTGAACTTGCCGGCGAAACCTTCGTTCTGATACGTGCCTTTGAACGTCAGCGTCGATTGTGCGGCATCGGTCTGCCAGTCGCGCGCCTGAGCAGCGAGGGGCAGCAGCAGTGCGGAAAGAAGCAGGACGGAACTACGCATCGGGATACTCCGGAGTAGTGGGGCTCGGTTAAGGGTTCGCCGGCCGGGCAGCATGCGTGCAAGCAGGCCGTCGCGATCGACGAATTGATGCACCAGCGCCATCGCGGCATGGCCCGCGGCGATGACGATGAGTGTCCAGAACAGAAACTCGTGCACGCTCACGGCGAAGTCCTTGAGCGAGGGATCAGGCGCCCACGGATGCGGCACCTCGAACAGTCCGAACCAGTATAGCGGGCGCAGCGCGCTGACTGAGTCGTACCACCAACCCGACAGCGGCACGAGAAAGATCAGCGCATACAACGACGCATGCGCCGCGCGCGCACCGAACACCTGCCAGCGCGGCATCGCGGGCGGATATTCGGGGTGCTGGTCGAACAGGCGCCAGGTCAGGCGCAACACGGCGAGCGCGAGGATCGTCAGGCCCACAGATTTGTGCAATGTATAAATCGGAATGATGCTCGGCTTCTTCGGCAGGCCGACCATGATCAAGCCGACCGTGCCTTGCACGAGGATCAGCAGCACGATGGTCCAGTGAAAGAATTTTGCCAGGCTGCCCCAGTGCTGCGCGTCGCTTTTTAAATGCATGTCAATGGTCCCGAATGGAATCGTTGCTGCTAGCGTTGTCGACGGCACGTTCGGACTGTCCTTGCGCCTCGCCGTCGCGTAGACCTTCGGCTTCGACATGGATCGTCACCATGTCGCCGATATCGGGCAGGTATTTTTTTATGCCGAAATCAGAGCGGCGCAGCTGCGCCGTCGCGGAAAATCCCGCGGTCCATTTGAGCGTGTACGGATCGGCGCCGGCACGATTGAACGTGATCTGCAGATCGAGTGGGCGTGTCATGCCGAGCAAAGTCAGCGTGCCGTGCGCGGTGCCCTGGTTGTCGCCGGTTTTCTCGACGCGCGTCGAGACATAGTGCGCGGTGGGATAGCGCTCGCTCGCGAGAAAGTCGCGCGAACGCATGGCCTCGTTCCACTTCGCGTCGCCCATGTCGATCGAGGCAGCATCGATCAGCACGTCGACCTTTGCCTGCGTCCAGTCGTCCGCGTCGAAGCGGAACCAGCCGCTCTTCACGTGCAGGCGCCCGAGCGGATGCGAATAGCCCACGTGGCTCGCCGATACCAGCACCTGCGTGTGCACGAGATCGAAGCGGTAGTCGCGCGAGGCGGCATGCACCCGCGCCGGCAGTGTGAAAAGCGCGGCGGCGAGCAGACAGGCGATGGCGTTCGGCTTAGGCATCGAGTGGCACTATCGTGGCGTGCGTTGCGGGCGACAAGACGATCCGATAGAACAATGCGTCCCGCCACGTGAAGCACCGATGAGCGACGTGGTTGGACTCATGAACCTTTTTCGCCTTGCAGTGCATATTCGGCGATGCGGCGCAGGCGTTCGACGCCGGTGTCGCTGAGCAGCTTATTCAGCGCCTGGTGCGCGGCAAGCTGATCAAACGCCTTGTGATCGCGCAAGGTCGCCGCGACTGCGCGGCCGAGGCTGTCGAAGATCAAGCCATATGCGATCGCATGCATTACACCGCCGCCGAGCGTGCCCAGACCGGGAAAAGCTTTGGCCGCATTGCCGGCGATCGCGAGCACGAGGGACGCGCTGGTACGCACGGTCAGTTTTACCTGTGCGAGGAACGTGTCGATGTCGATATCACGCACCGGCACGTCATAGAGTTTAGACAGTTCGCGGATCAATCCCGTCGCGAGCACCGCCTGGATCACCAGATCGCTGCCCGGCATCACCGCGGCGAGCGCGCCGATCACCGCGCGCCGCGTATACTTTTCCACGATCGCGTGCGCCTCGCGGCCGCGCATCTCGGCGGCGAGCACGTCGGCGCGCATCTGGATCGAACTGAGCACCGCCGCCTCGCGCGCGTGCTCGAACGCGGCGCTGCCCTGCGTCGCATAGCCGAGCAGCAGGCTCGTCAGCACGCCAATGTCGGGCGCGCGCTCGCGTTCGATCTGCTCGACGTGGCCGTCCGGCCGACGTATTTCGACGCGCTCCCTGCCGCCCGCGCTGACCAGCATCTGCGCATCGACCAGATCGTGATAGCGCTCGTGCAGCGCACGTTCGAGCTGCGCGCGCTCGGTGTCGCTCAATCGATCGGCTTTGTTGAGCACGAGCACGAGCGGTTTGCCGAAACCGCGCAGCCAGCGCAGTTCGATGTCCTGATCGCGCGTCAGATCGCCTGCGCAGACGTACAGCACGATATGCGCACGCAGCGCCTCGTCGCGCGCGATCTGTTCACGCTGCTGGCCTTCGACTTCATGCGTGCCGGGCACATCGGCGAGCGTGAGCGTGCTGCCGTTGGCGAGCTGCGCCGCGTAATGCGCGATTGCCTGCGTGGTGCCGCCGAGGACATCGGTGCGCGGTACAGGGGCATTGCAGTCGAGCGTGCCGGCGCTCAGTGCTTGGATCAGGCTCGACTTGCCCGTGCTGATTTCGCCGAACAGCGCGACGTAGATTTCCTGGCTGCGTGCGCGGCGGTCGAGTTCGGCCAGCTCGCTTTCCAGACTCTTGGTGTCGGCCCGCTGTTGCGCCAGCGTGCCAAGACGCGCATCGATATCGGCGCGCTTCGGTGCGGCCACGACGATCGACTTGCGCGGCCGCGGCTTGAGGATGCGCCACGCCGCATAGGCGGTGCCGCCGACGCCGAGCGCGAGCAGCGCGGCAACGACATATTGGGCGAACTGCGGCAGTTCGCGCCACTGCTGCCACAGTGCGATGCCGCCGCGCAGCACGCCGACGAGCGCCCACAGCGCCGCGGCCAGGGCGAGCACGAGAAGGCACAACAGGATCA
>VBNZ01000091.1:11091-11661 GCA_005877675.1 Gammaproteobacteria bacterium
TGCCGGTCGATTGTAGCCTGCTCGCGCGAGGCGTCGACGCTCTGGCATGATGCAGGCGCGTGGCCGAGTCCGGGCATATACCGGGCTTATGCGCGCTCTGACACATCCGGGGTGGATCTGCCAGAGCTTCCGAAGAGGGGGGGAAGGGATGGATCCGTGCTCGCGCAGTTGATGTTCGCAGCGATCGCCGCGTCCGCACTGGCGCAGACCAGTGCGCCACGCCTGGCGACGACGCCATATTTCCGCACGCTCGGCGTCGCCGAAGGTCTGCCGTCGAGCGATGTGCGCGAGATCGTGCAAGACCGCGACGGCTATCTGTGGATCGGCACCGCGGACGGACTTGCCCGTTATGACGGCGTCGGATTCAAGGTTTATCGCCACGACGCAAACGATCCCGGGTCGCTCTCGGGTAATGACATCTGGGCGCTCCTCGTCGATCGCGACAACCGAATCTGGTGCGGTGGCGAGGATGCCGGCCTCAATATGCTCGATGCCCGGCGCACGACGTTCACGCATTATCGCCACGACGACAAGGACCCCACGAGTCTCGCCAAGGGCGATGTCTACACG
>VBNZ01000091.1:11738-12299 GCA_005877675.1 Gammaproteobacteria bacterium
AGTCTGGTCTCCGACGATGTATTCGTGCTGCACGGCGATGCGCAAGGGCGCATGTGGGTCGGCGGCATCGCCGGGCTCGATGTACTCGATCGCGATGCACGCGCGCATCACGTGGATTTTTCCGGCGTGCCCGGCAGCGGAAAAATCAATGCTGCTGCGCTGTTCGAGGAAGTCGACGGCAGCATGCTCGTGGGCATGCGTCGCGGCGTCGCGCGGGTCGGCGCGGACCTGCATGCGCAATTGCTGGTAGGCGCCGGCCTCACCGACGTACGCAGCCGCGTACTCGCGCGCGACGTGCAGGGTGAACTGTGGATCGGCACGCAGCACGGCCTTAATCGCCTTGCGCAGGATCGCCGTCTTTACGGTTATCTCAACGATATCGCGCTGCCCGGCAGCATACCCGGTGCGCGCATCGCGAGCGCGCTGAGCGACCGTGAGGGCGCGATGTGGTTCGCCACCACCGAGGGCGGCATCGGCCGCCTGCCGCCGCGCTGGCGCGAATTCGAGCTGTACCGCAGCGTGCCCGGCGACGCGCATAGCATCTCGGCGAATGTGGTGCAG
>VBNZ01000091.1:12323-21031 GCA_005877675.1 Gammaproteobacteria bacterium
AGCGGCGCGGTCGAGCGACACCCGCAATGGACGATGCCGGGCAAGCAACTGAATTCGATCCTCGTCGCGCGCGACGGCAAGCTCTGGGTCGGCCACGCAGACGGGCTGCGCATCTACGCCACCGATACCGGCGCGTTCAGCGATCTGCCGGTCGATGCGCAGCGCGCCGATGCGCTGCTGCGTGGGCAGGTCGATCTGCTCGCGCAAGACCCGTCCGGCGCGATCTGGGCGAAATCCTATGGCAGCGGAGTCAATCGCATCGATGCGGTCACGCATGCGATCGAACGCTTTGATCCCGACCATTCAGAGCTGCGCAGCGCGGACATCAGCCAGATCGGTTTCGACCCCGCCGGTACTCTGCTCGTGGCGACCGTCGCCGGACTCGATCGTTTTGATGTGCAACAGAAGAAATTCGCCGCGGTGGCGGGTGCGCCCGTGCAACGCGTGCTCGCGTTCGCCTTCGCCGCGGACGGCACGCTATGGCTGCACACGATCGGTGCGCTCGAGCACTATCGCTACGAACACGGCGGGCTTGCACTGATTGAGCGCATCGGTGCGACCGAAGGCTGGCCGGCGCTATCGCTAGGCGGCATGCAGATCGATCAGCACGGCAACCTGTGGGTCGCGAGCGCGCGCGGCCTGTGGCGTTTCGATCCGGCGACGCGCGCGGTCCGCGTATTCGACACCCACGACGGCCTCGCCAGCGCCGAGTTCACGCGGCTGCCGCTGCTGCAGCGCCGCGACGGCACGATGTTCGGCGGCACGCTCGCGGGTGTGGTCGGCTGGGTGCCGGAACGATTCGAGCGTGCGCCGGATGCGTCCGCGGCGCTGCTGATCGACACGGTTACGGTGCATCGCGACGGCCGCGATATCGAGCTCGACGCGCATGCCGCGCTGCTCGCACTCACCTGGCGCGACCGCGACCTGCGCGTGCAGGCGCGACTGCTGAGCTATGTCGCGCCCGCGGCGCATCGCTATCAGTGGCGGCTCGACGGCCTTGAGCGCGACTGGTCGGCGGGCACCACGAATGGCGAGCGTAGTTTCCCGAAGCTCGCACCGGGCCGCTATCGCCTGCACGTGCGCGCGAGGGCGAGCGACGGTACGTGGCACGAAATGCGCGCGCCGCTCTCACTCCAGATGCCGGCACCGCCGTGGGCGACAGCCTGGGCGTACGCGGCTTACATGGTTGCAGCGTTGGCGCTTGCGTGGTTCGCATTGCGCACGTATCGACAGCGTCTGGACGAACGTCACGCGATCGCCCTGGCCGAGCAGCAGCGCGAATTCGCCGAAAGCGCGAGCGCGGCGAAGACGAGTTTTCTTGCGACCATGGGGCACGAGATACGCACGCCGATGACCGGCGTGCTCGGCATGACCGAACTGTTGCTCGGCACGAGCTTGAGCGAGAAGCAGCGTGGCTACGCCGAATCGATCGCAAGTTCCGGCCAAACCATGCTGCGCCTGGTCAACGATTCGCTCGACCTTGCGCGCATCGAGGCCGGCAAGCTCGACCTCGAGGACGCGCCGTTCGATCTGCACGCGCTCGCGAACGATCTGGCGGCAGTTGCAGCGCCGCTCGCGCAGCACAAGGGTCTTGCATACACGCAGACGATCGCGCCGGATGTACCGCGGTACCTGCGTGGCGATGCGATGCGCGTGCGCCAGATATTCCAGAACCTGGTCAACAACGCGATCAAGTTTACCGAGCGCGGCGAGGTCGACATCGCGCTCGCGCGCGCGAGCGCGGGCGGCATCGAATTCCGCGTGCGCGATTCGGGACCCGGCATCGACGCAGCGACGCAGGCGCGTCTGTTTCAGCGCTTCGAGCAGGCCGAAAGCGCGCAGCGCTACGGCGGCAGCGGGCTCGGCCTTGCGATCTGCCGCGAGCTGGCCGCGCGCATGGGCGGGGAGATCGCGCTCGACAGTACGCCCGGAGTCGGCAGCACGTTTCGCGTCACGCTGCCGTTGCCGGACGTGGTGCTGCAGGCTGAATCGGAAAATGTGGAAAATTCCACAAAGCTGCAATCCGGCAATGCCGGCGCCTTAGCCGCCGCGGACGAACGCGCGTTGCATGTATTGCTGGTCGAGGACGATGCGACGGTCGCCGCCGTGGTCGTCGGCCTGGTCGAGGCTCAAGGGCACGCGGTGCGGCATGCCGCGCACGGCCTCGCCGCGCTGAGCGAACTCGCCGCTGCAACATTCGACGCTGTGCTGATCGATTTCGATCTGCCCGGACTCGATGGCCTCGCGCTCGCACGCATGTTGCGCACACGCGAGGCGACTCAAGAAAAGCCGCGCCTTTATCTGATCGGCGTCACCGCGCGCTCCGCCGGCAATGAGGAAGCGCTCGCGCTGGATGCAGGCATGGATGCGTTCCTGCGCAAGCCGCTTGGCGGCGCGAAGCTGCGTGCAAGTTTTACGGCAATCGCCATCGCGCGCGATTCCGTGCATTTCGCCTGGACGTGTCGCTGAACGCGGCGCGCGGATTTGCGCATGCATGCGCGATATTTCCGCGGGGTTCATCGCCCGAGCGCTAGCTTCGCGCAAGGAGTCGATGCGGCGTGCAACTCGATTACATTGCTAAGCGACTCCTCTTATGACTGTTGAGGAGAACAACATGACCCAACATAAAAACTTGATCAAGATTACCGCGCTTGCGCTCGCCTTATCTGCTGGTATGGGCACTGTGGCCGATGCCGATACTGTGATCGAGGCCGGCAAGCATCATTTCGTGTTCTACCGTGATCACAACATCTACTACGCGCCGGATTCGCACACGTATTACTGGCTCGACAACGGCCGCTGGCAGACCGGGGCTGTACTGCCTGAGGAAGAACGCGTGTATGCGACCAATGGCGTCGATGTCGTGCTCGATACCGATCGTCCGTACGAGCGCCACGACTATGTCGTCTCGCACTATCGCGACTATCAGCCGGCCACCACGACAACCGTCGAGCGCAGATCCGATGACGGCGGCATGGTGACGACGACCACGACGACGACCAAGCATCGCTACGTCTACTATGGCGATCACGACATCTTTTTCTCGCCGGAAACCAAGACCTATTTCTGGCAGAGCGACGGCCGCTGGCAATCCGGCAGCGCGCTACCGGTCGACATGATGCCGTACGTGCGTAGCGGCGGCACCGCGATCGAGCTGGACACGGTGCGTCCGTACGAGCGCCATGATTATGTTGTCACGCACTATCGCCATCACGACGACTAACCATCGCGCGCGCGGCTCCCTTAGCGGTGTCGCGCTTAGGATTCGCAGGTGATGGTTTGGGCCCGCGCAAGCGGGTCCTTTTCTTGTGGGTGAGCAACGCAACCTGCGGGAATTGCCCCGCTGATCATCAGGTTGCCACCGTTGATTACGACGAAGCTGCACTCAGCTCATGCACCGCATCGACCAACACGCCCAGCCGCTCAGGATCGACATCGGGCGTGATGCCGTGGCCGAGGTTGAACACATGGCCCGGATGCGGGCCGAAGCTCGCGAGCGCCTTGCCGACTTCGGCGCGGATCGCATCGGGGCTTGCGTGCAATACGGCGGGGTCGAGATTGCCTTGCAGCGCGACGCGTGTGCCCACGCGCACGCGCGCGTCGTCGAGGCTGATCGTCCAGTCGAGACCGAGCGCGGCGCAGCCAGTGTCGGCAAGCGCTTCGAGATGGCCGTTGGCGCCCTTGCTGAACAGGATCAGCGGAATGGATTTTGCGACATTGTCACTTTGTAAACTTTGCGCAATTTGCGCCAGATAGCGCAGCGAGAATTCGCGGAACAGTCCGGGGGCGAGCAGGCCGCCCCAGGTATCGAACACCATCAGCGCCTGCGCGCCGGCGGCGGCCTGTGCGGCGAGATAGCGCACAACCGCACGCGCAACGATGTCAAGCAGTTTGTGCATGGTTGCCGGGTCGTCCCAGGCGAGCGCCTTCGCGCGCGCGAAGCTGGCCGAGCCTTCGCCCTCGATCATGTAGCAGGCGAGGGTCCACGGGCTGCCGGCGAAGCCGATCAGCGGTACTTTGCCATTGAGTTCGCGGCGGATCAGACGCACCGCGTCCATCACATAGCGCAGTTCGGTCTCGGGGTCGGGCACGCCGAGCGCGTCGATATCGGCGCGCGTGCGCACGGGTTTGGCCAGGCGCGGGCCGACGCCTTCGTCGACCGACAGGCCAAGCCCCATCGCGTCGGGTACGGTCAGAATATCCGAGAACAGAATCGCCGCATCGAGCGGAAAGCGCGCGATCGGCTGCAGGGTCACCTCGCACGCGAGTTCGGGCGTCTTGCACAGATTGACGAAGCTGCCGGCGCGCGCGCGCGTGGCGCGATATTCGGGCAGATAGCGCCCGGCCTGGCGCATGATCCACACCGGCGTTGCATCGACGGGTTCGCGCCTGAGTGCGCGCAGGAAACGATCGTTATCCATTTGTATACTTCTCTCGAGTTCCGTCATCCCGGCGACAGCCGGGATCCAGGGTCTTTGTTTTTGCTGACTGTGCAAACAGCACAGTCACCGGAGTCCGGCTTTGCCGAATTGGCGAGTATTTGTTTATGCGGCTCAGCCTGAATACGGCGAATCCGCCCCCTGACTGAACATCAGCTTGAAGCCGCGCTTCAACTGCGCGTCGCGCGCGTGTTCAAACGCGGCGAGCGCATCGTCGCGCTCGAGGTAGACCTCGCGCTTCAAACTCACGCGGCCGCCCTGCTGGCCCCATTCGCGCGTCAGCGTCCAGCCGCCTAGCAGATCTTGCTGCAGAGCGATCTGGTAGTACTTCGGCGCCTCGCTCGCGCTAGGCCGGGTTTGCAGAAAAACGCGCATGACGCAATTGTACCGCGAGAAGTCTCCAGCTCGTCATTCCGCCGAAGGCCGACCCGGACGCACGGGCGTAGTGAGCAATCCGGCGTGCATAGTCTCTCGTACAAGAAAGGCACTGGATTTCCGGCGTTCGCCGGAATGACGGCAAAGAAATTATTTTGACGCGAGTACCGCGCGGATTGCGCCGGCATCCACATCCGGCACGATTTCCGCGTGCCCGATGCCGCGCCAGAGAATCAGCCGCAGGCGCCCGGAAAGATTTTTTTTGTCGAGCCGCATCAGCTCGATCAGATGATCCGGATCGAGGCCATGTGGCAGCGCGATGGGCAAGTCAAAGCGCTGCAGGAGTGCGCCGAGGCCGGCGACGCAAGTCCAAGCTGCGCCGACAGCCGCGCCGCGAGCACCATGCCGATCGCAACGCCTTCGCCGTGCAACAGCGTGCCGTAGCCCGTCGCGGTTTCGATGGCATGGCCGAAGGTGTGGCCGAGATTGAGCAGGGCGCGTTCGCCCTGTTCGGTTTCGTCGCGCGCGACGATGCCGGCCTTCTGCGTGCAGCAGTGTGCGATCGCCTGCGCGAGCGCCTGTGCCGCGCGCACGCGCAATGCGTCGGTGTGTTGTTCCAGCCACGCGAAAAACGTGGCGTCGCCGAGCGCGCCGTATTTCACGATTTCCGCGAAACCTGCGGCGAGTTCGCGCGGCGGCAGCGTCGCGAGCGTGTCCGTGTCGACGATCACCGCGCGCGGCTGATGGAATGCGCCGACCAGATTTTTGCCAGCCGCAAGATCGACGCCGGTCTTGCCGCCGACAGAAGAATCGACCATTGCCAGGAGGGTCGTCGGCAGCTGCACGAAGTCGATGCCGCGCATCCAGCAGGCCGCGGCGAAGCCGGCGAGGTCGCCGATCACGCCGCCACCGAGCGCGAGGATGGTCGCGTCGCGGCTCGCCTTCATTTCGGCCAACGCGGCGAACACGCGCGCGGTGGAATCGAGCGTCTTGTGCACTTCGCCATCGGGCAGGATCAGTTGCTCGATTTGCAACGATGCATTGCCGCGCGCGAGCGCCGCGCGCAGGCGCTCAAGATACAGCGGCGCGACCATCTCGTTGCTTACGATCAGGACATGACGGCCGCGGATCACCCGCGCGAAGCGCGCGCCATCGTCGAGCAGGCGCGCGCCGATCGCGATCGGATAGCTGCGTGCGCCGAGTTCGACCTGGATTTCCGCCGGAGCCGCTATGGCCATGGTGGTGGAAGTCGCAGTCATGCTGCGCGCCCCGCATCCGTACGCGCCGGGCTTCGTTGCCAGTGCTGTGCGAGTTCGGCGACGACGCGTCGTGCCGCGCCCGCGCTGCTGCTACCGGGCCCCGCATCGATGATCAGGTCGGCGATTTCGCGGTACAGCGGTTCGCGTTCGGCCAGGAGCGTGCTGAGCCGCTCACGCCGATCGGGCGCGGCGAGCAGGGGGCGCTTGCGATCGTGCGCGAGGCGCTTCAGCTGCTGCTCGACTGTGGTTTCGAGATAGACGACGAAGCCGCGTTCGCGCAGGCGCTGGCGGTTTTCGGCGCGCAGCACCGCACCGCCGCCGGTCGACAGGAGCACGCCGTGGCGCGCGCTGAGTTCATCGAGCACATCGCTTTCGCGCTTGCGGAATCCGGCCTCGCATTCGAGCTCGAAGATCAGCGGAATATCCGCGCCGCTGCGCGCCTCGATTTCCTGATCGAGATCGTGGAAGGCAAGCCCGAGCTGCTCCGCCACGCGGCGGCCGACCGTGGTCTTGCCCGCGCCCATCGGGCCGATCAGGAACAGGTTGGGGGAGGGGTTCATGAGTCAAATGCTAGCAGGAGAGCGGCCTGCCGTGAGCTGCAGGCCGCGAGCGGGTACAATTGCGTTCACTCCGGACGCGTCGTGATTTTAAATGTTTCGTTTTATTGCCTTATTTCTCGGCTGCCTGCTCGCATCGTTCACGATTGAACTGCTGCAGCCAGTGCAGCAGCACGTGATCCTGCCGTTTACGGGCTCGCTCGCACATATTGCGGTATGGCTGATGCAGTTGTGGGATCACAATGTGGTCGCGCAGGCCAATTCGATGCGCCAGGGCCTCAACGGGCCGGGCATCGAGATCGTCGCGGGTTGCAACGGCGTCGAGGCGGTGCTGATCCTGATTTCCGCGGTGATCGCATTCCCGGCGCCGTGGAAGCACAAGCTGTTCGGTATCGGCATCGGCTTCGTGGCGATCCAAGCGCTCAATCTCGTACGCATCATCAGCCTGTACTACCTGTTGCTGTGGAACCGCGTCTGGTTCGACTGGTTTCATCTGTACTTGTGGCAGGCGCTGATCATTCTGGATGCACTGATTTTCTGGTTGATCTGGCTGCGCTGGCTGCCTCGCGCAGACGCCGGCCCGCGTGCTGCGACCGCATAAGGCTTGCGCCGAACTTGAGCGTAGACTCGCCCGGCGCGCGCCGGGAACCGAGTGCGAATTTCTTCCCGCCGCAGCGTCAGGCTGACAGGTTCCGCGGAAGACTTGGCTCAGCCTTCCTAAACCAACGGAGGGAACGTCATGACCGTAGCGAAAGTGATCGAAATCAGTTCGTCATCGTCGAAGGGTATCGAGGATGCGGTGAAGGATGGTTTGAAGCGTGCGGCCAAGTCCGTGCACAACATCCGCGGCGCCTGGGTCAACGACATCAAGGTGCAGACCGACGCCAATGGCAAGGTCACCGAGTGGCGCGTGAACATGCGTATCAATTTCGTGCTGGAGTGATAGCGCTGAATTAATCGCTCAGCGAATCGGACGAACCGCCCGCTCGGCGATGCGGCGCACGCGTCGGTTTGCGTCGAGTACGTGGCCCAAATCGGCGCGCGCGGGCAGCGCGCTTAAGCAGAAAGCGGCGCAGCGCGGCCGGCGTCAGCGCGCGCGGCGCTGCTGCACGACGCAGCGGGCGCTCCTGTTCGTCGCGCCAGCGTTGCACGATCTCGAAGCTCGGCGCGGCCAGTTGGATCAGCGCATCGAAGCGGCGCCACAACCGCGCGTAGTTGTCGCGCAACTGCGCGTTGGCGTGGCTGCGCCAGCTGCCATCGGCGTCCTCGTCGCGCTCGAGTGGATTGATCGGCAGCGCGAGTTGCGCATGCGCCTGCGCGGGAATTCCGACGCACCAGCCTTCGAGCAGGATCACGCGCGGCGGCGCGACGATGCGGCGCCAGCGCGCCTGCGGCATGCGCGTATCGCGCCCCTTGTCGAAGCGCGGCACGCGCGCGGGCTGCGTCGCAGTGGCGTGGCGCAAGGCATCGAGTGTGCGATCGAGCAAGGCCAGATCATGCGTGCCCGGCGCGCCACGCGTCGCAAACAGAGGATGCACGCATCGCGCGATCCGCGCGCGTTCGCCGCGGCCGAGATAGAAGTCGTCGATCGACAAAGTGAGCGCCGGCACCCCGCGAGTTGCGCGGCGAGCGTGCTCTTGCCGCTGCCCTGCAATCCGGAGATGCCGATGAACAAGGCGCGACGCCTGCCGCGCATGCGCTGCCTGAGCCACGCCACGACGCGGGCGACGACCGCATCGGGGTATCGATGCAACGTGCTAGCATCCCGCGCCATGAATTCGCATGACTTGAAAACCGATTCCGCCGCACTGTATCAGGAAGCCATCGCGCAAGTGCACGCGTTGCTCGACGAAGCGCGCGCGACCGACGATCGCGAGCCGAACGCGATGACGCTCGCGACCGCCGATGCGCGCGGGCGCATCTCGGCGCGTACGGTCCTGCTCAAGGGACTCGACATGCGCGGCTTCGTGTTCTACACCAATTACGACAGCGCCAAGGCGGCGCAGCTCGCGGCGCATCCTCAGGCGGCGCTGTGCCTGCACTGGAAGAATCTGCGCGATGGGATCCAGGTGCGCGCT
>VBNZ01000092.1:0-368 GCA_005877675.1 Gammaproteobacteria bacterium
CGCGGCGTTCGAGCGCACGCGCGCGGTTGTTGAGCGGATTGCCGGTCGACGGGAATTTCGGCAGCGAGGCGAGCATCGCGCACTCGGGCAGGGTCAGCTGATCGAGCGTCTTGCCATAATAGAATTCAGCGGCCGCAGCGACGCCATAGGCGCGATTGCCGAAAAAAATCTTATTGAGATACAGCTCGAGAATCTGATCCTTGGTCAGCGAATTCTCAATGCGAAACGACAGGAATATCTCCGTCGCCTTGCGCGACAGGCTCACTTCGGAGCTGAGGAAGAAGTCGCGCGCGACCTGCTGCGTGATGGTGCTGCCGCCCGGCACATGCAGAGCGCGCTTGCTGATCATGAGGCCGACCGCGCGCAGG
>VBNZ01000092.1:577-4394 GCA_005877675.1 Gammaproteobacteria bacterium
ATTCGACCGAAGGCAGGCGTGGGGCGATCAGCCAGTACACGACGCCGATCGCGGCGCAGCCCAGCACGACGCAAACCACAGCGAAAATCAGTAGATAGCGAAGCAGTCGACGAAAAAAAAGCATGAGGCTGTGATGCGCGGCCCAGTATTTCGGGCGGGTAGGCGGGGATTATAGGCGTCAGGGGCGGTTGTCGATAGGGACTTACGTCGGGCCGGGGCGATCCGGGAGCGAAGCGGGAATTGGCGCACACAATGACGCGTTTTGTCCGGTTTGGACAAAAAAACGCTAAATTTCTGTTGCCAAATCGTTAGCGTTCGGATATTAATGGACTACGTTGCCTTTGTTCTATAAAGGCCTGTTGCGGGGGAAGAAGTTGAGCCTGCTACGTGGGAAAACACCGCCGCTGATCGGAGTCGACATTAGTTCGACTGCCGTCAAGTTGCTACAGCTGAGCCAGATTGCTGGGCGCTATCGTATTGAGCATTACGCGGTCGAGCCGCTGCCGCCCAATGCCGTGGTCGAGAAAAACATCGTCGAGGTCGAGGCGGTCGGCGAAACTTTGCGCCGCGCGCTGAGCCGTTCGGGCGCCAAGACCAAGCTGGCGGTTGCCGCAGTGGCCGGGTCCGCGGTGATCACCAAAGTGATCACGATGCCGGCTGACCTGACCGAGGACGATCTCGAGGCGCAGATTCAATCCGAGGCCAATCAGTACATCCCGTACCCGATCGAGGAAGTCAGCCTCGATTACGAGGTGCTCGGGCCGGTCAAGGACAGTCCTGAATCCAATAACGTTTTGATCGCGGCGTCGCGCACGGAGAACGTCGATCTGCGCGTATCCGCGCTCGAGCTCGGTGGTTTGACTGCCAAGATCGTCGACGTCGAAGCGTTCGCGATGGAGAACGCATACAAGCTCATCGCCGATCAATTGGCGGTCGACGCGAGCAAGGTCGTTGCGGTGGTCGACGTCGGCGCGACAATGACCACGCTGATCGTGCTCAAGAACCAGCGCACGATCTATTCCCGCGAACAAGTATTCGGCGGCAAGCAGCTCACCGACGAGGTGATGCGCCGCTACGGCCTGTCCTATGAGGAAGCGGGCCTCGCCAAGCGCCAGGGCGGACTGCCCGAATCGTACGAAACCGAAGTGCTGCAGCCGTTCAAGGAAGCGATGGTGCAGCAGATCAGTCGCCTGCTGCAGTTCTTCTTCGCCGGTAGCGATTACAACCGCGTTGACCAGGTGGTGCTGGCGGGCGGTTGTGCCTCGATTCCCGATATCCAGCACAAGGTCGAGCAGCAGCTGGGCGTGCCCTGCGTTGTTGCCAATCCGCTCGCGAGCATGTCGTTGTCGCCGCGCGTGCAGGCACAGACGCTCGCACAGGATGCCCCCGCACTCATGATCGCTTGTGGTCTGGCGCTGCGGAGCTTCGACTAATGGCCAAGATCAATCTATTGCCGTGGCGTTCGGAGCTGCGGCGTCTGCGCGAACGCGAGTTCTACATCATGCTCGGCGGCGCTGCGCTTGCCGCCGTGCTTGCCTGGCTGCTGTGGGGCTATTGGAACGGTCTGCGTATCGACGATCAGGACGGGCGCAACAAATATCTGAGCGCCGAGATCGTAAAGCTCGACGACAAACTCAAAGAGATCAAATCGCTTGAAGCCAAGCGCGAAAAGCTTATCCAGCAACAGAAGATCATCGAAAAGCTGCAGGCTACGCGCTCGCAGATGGTGCATTTGTTCGACGAACTCGTGAACACGATACCCGAGGGTGTGCGTCTGACGTCGATGAAGCAGGCGGGGGACGTGCTGACCTTGCTTGGCGTTGCGCAAGCTAACGGCAACGTCGCCGCTTACATGACGAGTCTGGACAAATCGAAGTGGCTCAAGGGTTCGGACCTGCAGCAGACCGAGGTCAAGGGCACCGATCAGCGCAATCGTTACGAGTTCGGCTTGACGGTGAAGATGATTTCGCCCGAGCAGGCGGCCGCCACTGCAGCCGCGCAGGGTGCTGCGCCCGGCATCAAGCCTGATGCCTCGGCGCCTCCCGCTGCATCCCCGGCGCCTGCGCAGAACCCCGCTCCTGCTCCGACCACACCGGCCGGAGGCAAACCATGAAGTTTTCCGATTTCCGCAATATCGATCGCAACAATATTGCGAGCTGGCCGCAAGGGGTCAAGGTCACAGCCTGCGTCCTATTGTTCGGCCTGCTGCTGCTCGCCGGTTGGTGGTATTCGATCAAGGAGCAGCAGGAAACGCTGGAGCAAAAGCAAGGCGAAGAAAAGCGGCTGAGGGACGATTTCAAGCTGAAGGAGGCGAAAGTCGTCAATCTCGAACGCCTCAAGCAGCAACTCGAAGACATGTGCGAGCGGCTGGATCAGTTGAAGCGCGAACTGCCGAGCAAGACCGAGATGCCGAAGCTGCTGATTGATATCTCGCAGTCCGCGCTGACCGCCGGATTGGAATCGCAGCTGTTCAAGCCGGGCGCTGAAACCGTGCAAGAAGGGTTTTACGCAGAAAAACCGATCCAGTTGCGCATGGTTGGCAGCTATCATCAATTCGGTTCGTTCATCAGTGCCGTCGCTGCACTCGAGCGCGTAGTCATCTTGACTATGCACGACGTGTCGCTGAAGCCGACGGATGCAAAGGCCGCCGGTCAGCTGACGCTTGAGGGCACGGTGAAGACCTATCACTACGTCGACGATGCTGAAACTGATGGCAAGGTGAAGGAGAAGAAGGGCTGCATCGACGAGTCCGGTCCAGCGAAATCCCCCGCGTCGCCCCCAGCCACGCCGACCACACCGGCAAAGGGGGCGGCATGATTTCCCGCGCACCGTCTATATTGGCGCGAGCCGGCTTGATCTGTGCCGTTGTGCTTCTTGCCGGCTGCCTCAAAGGCACTGCCGAACTGGAGAAGTTCGTTGCTGACGAAAAAGCATATGCCCAAGAGCATGCGTCTCCACCCACCGCGATCCCTCCACCAAAGCAGTTCGATAACTTCACCTACCTTGTAAACCAGCTGGATGCCAACGGACACAACGAACCGCGCCGGGATCCGTTCGGCCCAGGTCTGAAAGAGAAGAAAGAAGCGGAAGCGTCGCAAGGCCTGATGCCTGATCCGCATCCGAAAGAGAAGCTCGAAAACTATCCGCTCGACGCCCTGAAAATGGTCGGCACGGTCGGTATCGGCCCAACTATCGAAGGGCTGGTTAAAGATCCCGACGGTACAGTCAATCGCGTGCATGTGGGCAATTACCTTGGGCAGAACAACGGCAAGATCGTTGCGATTTCCGAGAAGCGCATTGATCTCGTCGAAACAACGGTGGAAGCAGACGGCCGCTGGCCGCAGCATCCGACCTCGATTGAACTGGGTGGTAGTGGGAAATGAACGATCGACTGGGGAAAGCAGACATGACCGGAACAGCCGCTAATTCAATCGGGCCTGATTTCCGTCAGCGCTCGCCCATGCAGCGCGTGGGCATGTGGTTCGCGTTGCTCGCGGCCGCTGCATCCGCGTCGTTCGCGCACGCGGAGAACGTACTGCAGGACATCAGCTATGCGCCTCTGCCTGGAGGCAAGGTGCAGGTTACGCTCAAGCTTGCCGCGCCGGTGGGCGAACCGCGCGTGTTCACGACGGAAAATCCGCCGCGTATCGCAGTGGACTTGCCGGATACGCGTAACGGATCGAGCCAGCATCATCTCGACGTCAACAATGGTGCGACCAGCGGCATCAACACCGCTGAGGCTGCGGGACGTACTCGCGTCGTCATCGATCTGTTCCGGCCGTCGACCTATGAGACGCGTAACGAGGGCAACAACTTG
>VBNZ01000093.1 GCA_005877675.1 Gammaproteobacteria bacterium
CGGGTTCACCCAGAAACCAACGCCAATGCCACCGAAGCCCGACGCTTTGGTCGTGCGCGCGCTGTCCGGAACCACAACGCCCAGACGCGGGGCGACATACCAGGACCCAAAGTCCTGCGCTTGCGCGGTGCCGATACCACCCAGGGCGAGGGCAATCACGGCGAACAAGGTATTACGTTTCATTCGGAGTCTCCTTTTGCTTTGGTTTTCTTTCGGGCGTCCGCTAAACCCCGTTGCGGCACGCAACTCTAGTAATCCACTCCACACCATTTACGGATGCGTGCTTCGCGTTAATAAAACGTTATCCAGCGGCAACGCGAGCTTAACTAGTTTAGCAAAAGTGTGCGCTACGCTCCACCCCTGAGCTGAACCGTTCAGTATCGAGTCAGGCGCATTGCAAAGACTGCGTTAAATGATTGTAAAAAAAGAATTTTTGGGCCTTTTCCCAAAATCACAGCAGGGGCATCGATAAGTCGCTGCAAACGATTCCAGGCGGTCCATCCGAAGGCAGCTGCGCGCGCCTTGCACTGCGCCTTTTCATTTGATTCGCGCTCCGCCATGATCGCGGACCTTCGAAAATTGGGGATATCTCGTGAGCAGCACTCCCGATCCGGCGACCGTCCGCGGCGTGATCCTCGGCGTCATCATCACGCTGCTGTTCACTGCGGCGAACGTGTTCTTCGGGCTCAAGGCCGGACTCACGTTCGCCACGTCGATCCCCGCTGCGGTGATCTCGATGGCGCTGCTGCGCGGCTTCAAGGATTCGACGATCCAGGAAAACAACATCGTGCAGACGATTGCCTCGGCTGCGGGCACGTTGTCGTCGATCATCTTCGTGCTGCCCGGTCTGGTGATGATCGGTTACTGGACCGGATTCCCCTACTGGATCTCGTTCGCGATCTGTGCGATCGGCGGCGTACTCGGCGTGATGTATTCGATCCCGCTGCGCCGCGCGCTGGTGATCAATTCGGATCTGCCCTACCCCGAAGGCGTGGCCTGTGCCGAGGTGCTCAAGGTCGGCAGTCCGGGCGCCGACGCGACCGCAGCCGGCATCGAGGAGAGCCGCGCGGGCCTGCTCGCGGTGCTGTGGGGCTCGATCAGCGCGGCGGCATTCGCAATAATTGTCGCGACGCGCGTGTTCGCAAGCGATGTCGTGAGCTACTTTCGCTTCGGCGACGGCAACAAGGGGCCGGTCAGCGGCTTCGATTTCAATCTGTCGATGGCGCTGTTCGGCGTCGGCCACCTGGTCGGCCTCTGGGTCGGCGTGGCAATGTTTGTCGGCGCGGCGATCGGCTGGGTCTGGGGCGTACCGTATTACTCGACCATAGGCACGGTTACCGGCACCGCCGCTCAAGTGGCGGAAGACGCGTGGCGGCATCAGGTGCGCTTCGTCGGCGCCGGCACGATCGGCGTCGCGGCGATCTGGACGCTCGCGAAACTGATCAAGCCGGTCGTGAGCGGCCTCGCTTCCGCGATGGCCTCATCGAAGATGCGCAAGGCCGGCCAAGGCGCGATGCTCGCGCGCACCGAACACGATATCCCGATCGGGCTCGTCGGCATCATGACGCTCGCCTGCTTCATACCCACGGCATTCCTGCTCGCACATTTCAGTGTGATCACCGGTCTCGGCGATCACTGGCTGCTGCTCACGCTGGGCGGCCTGATTTATATCGTCGTCATGGGCTTCGTGATCTCGACCGTATGCGGCTACATGGCCGGCCTGATCGGTTCGTCGAACTCGCCGGTATCGGGCATCGGCATCCTCGTGGTGATCGGTGCGGCGCTGCTGCTCGTGTTCGGCGTCAAGCCGCTGCTCGCGCCCGGCGCGGAGAAAGGCCTCGTCGCGTTCGCATTGTTCGTCACGGCGACCGTGTTCTCGGTCGCGACGATCGCCAACAACAACCTGCAGGATCTGAAGACCGGCCAGCTCGTCGACGCAACGCCATCCAAGCAGCAGTGGGCGCTCCTGATCGGCGTGATCGCCGGCTCGGCGGTGATTCCACCGGTGCTCGATGTGATCAACACCGGTTACGGTTTCGCCGGCGCACCAGGCAGCGAGCACAAGGCCAATCCCTTGTCTGCGCCGCAGGCGGGCCTGATCTCCGCGCTCGCGCAGGGCGTGATCCAGAACAATATCGATTGGAGTCTGATCATAACCGGCGCCGTAATTGGCGGCGCGCTGATCGCGCTCGATATCGTGCTGCGCAAATCGACCAAGTCCGCGCATTTGTCGCCGCTCGCCGTCGGCCTCGGCATCTATCTGCCCACCGCAGCGACGCTGATGGTCGTGGTCGGCGCCATTGCGGGTGCGTACTACGACAAACGCGCGCAGCGCTCGGCCAAGCCGGAGAGCACCAAGCAACTCGGTGTGCTGCTCGCCTCGGGCATGATCGTCGGTGAAGGTCTGATCGGCGTCGTGATCGCAGCGATCGTTGCATTCTCGGGCAAGGACTATCCGCTCGCGCTGGTCGGCAACGATTTCGCCGGCGGCCCGGCTGTGTGGATCGGCGGTATTGCGTTTGTCGTTGCGATGCTCGCGCTGTATCGCTGGATCGAAATTCTCGGTCGCAGCAGCGGACGCGTCTGAGCGTTAAAAACTCACGCAGTGTGAAGTGTTCGTTAGCTCGGGTCCCCACCAAAAGCCGCGTCTCATCCGCTGAGACGCGCAGCATCGATCCTCCGCCTTGCACGAAGCACGGCGGAGATCGCAATGCGGCAACTGGGCCTTAACCTGGCGCGATCTGCGCCCATATCGAATGCGCTGACATCTTCGTCGCAAGCGCATAATTGGCCCATGCCGCTGCAGAATTTCCATCCCGCCGTCGCGTCGTGGTTTGCGCAGACTTTTCCCGCGCCCACGCCCGCGCAGGTGCGCGCGTGGCCCGCGATTCAGTCCGGACGTCACGCGCTGATCGCCGCACCGACCGGCTCGGGCAAGACGCTGGCCGCGTTCCTCGCCGCGATCGACGAGCTAGTGCACCGCGGCGTCGCAGGCACGCTGACCGACGAAACGCACATCGTCTACGTCTCGCCGCTCAAGGCATTGTCGAACGACGTGCGCATCAATCTGCAGGCGCCGCTCGAAGGCATCCGCGCCGAGCTGGCCAAACTCGGCGCGCCGGATTTCGAGATTCGTACTTTCGTGCGCACCGGCGACACGCCGCAGTCCGAGCGCGACGCGATGAAACGGCGCCCACCGCATATCGTGGTGACCACGCCCGAATCGCTGTACATCCTGCTCGGATCGGAGTCGGGCCGCGCGATGCTCGCCTCGACCCGCAGCGTCATCATTGACGAAATCCACGCGCTGGCGCCGTCCAAGCGCGGCGCGCATCTCGCGCTCTCGCTCGAACGCCTCGAAGCGCTGTGCGGACATCCGCTGACGCGCATCGGCCTGTCGGCGACACAGAAGCCGATCGGCGACGTGGCGAAGTTCCTCGTGGGCGCGCGAATAAGCCCTCTCCCCCGCGAAGTCGGGGGAGAGGGTTGGGCGAGGGGGGCTTTCGGCACTGCAGATGTGCAGAGCGCCGCCTCACCCCAACCCTCTCCCCCGACGATAAAGCTGTCGGAGGAGAGGGAGCCAACCTGCGACATCATCGACACCGGCTACACGCGCGCACGCGATCTCGCGCTCGAGCTGCCGCCTGCACCACTGTCGGCGGTGATGTCGGGCGATGTGTGGCAGCTCGTGTATCAGCGTCTCGCCGAGCTGATCGAAGCGCACAAGACCACGCTGATTTTCGTCAATACGCGGCGCATGGCGGAGCGGCTTGCGCGGCACCTGTCGGAATTGCTCGGCAAGGACGCGGTGACCTCGCACCACGGCAGTCTCGCGCGCGAACAGCGCCTGGCCGCGGAACAAAAGCTCAAGCGCGGCGAATTGCGCGCGCTGGTCGCGACCGCGTCACTCGAACTCGGCATCGATATCGGCGACGTCGATCTGGTCTGCCAGATTGCGAGCCCGCGCTCGATCTCGACCTTCCTGCAGCGCGTCGGCCGCGCCAATCACTCGGTCGACGGCATGCCCAAGGGCCGCCTGTTCCCGCTGTCGCGCGACGATCTGGTCGAATGCACCGCCCTGCTCGATGCGGTGCGCCGCGATGAGCTCGACACGCTGCATGTCGAACGCGACACGCTCGACGTGCTCGCACAGCAGATCGTCGCGATCGCCGCCGAGGAGGAGATCTCCGTCGACGACCTGCACGAGCTCGTGCGCGGGGCATACCCGTTTGCCGACCTTTCCCGCACGCAGCTGCAGAACGTGCTCGACATGCTCGCCGGCCGCTATCCGTCCGACGAGTTCGCAGAACTGCGTCCGCGCATCGTCTGGGATCGCACCGCCGGCGTGATCCGCGGCCGTACCGGCGTGCGTCGGCTC
>VBNZ01000219.1 GCA_005877675.1 Gammaproteobacteria bacterium
CAGAATTAGCGCGGCGCAATGCCGAGCTGCAAATCGAAGTGACCGAGCGCAAGCGCGCCGAAGAGCGATTGCTAGAACAAGATCGGCGCAAGGACGAGTTTCTTGCCATGCTTGCGCATGAGCTGCGCAACCCGCTGGCCTCGATCGCCAATGCGCTTGCCGCGCTCAAGCTTTCTGCTATCGCGCCGCACCCGCTGCATGGCGCGATGTCGCGTCAGCTTGCGCTACTCGTGCGCCTGATCGACGACCTGCTCGACGTTGCGCGGATCCGTCGCGGCAAGCTCGCGCTCAAAGTCGGCCAATCCACGCTCAATGCCACCCTCGACGCAGCGATCGAGACAGTCTTCCCGCTGCTCAAGCGCGGCGAGCATCCGCTCAATGTACGGCGACTGCCCGCCGATGTGCTGCTGCATGTCGATCATGAGCGCCTGTCGCAGGTGTTCTCGAACCTGCTCAACAATGCGACCAAATATTCCGATGCATACTCGCCGATCGATATCGAAGTGAGCATCAACGCCGATTGGATCGAGGTCGCGGTGATTGATCGCGGCATCGGCCTGACCGCCGAGCAATGCGAACAGATTTTCGGCCTGTTCGCTCAAGTCGACACGGCGCTGGAGCGTTCGCGCGGCGGCCTCGGCATCGGGCTCACGCTGGCGCGACACATCGTCGATATGCACGGCGGCGAGCTCATGGCAACCAGCGACGGCCTCGGTCGCGGCAGCCGCTTCATCGTGCGTCTGCCGTTTCAACCCGTGCCGTCCCTGGCCGCACCGAACACGCCCGGCTACGCGCCGAGCGCGCCCTGCCGCGTGCTGATCGTCGACGACAATGTCGATTCCGCCGATTCGCTCGCGGTGCTGCTACAACTGCTCGGCCATGAGACGCGTTGCATTTATGATGCGCGCGCGGCCGCGAAGGAAGCCGAAACTTTTTCGCCCGACGTCATCTTTCTGGATATCGGCATGCCGGGCATGAGCGGCTATGACGTCGCGCGCCAGCTGCGCGCGCAGCCCCTCGTCGCGTTGACCGGCTGGGGTCAGCCCGAGGACCGCAAGCGTACCAGCGAGGCCGGCTTCGATCATCACCTGGTCAAGCCAACCGATCCGCAAGCCATTGAGCGTATCTTGCGCGAACTCAAGCCACGTATAAGGACGCGAACCTAGAGGTAGCAGACTGTCATGCACAAATACGATGCGGATTTTTCCGAGTTCGCCGATGCATCCCCGTTGCTAATGTGGATGAGCGATGCGAGCGGCCAGCGTCGTGTCAACCTCGCCTATCTGGAATTTATCGGCGCCGACGAATCCGCAATGGGCGGCGATGAATGGGCGCATTTCATTCATCCCGACGATCGCGAAAGCTGTCTTGATGCATACCGCAATGCGACCGCACTGCATGAGCCTTTCGAGCTGCAGTTTCGGTTCCGGCGCGCCGATGGCGTATATCGCTGGATGAAGACCGTTGGCGTACCGCGAATATACGACGGTGAATTCTGTGGCTACCTTGCCTACAAGGTGGACATCACCGACCTGAAAGAAGCTGAGCAGGAGCTGCGTGAAGCCGACCGCGACAAGAACATTTTTTTTGCCATGCTCGCACATGAACTGCGCACACCACTCGCCGCGATACGCAACGCGGTGCAGGTGATCGGTCACGAACGCAGCACAGCCGAACTTGCGGCGCGCTCCAAATCCGTGATCGAACGCCAGACCACGCAGATGGTGCGCATGGTCGACGATCTGCTCGATCTTTCCAGGCTCACGCGCGCCACCTTTCATCTGCGCAAACAACGCATCGATCTGCTCGATGCATTGCGTGCGGCCATCGATGCCACGGCACATGAGCGCGAGGCGAACGCGCATCAGCTCGCGCTGGACATACCCAAGCAGCCAATACACATTGAGGCTGATGCCGCGCGCCTGCAGCAGGTATTTGCCAATCTGCTCAGCAACGCCGCGCGCTATACGCCACGCGGCGGACATGTCTGGATCAGCGTCGAGGTGCAGCAATCGCACGAGCGCAATAGCACGGCCGCGCACTTTGGCGCGCGCGCCAGCGTGCGCGTGCGCGACGACGGCATCGGCATCGATCCTGAGTCGCTGGCGAACGTATTCAATCTTTTTTCACGCATCGAAAGCCGTGGCGCGGGCTTGGGTATTGGCCTGAGTCTCGCGAGCCGCCTGGTGAAACTGCATGGCGGTGCGATCAGCGCATTCAGTGCGGGGCGCGACAAGGGCAGCGAATTCATGCTGCGCTTGCCGATCATCGACGTGGCACGCGAATCCGTGCCGGCATCGACACAGCGCGAGTCGCCCTCTGCAACACCGCTGCGCGTACTCGTCGTCGACGATAGTCCGGACGCAGCCAACATGCTCGTGCAGCTGCTGCAGCTCGCGCAGCATGATGTTCGAGCTGCAAATGACGGTAGAACTGCCTTGCGCATCGCAAGTGAATTCACGCCACAGATTGTGCTGCTGGATATATCCATGCCGGAAATGAATGGCGTAGAAGTGGCTCAACGCCTGCGTGCCGACCCAGGTACCGCCCATGCATTCATCGCGGCGGTAACCGGCCTCGCATCGAATGAGATGGACCTGGATCTTTCGCCCAATGGATTTAATGAACGCATCACCAAGCCGCTCGAAAACGACGAACTGCTTGCGCTGCTCGCGCGCGCGACGCGAACGGTCGCGCGCGCGAAGGGTTGATCAAAGGGTTGATCAGTGCTTCATCGTGTCATGCAGTGGTTGCAGCATGCTGACGCGATTGCCTTCGGTATCGCTGAACGACACATAGCGGCCAATGCCGGGAATATCCATCGGTTCGCCGAGCGCCTTGCCGCCCGCCGCCTCGACCTTTTTGGTCGCATCCTTGATGTCGTCCACGGCGATAACGACGGAAGGATATTGCGCGGGTCTGTCGGCGCTTTTTTTGAAAAAGCCGCCATTGATCGCGCCGGGCTCGATCGGCCGGTGGTTTTCGCCGGTTTCGGTCGTGGTCGCGACGACATAGTTTTCCATGTCCTTGCCGAGTTTCTCCGTCTGCCACCCGAAGGCGGATTCGTAGAATTTGGCCATGCGATCGCGATTGGTGTACGGCATTTCAAAATGAACAACGGAATTCATGATTGGTACCTCGCTCAGGGGGAGTTTCACGCGCGCAAATGCGCGTCGTCAGCGCAGCAATCGTTGTGCCATGCGCGGGGTGCCTGAATAGACACGCCTCCACGCGAGATTCTTCGGCAGCGATGCATGCAAGTGCTGGCATCATCCGCCGTATGCGCATATCGTGCATTTTTACCGAGTCGCAGTGCTTGTGTGAGACAATTTTAAGTGGAGCGTGATCGCTGCATGCCGGCATTGGCGTGTACAGGGGCGCCGCTCCTCGACATTTGTTTGCCCGTAAATTTTCGGAGACGAACAGTGAACGTGCAGCCCATGGGCAACGTGCTCATTGTCGACGACAACGCGGACTTCCAACTCGTCACCGGCGATCTCGCGCGTCTGTTGCGTTGCGAAGTCACCGCGGCAACGTCGTTACGCGAGGCACGCCGCATCGCAAGCACCGAACGCTTCGATCTGATGATGATCGACTTGCAACTACCCGACGGCAACGGCCTGGATCTGCTCGACGAGATCGACGTCGCCGAGCATGGCCAGATTGCGATCGTGACGGGCCACCCGAGTGTTGAAACTGCGGCACGCGCCGTGCGTTCGCCGGTAGTCGAATATCTGTTGAAGCCGGTCGATGCGCAGGTGATCACCGCATTGCTCGAAGGCGCTTACCTGCGCGCGAAGCTTCGCGCGTCGACGCACGCGCCTGAACTCGGCGCGATGATCGGCAATTCGCCGCAGATGCAGGACTTGTTCGGGCATATCCGTCGCGTCGCGCCACTCGACGTGAGTGTGCTCGTGCGCGGCGAGAGCGGTACCGGCAAAGAGCTGGTCGCACGCGCGATCCACGACTTGTCCGGCCGCAAGGGTCGTTTCGTCGCGGTCAATTGTGGGGCGATCGCGAGTGAGCTTATCGGCAGCCAACTCTTCGGTCACGAACGCGGTTCATTTACCGGCGCGCTGCAATCGCACGCGGGATTTTTCGAGCAGGCCGAGGGCGGGACGCTGTTTCTCGATGAGATCAGCGAAATGCCGCTGCAGCTGCAGGTGTATCTGCTCCGCGTCCTCGAAAGCCGGTCACTCACACGCGTTGGCGGCTCGCGCGAAATTCCGGTCGACGTGCGTGTCATTGCGGCGACGAATTGCGACCCGCAAGCGTCCGTCAACGCCGGTTCGCTGCGTTCGGATCTCTATTACCGCCTGCTCGAATTTCCTCTGTCGGTACCGTCGTTGTCGGAGCGGCGCGATGACATACCTTTGCTCGCGCAGCATTTTCTCGATCGACTCAACGAGCGCTATCAAACCAAG
>VBNZ01000220.1:0-2748 GCA_005877675.1 Gammaproteobacteria bacterium
ACGGTTCAAAATACGCAGTTACACCGCTTCATCCGTGTAACTCCGTGGCTATCAAAGGAAAAAAACATGAAGAACACCGAATTCATCTGGCACAACGGCAAACTCAAGCCCTGGAACGAAGCAACCGTGCATGTGACTGCGCACGCGCTGCATTACGGCAGTTCCGTGTTCGAAGGCGAGCGCGTGTACGCGACGCCGCAGGGCCCGCAGTATTTCCGTCTCGCCGATCACACACGCCGTCTGTTCGAGTCGGCCAAGGTGTACGAGATCGATATCGGTTACACCGAAGATCAGATCAATGCCGCCTGTAACGAAGTGATCGTTGCGAACAAGATGGCTTCGGCTTACGTGCGCCCGCTTGTGTTCCGCGGCGCCGGTCCCCTCGGCGTGATGCCGAAGGAGGGGTCGAGCGTCGACGTGGCGATCATGGCGCTCGAATGGGGCGCGTATCTCGGCGAAGCGATCGAGAAAGGCGCCGACGTATGCGTGTCATCGTGGCATCGCGCTCGGTTACAACGGCTTGCTCAGCGAAGGCGCGGGCGAGAATCTTTTCTTGATCCGCAAAGGCAAGATCACGACGCCGTCGACGAGCGCGAGCATCCTCGCCGGCATCACACGCGATACGGTGATCACGCTGGCAGCCAAGCTCGGCTATACGGTCGACGAACGCGATCTGCCGCGCGAAGCGCTGTACACCGCCGATGAGGTCTTCATGGTCGGCACCGCCGCGGAAATCACGCCGGTGCGTTCGGTCGATCGCAAGCCGGTCGGCGAAGGCAAGCCTGGCCCGATCACGAAAGCGATCCAGAAGGCGTTCTTCGGCCTGTTCAACGGCTCGACCAAGGACGAGTGGGGCTGGCTGACGCCGGTGTCCGCCGATCAAAAGAAGGCCGCTGCGTGATGACGACCGGCGCGACCTCTCCCCGAACCCTGCTCGACAAAATCTGGGATGCGCACCTAGTCGCGCCGGAAACATCGGCCACGCCGGCGATCCTCTACATCGATCTGCACCTCGTGCATGAGGTGACTTCGCCGCAGGCTTTTTCCGAGCTGCGCGCGCGCGGCTTGCGCGTGCGCAGGCCGGATCTAATCGTTGCGACGATGGATCACTCGACCCCGACGCTGCCGCCCGATGCGAACGGCAAACGTCCTTACGCCAACGCCGAAACTGCCGCGCAGGTCGCACAGCTCGAAGCGAACACGCAAGAGTTTGGTATAGAGCTATACGGTTGGAATAGCAGCAATCGCGGCATCGTGCACGTGATCGGACCCGAGCTCGGCGCAACCCAGCCCGGCATGACGATCGTCTGCGGCGATTCCCACACCTCGACCCACGGCGCGTTCGGTGCGCTTGCTTTCGGCATCGGCACGACCGAGGTCGGCCATGTGCTGGCGGCGCAGTGTCTGTTGCAGCGCAAACCCAGGTCGCTCGCGATCACGGTTAACGGCAAGCTCAGTCCCGGCATCACCGCGAAGGATTTGATCTTGCACATCATCGGCAAGATCGGCGTCAACGGCGGCACCGGGCACGTGATCGAGTACCGCGGCAGCGCGATCGCGGCGCTGACGATGGAAGAGCGCATGACCGTGTGCAATATGTCGATCGAGGCCGGCGCGAAAGCGGGCCTGATCGCGGCGGATCAGGCGACATTCGACTGGCTGCGTGGACGCGCGCGTACGCCGCAGGGCGCAGCGTTCGATACGGCGGTTGCACGCTGGAATCAGTTCAGGTCCGACGCGGATGCAAAATTCGACAGCGAAGTCGTGATCGACGCGGCTGCAATCAAGCCGAGCATCACCTACGGCACGCATCCGGGCATGGTCACAACGCTCGATGCGCCGATTCCGACGGCGACGAACGCGCAGGAAAAGCGCGCGCTCGCCTATATGCAGCTCGAAGCGGGTCGCGCGCTCGCGGGCACCAAGGTCGATCTCGTATTCGTCGGTAGCTGCACGAATGGAAGGCTATCGGATCTGCGCGCGGTCGCGCGCGTGTTGCGCGGCCATCGCGTGTCGGATTCGGTGCGCATGCTGATCGTGCCGGGCTCCGAACAGGTCAAGCGCGACGCGGAGATGGAAGGTCTGCACGAAGTCTTTCGCGCCGCCGGCGCCGAATGGCGCGAACCGGGCTGCTCGATGTGCCTGGGCATGAACGGCGACATCGGCCAGCCGGGTCAGCTCGTCGTCTCGACCAGCAATCGCAATTTCGAAGGGCGCCAAGGGCCGGGTGTGCGCACCGTGCTCGCAAGTCCGCTCGTCGCAGCGGCGTCCGCGATCGCGGGCGTGATTGCCGATCCTTCCCAGTACCTCAAGGAGGCAGCTTGATTTTCAACTTGTCATTGCGGCGAGAGTTCGGATCCCGTTCCTGGCTTTTCAAAGTCGCTGCAACCGGCGTTCGCCGGGATGACGGCTAAAGCAAAACCTATGAAACCACTTACCCATATCCGCTCCCGCACCGTCGTGCTGCCGTTCGAGAATATCGACACCGATCGCATCATTCCGGCGCGCTTTCTGACGACGACCGAGCGCAGCGGCCTCGGCAAGTCACTGTTCAACGACTGGCGCTATCGGCCCGATGGCAGTGCCGATCCCGATTTCGCGCTGAACAAGCCGGAAGCAAAAGGCTGCGAGATACTGATCGCCGGACGCAATTTCGGTTGCGGCTCCTCACGCGAACACGCGCCGTGGGCGCTGACCGACTACGGCATCCACGCGGTGCTGTCGAGCGAGATCGCCGACATCTTCCGC
>VBNZ01000220.1:2772-10217 GCA_005877675.1 Gammaproteobacteria bacterium
TATTTGCTCGAACATCCGGGCATCGAACTCAAGATCGATATCGCTGCGCAGACGATCGGGTTGCCCGACGGCAAGCGCATCGAATTCCCGCTCGAACCGTTTGCGAAGCATTGCCTGCTCGCGGGCGTCGATCAGCTTGGATTCCTGTTGCAGCACGAGGCGCAGATTGCGGAGTTTGAAAAAAATTTTGGTCAAGCAGCGTAACTTTTTCAGCTCGTCAATCCCGCGTGCTTCTAGCGGGAACCCAGCGACTTTGATTTTCATACTGAATTCTAAAGTGAAGGCGCTGGATTCCCGCCTTCGCGGGAATGACGTCAAAAGAAGAGAAATGAAAACGATATGAAAGCAAACATCACCGTCCTCCCCGGAGATGGCACCGGGCCCGAAGTCACCGCCGCTGCGGTCGAAGTGCTGCGCGTCGTCGCAACGCGTCACGGTCACGATTTTCATTTCGACGAACAGCTGATCGGTGGCTGCGCGATCGATGCGCACGGCGATCCGCTGCCGCCCGCGACGCTCGCGTCATGCAAGCAAGCCGATGCGGTGCTGCTCGGCGCGGTCGGTGGGCCGAAGTGGTCCGATCCGAGCGCGAAAGTGCGCCCGGAGCAGGGCCTGCTGGGTTTGCGCGCCGCGCTCGGCGTCTACGCCAATCTGCGCCCGGTGCGCGTGCATCCGCAGCTGCATGCGTTGTCGCCGCTGAAAAACGAAAAATTGCACGGCGTGGATTTGCTGTTCGTGCGCGAGCTGACCGGCGGTGCGTATTTCGGCGCGAAGACGCGCAGTGCCGATACGGCGACTGACGAATGCAAATACACGGTCGCCGAGATCGAGCGCGCGGCACGCCGTGCGTTCGAGTTCGCGCGCGCGCGGCGCAAGCACGTGACACACGTCGACAAGGCCAACGTGCTCGAGACGTCGCGTCTGTGGCGCGCGACGGTCGAGCGAGTGGCGAAGGACTACCCCGACGTGAAGCTCGAGCACCAGCTCGTCGATTCGATGGCGATGCTGCTGCTTACGCGGCCAGCGAGTTATGACGTGATCGTCACCGAAAATCTGTTCGGCGATATTCTGACCGACGAAGCGGCCGCGCTCGCGGGCTCGCTGGGACTGCTGCCTTCGGCATCGCTTGGCGACGGCAAGGTGGGGCTGTACGAGCCGATCCACGGCTCCGCCCCCGATATTGCGGGCAAGGGCCTAGCCAATCCGCTCGGCACGATCCTGTCCGCCGCGCTGCTATTGCGCTACTCGCTCGGCCTTGATGCCGAAGCGCGCGAAATTGAAGCGGCGGTCGATGCGGTGATCGAGCGCGACGTGCTGACGCGCGATCTCGGCGGGTCGGCTAATACGAAAGAAGCGACCGAGGCGGTGGTGCAACAACTGCAAACCGGTCGCGCACGAGCTGCCGCATGAGTAGCGAAGAGCGCCCCCTCACCCCAACCCTCTCCCCCGTTAAAAGCAACGGGGGTCAGGGAGCGCATGCTTTGCGCAGCGACGTGATGAAGTCGGGCCCCGATCGGGCGCCCGCGCGCGCGATGCTGTATGCGACCGGGCTCGATGAGGCGGCGATCGCCAAGCCGCTCGTCGCGGTGGTGCATACCTGGTCGAACGTGTCGCCATGCAATTTGAACCTGCGCGATCTCGCGCAGCATGTCGCCGAGGGCGTACGCGCAGCAGGCGGCACGCCAATCGAGTTCAACACCATCGCGGTGACTGACGGCATCGCGATGGGTACGCCAGGCATGCGCGCCTCGCTCGTGAGTCGTGAGGTGATCACCGATTCGATCGAACTCGCGGTCGATGGCCATTCGCTCGACGCAATGGTCGTGCTGTGCGGCTGCGACAAGACGATTCCCGCCGCGGCAATGGCGCTTGCGCGGCTCAATATTCCCGGCGTCGCGCTGTATGGCGGCAGCATCGATCACGGCACGCTCGACGGCAAGTCGATCACGATCCAGCAAGTGTTCGAGGCGGTCGGCGCGCACGGCGCGGGCAAGATCGACGACGCGCGTCTGCACGAAGTCGAAAGTCGCGCGTGCCCGGGCGCCGGCGCCTGCGGCGGCCAGTTCACCGCAAACACGATGTCGATGATGCTCATGGCACTCGGGTTGTCGCCGCTCGGCTACAACGATGTCGCCGCGACCGATCCGGCCAAGCGTGAGGTCGCGCGTCGCTGCGGCGAACTCGCGGTCGAGAATCTGAAGCGCGGCTTGCGTCCGCGCGACGTGCTGAGTGCGACGAGTTTTCGCAACGCCGCGCGCATCGCCAATGCGACCGCGGGCTCCACCAACGCGGTGCTGCATCTGCTCGCAATCGCGAACGAGGCCGAAGTGCCGCTGGCACTCGAAGATTTTGAAGTGGCCTCGAAGACCACGCCGGTGATCGCCGACCTGATGCCTGGCGGCAAGTACACCGCAATCGAAATGACCCAGGCGGGCGGCATGGCGCAGGTGGCGCGCGAACTGCGCACCGCGGGACTGCTCGACGATGCGCCGACGCTGACGGGCAGAACCTTGTTCGAGGAACTCGATGCCGCGCCGGCGGCACCCGCGGATCAACAAGTCGTCGTGCCGGTGGCGCGCGCTTTCAAACCGCGAGGCGGCTATTCGATCCTCTACGGCAATCTCGCGCCCGAGGGTTGCGTGCTCAAGTTGGCCGGCAAAGGCAGATTGAAGTTCAGTGGCCCAGCGCGCGTGTTCGAAAGCGAGGAGGACACGTTCCGCGCGGTGCAGGAAGGTGGGATCACGGCAGGTGATGTCGTCGTGATCCGCAACGAAGGACCCGCGGGCGGGCCGGGTATGCGCGAAATGCTTGCGGTGACCGCTGCGTTGGTCGGGCGTGGACTCGGCGACGACGTTGCGCTGATCACCGATGGACGATTCAGCGGCGCGACGCACGGCTTCATGGTCGGCCATATCGCGCCCGAAGCGGCGAAAGGCGGCGCAATCGGTTTGCTGCGTGATGGCGATGCGATCGTGATCGACGCCGAGCGGCGCGTGATCGAAACCGATGCCGATCTGGAAGCGCGGCGCAAATCCTGGACTGCGCCCCTGCCGAAAGTTGCGCGCGGCGTACTCGCGAAATATGCAAAAACGGTCGGCTCCGCCGCGCGCGGCGCCGTGATTGAAATCTGACGGATTTTATTTATCTAATTGTGGAGAAATGGATATGAGCACAGAAACCAAAGCAACCACCGACGCACTGAAGGGCAAGCGCATCGCCATCCTCGGCTACGGCAGTCAGGGTCGCGCGCACGCGCTGAACCTGCGCGACTCCGGCCTCGACGTCGTGGTCGGTCTGCGTCCGAACGGCGCTACCGCAGCCACGGCCAAGGCCGACGGCTTCAGCGTGCTGGAGCCAGGCGAAGCGGTGAAGTCCGCCGATCTCGTCGCGGTGCTGACGCCGGACATGGTGCAGCCAGAGCTGTACGCGAGTGCCATCGAAAACAACATCAAGCCGAATGCGGCGCTGCTGTTCGCGCACGGACTCAACGTGCACTTCAAGATGATCGCGCCGCGCGCGGACATCGATGTGATCCTCGTTGCGCCGAAAGGCCCCGGCCACCTCGTGCGTACCGAGTATGAAATCGGCCGCGGCGTGCCGTGTCTCTACGCGGTGTATCAGGACGTGACCGGCCAGGCCAAGGCGAAGGCGATGGCCTACGCCGCGGGCCTCGGCGGCGCGCGTGCGCTGCTGATTGAAACTGACTTCAAGGAAGAAACCGAAACCGATCTGTTCGGCGAACAGGGTTTCGAGACGCTGGTCGAGGCCGGCTACAAGCCCGAGATCGCGTACTACGAAGTGCTGCACGAGCTCAAGCTGATCGTCGATCTGCTCTATCAAGGCGGCCTGACGAAGATGCTCACCTTCATCTCTGAAACCGCGCAGTACGGCGACTACACGCGTGGTCCGCGCATCGTCGATGCCGATACCAAGCAGCGCATGAAAAAGGTCCTGGAAGAAATCCAGAGCGGCGAATTCGCGCGCGAATGGAAGGCTGAGTACGACGCCGGCCTGCCGAACTACAAGAGGTTGAAGCAGGCCGATCTAGACCATCCGATCGAAAAGATCGGCGCGCAGCTGCGCGCGAAGATGGTGTGGCTCAATCAGGCTGCAACTGCGCCTGTAGCGCCGGCCCTTAAGAAGGTGGGCTGAGAAACACAAGCGAATCGTAACGATTTTTGCTTTGAGAACCGCAATGAACGCACAGTTGAAACCGACACCACTCGCGACGAACGATCCCAACAAGCACGCGCTCGCCGGCCGCCCGATGTCCGGCGCGGATATCGTCGTACAGGTACTTGCCGACGAAGGTGTCGAAGTCGTGTTCGGGTATTCGGGCGGTGCGATTCTGCCGGTGTACGACGCGGTGTTCCGCTTCAACCACGCGCACAAGGTCGGCGAGCGCGAACCGTTGCCGCTGATCGTGCCCGCGAACGAGCAGGGCGCGGGCTTCATGGCGCAGGGTTACGCGCGCGCCTCCGGCAAAGTCGGCGTTGCGATCGTCACCTCGGGACCAGGCGCGACCAACACGGTCACGCCGGTGCGTGATGCGATGGCCGACTCGATTCCGCTGGTCGTGATCTGCGGCCAGGTGCCGACCGCGGCGATCGGCAGCGATGGATTCCAGGAAGCGCCAATCAGCAACATCATGGCCGCCTGCACCAAGCACGTGTTTCTCGTCACCGATGCGTCGAAGCTCGAAGCGACGCTGCGCAGCGCGTTCGAGATCGCGCGCACGGGCCGCCCCGGGCCGGTCGTCGTCGATATTCCGAAAGACGTGCAGAACACACAACTGGTGTTCGACGGCGCAAGCCGTTTGCCGCTGCCCGGTTATCGTGCGCGCCTGCGTGCAATCGAGGACGCACGGCTCGACGATGCCGCGTGCAAAACATTTTTTGATGCGCTGGCGCAAGCTCGACGTCCTCTGATCTACGCTGGCGGCGGTGTGATTGCAGGCGAGGCTGCTGTGGCGCTGCGCGCGTTCGCCGACGGCTTCGGCATTCCGGTTGTGACGACCCTGATGGGCATCGGCGCCGCCGATACGACACAGGTGCTGTCGCTGCACATGCTCGGCATGCACGGCACCGCGTTTGCGAACTATGCGACCGAGGACTGCGATTTTCTGATCGCAACCGGCAGCCGTTTCGACGACCGTGTCGCTGGCGTACCGGCGAAGTTCGCGGCGGGCGCGCGGTTCCTCGCGCATCTCGATGTCGATCCGGCCGAGATCGACAAAGTCAAGCGCGTCGACTGGCATCATCTCGGCAACCTCTCGCGCGCGCTCGAACGCCTGCGCGCGTACGGCCAGACCGCCGGCTTCGATCCGCTCGGTAAAGGCAGCTATCGAGACTGGCATGCGCACATCGTCGATCTGAAGAAAACCTACGCGATGAACTACGCGCGCGATGCAGCGCAGATCCAACCGTATGCCGTGATCGAGGAGATCAACAAGCACACGCAAGGCCGCGCGGTCATCGCTACCGGCGTCGGCCAGCACCAGATGTGGGCGGCGCAATACTTCGATTTCCGCGAGCCGCGGCTGTGGCTCACGTCGGGATCGATGGGCACAATGGGATTTGGCCTGCCCGCGGCGATCGGCGCTGCTTTCGCGCGACGCGATCTCGTCGTGATCGACATCGACGGCGATGCCTCGATTCGCATGAATCTCGGCGAGCTTGAAACCGTGACGACGTACAACCTGCCGGTCAAGATCGTCGTGCTCAACAACTACGGCGACGGCATGGTGCGGCAGTGGCAGAAGCTGTTCTTCAAGGGCCGCTTCTCAGCGAGCGACAAGAGTCTGCACAAGAAGGATTTCGTCACGACAATCCTGTCGATGTGCCGCGCGTAATCGCCGAATTCGTTGCGTTCGACGGCCCGGCGTTTCTCGAGGTGATCATCGATCCCGATGCCGGCGTGTATCCGATGGTGGGCCCGGGCATGAGCTATGCGGAGATGATCACCGGCGACTTCATTCCGTCGCGACAGAAGCCGACGGGGCAGGAAGTCGGCCCAGCGGAGATGTTCTAGTTTCTTCGTCATCCCGGCGAAAGCCGGAATCCAGTTCCTTGCTCTTGATCTACCACCCTTGAGAATACTGAAAGAACAAAGACACTGGATTGCCGCTTTCGCGGGAATGACGAGATAAGATTTTCCAGATACTTGATTCCCCGATTCCCGAGCACCACATGCGCAGAATCATTTCCATCCTGTTGCAAAACGAAGCCGGCGCGCTCGCACGCATCGCCGGCATGTTTTCCGCGCGCGGCTACAACATCGATTCGCTCAGCGTTGCGGCGACGCACGACGCGGCGGTGTCGCGCCTCACGCTCGTCACCTTCGGCGACGACGCGGTGATCGACCAGATCATCAAGCAGTCGCGCAAGCTGATCGAGGTGCTCGAAATCGCCGACCTGACCAGTCGCGATCACATCGAGACCGAACTTGTGATCGTCAAGATCGAAGTCGGCAACGAATCCCTGAATAATTTCGTCGCCGCACTGCGTCGTCATCCGCGCGCGCAGGTGATCGACATTTCCGCCGGCGTGCGCACGATCGAATTCACCGGCAACGGTGCCGAAGTCGGCGAGTTCCTCGACGATCTTGGCAGGGTGGGCGAGGTGATCGAACTCGCGCGCAGCGGCACCGCGGCGGTTGAACGTGGCGCAGCAATATTGGCGCAGGCGTAGACGAACGCGCACAAGTGGCACTTCCTTAGCGCGGCCTCGCTGCGTATCGTAGTCCTCCTTTCATCAGCCGTGCAGATCATGACCCGCCACTATCGTTTTCGCGTCGTCAATGTATTCGCTGAGTCCAAGCTTGCCGGCAATCCGCTTGCGGTGATCGAGAATGCCGAAGGCTTGAGCGATGCCGAAATGCAGCAGCTCGCGCTGCAGTTCAATCTTTCCGAAATAACTTTCATCCTGCCGTCAGACAAGGCGGATGCGCGTGTGCGCATCTTCACACCGACATTCGAGATGCCGTTTGCCGGGCATCCGACGCTGGGCACGGCGCAAGTGCTGCGCGCGATACGCCACGGCGGCAACGAGCTCAAGCTCGAAATGAAGGCCGGCGTGATTGCGGTCAGCGCGGATGCCGCGCAACGCGACGTGTGGACGCTGACGGCCAAAGCGCCGTCACATCGGCCCTGCGACTATTCGCCAAAGGACATCGCTGCGGCTTTAGGTTTGAAAGGCGAGGACATCGCCGGGCCGATACTCTGGGTCAACACCGGCGTCGAACAATTGATCGTGCCGCTCGCAAGTACGGATGCGGTTGCACGCGCCGCGCCGCACTTCGATCTGTGCCGCAACCATTGCAGCAATGCGATGGGTGCGCATGCATACGTGTTCGCACGGCGCGATGCAACGAACATCGTTGCGCGCTATTTCTTTCAGCAAGGCCCGCTGTTGATCGAGGATCCCGGTACAGGCTCGGCTTGTGCG
>VBNZ01000220.1:10225-10600 GCA_005877675.1 Gammaproteobacteria bacterium
CGTGCCGGTGCCGCTGCGCACCGATGTGCACCAGGGTGCGGCGACCGGCCGGCCGTGTCTGCTGCATCTGTCGGTCGACGCGGAGCGGCATATTCGCGTGGGCGGGCGCGTAGTTGAATTGATGACGGGTGAGATCGAGCTCGATTGAGCTGTGGCGTAGCGTCGTTCTCGCGAGAGTAGAAATCCGCCTTTGTTTCTGCGGCAAGAGAACGAAGGTTTCGCTTGCCTTCGGCGAGGTGGTTACTTTCGGAAGCAGAGCTTCCACTCGCCTGCGGCGATCGGGTCGCTCACCCCTCGCCCGTCACGCCTTGGCTCGTCGTTCCGGCGAAAACCCTTGGCTCGTCATTCCCGCGAAGGCGGGACTGCAGAGGCAGT
>VBNZ01000221.1:0-2870 GCA_005877675.1 Gammaproteobacteria bacterium
ATCGGCCTCGATGCGAATGGTGCGCCGACGCCGGCGTTGACCGGTTTCGCTGCGAAGAACGGGGTAGCGGTCGAACAACTGCAGCGGGTTACGGATGCGAAAGGCGAGCGCTTTGTCGCACGCAGCGAAAAGGCCGGCCAACCAACGGTAAAGTTGATTCCCGAAATCGTCGCCGAAGCGCTCAAGGCGTTGCCGATCCCGAAGCCGATGCGTTGGGGCGATCACGAGTATACTTTTGTGCGTCCTGCGCACTGGCTCGTGATGCTGCATGGCGCTGATGTAATCGACGGCGAAATTCTCGGCTTGAAATCCGGTCGCGAATCGCGCGGTCATCGTTTCCACCACCCACAAGCGGTAACGATTGCCGATGCCGACTCGTGGCTGGCTGCCTTGCGCGATGCGAAAGTGCTTGCCGATCCAGGTGAGCGTCGCAAGCGCGTATACGACGAGATTTGGCGCGTTGCGCTGACGGAAATCAGCAGCGCGCCGCGCCTGCTTGATAGTCTGCTTGATGAAATCACCAATCTCACCGAATGGCCAGTCGCGATCGCTTGCGCGTTCGACAAGGATTTTCTCACGGTGCCGCAGGAAGCACTCGNNNGAACGGAAGGATCACCGAGCACTTCATCGGCGTCGCCAATATCGAATCGAAGGATCCTGCCGAAATCCGCAAAGGCTATGAGCGCGTGATTCGCCCGCGCTTTGCCGATGCGAAGTTCTTCTACGACGAGGATCTCAAAACCCCGCTCGCGGCGCAGCAGGACGCGCTCAAGAAGGTCACCTATCAGCAGAGTCTCGGCAGCGTGTGGGACAAGAGCGTGCGCGTGGCCGAACTCGCTCGAGTCATCGCAGGACGTCTTAGTGATGCAGGCGTCGGCGTCGATGCGGGTCTCGCGACGCGCGCCGCGGCGTTGAGCAAGTGCGATCTCATGACGCGCATGGTCGGCGAATTTCCCGAACTGCAAGGCGTGATGGGCCGCTACTACGCCACCGCGAACGGCGAAAATACGAAAATCGCTGCCGCGCTCGATGAGTTCTACCAGCCGCGTTTCGCCGGCGACGCGATCGCGGCTAGCGAGACCGGTCAGGTACTTGCGGTCGCTGAACGCCTCGACACGCTCGCGGGCATTTTCGCGGTCGGCATGAAACCGTCCGGCAACAAGGATCCGTTCGCCCTGCGCCGTGCCGCGCTCGGCCTCGCGCGTACGCTGATCGAAGGCGGGCTCGCGCTCGATATCCAGGCACTCTTTGCCGAAGCACTGCAGCTGCTGCCCGACAGCGCGCTCGCCGCGGGTTTGCCCAAAACCAAGGATGGCAAACAACCCGCGCTCGATGCGGGCGCGCGCCGCGAAGCGCTCGCGAACGAGTTGTACGACTTCGTGCTCGACCGCCTGCGCGGCTACTACGCCGATCAGGGCGTCGCAGCGGAGGCATTCGAAGCCGTGCGCGCACTGGCACCAGCGGACTTGAGCGACTTCGATCAGCGCCTCAAAGCCGTGGTCGAATTTTCCAAGCTGCCGCAGGCGCAGGCGCTTGCCGCGGCGAACAAGCGCATCGGCAATATCCTGCGCCAGGCGGGCGAAGGCGCGGCGGCGAAGGCGGTCGATCCTGCGCTGCTCGACGCGGGCGCGGAAAGTGAATTGCGTAGTGCGGTCGAAGCAACGGCGAAAGTCATCGCGCCGCTCGCCGCGCAGCGCCGCTATGTCGATACGCTGCGCGAGCTTGCCAGCCTGCGCGAGCCGGTCGATCGCTACTTCGACAGCGTGATGGTGATGGCCGACGACATGGCCAAGCGCGGCAATCGTCTCGCGCTGCTCGCGCGTCTGCGGCGCATGTTCCTCGACGTAGCGGATATCTCGCTGCTGCCAGGCACGTAACGCAGATAATAAAAAGCCCGCGAGGCGGGCTTTCTTGAAGCTCGGTGTGAGGCGCGCTTACTTCAGGTGCTCCCACAGGTAGTTGTAGCCGAGCGCAGACATGAACGCCGCCTGCTTGTTGTCGGCCGCGGCGCCGTGACCGCCCTCGATGTTTTCATAGAACGCCGCAGCATTGCCGTATTCGAGCACGCGCGCGGCCATCTTGCGCGCCTGGTGCGGGCCGACGCGGTCATCGCGTGTCGAGGTGGTGAACAGGATCGGGGGATACTTTTTCCCTTTTTCCACATTTTGGTATGGCGAAAACGTCTTGATGAAGGCCCAGTCCTCGGCTTTGTCCGGATCGCCGTACTCGGCCATCCATGACGAACCGGCGGAGAGGTGCGAGTAGCGCTTCATGTCGAGCAGCGGCACCTGGCACACGATTGCGCCCCACAAGTCCGGGTACAGCGTGAGCATATTGCCCATAAGCAGACCGCCGTTGCTGCCGCCCATCGCGCCGAGATGCGGCTGTGAGGTGATCTTCTGCGCGATGAGAGCGTGTGCAACTGCGGCGAAATCCTCGTAGGCGCGAAGGCGATTGGCCTTGAGTGCTGCCTGATGCCAGCGCGGGCCGTACTCGCCGCCGCCGCGGATATTCGCGATCACGTACACGCCCCCGTGCGACAGCCAAGCGCGGCCGACGCTGCCCGAATAGCTCGGCTGTAGCGAAATCTCGAAACCGCCGTAGCCGTAGAGCAGGGTCGGATTGCTGCCGTCGAGCTTCAAGTCCTTCGGCGCGACCACGAAATACGGCACCCGCGTACCGTCCTTCGAGATGGCGAAATGCTGGCGCACCTGAAACTTCGACGCATCGAAGAAACTCGGGCTGTGCTTGAGCGGCTGCGCCGTGCTCTTGCCCAGCGTGCCGTAGTACAGGGTCGCAGGTTCGAGAAAACCGGTCACGGTGAGGAAGTACGTATCGTCATGATCGGCATCGATGCCACCTGCGGCAAT
>VBNZ01000221.1:3011-7946 GCA_005877675.1 Gammaproteobacteria bacterium
TGCCGGCCAGGAACGCATCGAAGTTCGTCGCGAGCAGCGAACCTGCAGCCCAGGTCTTGCCGCCGACCGTCCATGCGGTACGCGGCTCGACCATCAGCCATTCGCGATACACGCTGGTTTTCGCATCGTTGGGCACATCGATCTTGACGAGCTTGCCGTCCTTGCCGCGCAGATACGTCTCGCTGCTGTAGAACGCGAGGCCGCGCTCGACGAAGTCGCGCTCGAAGCCTTGCGTGTGATCGCGATAGGCGGAGATCGCAAGATCGTCGTCCTTGCCTTCATACACCATCGTTGCGGCGCTGAGTGGCGTGCCGCGCTTCCACTCCTTGACGATGCGCGGATAACTCGATTTGGTCATCGAGCCCGGGCCGAAATCGGTCGCAACATAAATCGCATCCTTGTCGATCCAGCCGGTCTGCGACTTGGCTTCGGGCAGCGCGAAGCCATCCTTAATGAAGATCTTGGCGTGCAGATCGAATTCGCGCACCACCTGCGCATCGGCGCCGCCGCGCGACAGCGAAATCAGGCAATGCCGATACTCGGGCTTCAAGCAATCCGCGCCGTGCCAGACCCAATTGACGCCTTCGTCTTTGCCGAGTGCATCGACATCGATGATCGTCTCCCAGGCCGGATGATCCTTGCGGTATTCCACCAGCGTCGTGCGTCGCCAGATGCCGCGCGGATGCGCCTTGTCCTTCCAGAAGTTGTAGTAGTGCTCACCCATCTTGCCGACGTAGGGAATGCGCGCGTCGGAGTCCATCACCTCGAGTATCTGCGTGCGCATTTCTTCGAATGCGGGTGACGAGCCGTAAGCCTTGACCGATTCCGCGTCGCGCGCCTTGACCCAGTCGAGCGCCTTGGCGCTGTCGGTTTCCTCGAGCCACAGATACGGATCATCGCTGGTCGCGGCGGTCACGGGTTTGGCATCGGATTTCACAGGTGTGGTTTTGTGTTCAGTGGAAGCGCAGGCGGCGAGTACGAGGCTGGCAGCGGCAAGAGTGAGCAGGGACTTCATCGGTGTTGCCTCATCAGTTACGAATGGCAAAAACAAAAACCCCGCCGCAGCGGGGTTCTTGTGTTGTGCTTGAGACTTACAGCAGAGGAATCAAGAGCAGCGCAACGATGTTGATGATCTTGATCAGCGGATTGACCGCCGGGCCCGCGGTGTCCTTGTAGGGATCGCCGACGGTATCGCCGGTCACGGCCGCCTTGTGCGCGTCCGAACCCTTGCCGCCGAAATTGCCGTCCTCGATATACTTTTTCGCATTGTCCCAGGCGCCGCCGCCGGTGGTCATCGAAATCGCAACGAACAGGCCGGTAACGATCGTGCCGATCAGCACACCGCCGAGCGCCTGCGCACCGGCGACCGAGCCGCCGAGCCACTTGAAACCGAACACGACGACGACGGGCACGAGCACGGGCAGCAGCGAGGGGATCATCATCTCCTTGATCGCCGCACGCGTGAGCATGTCGACCGCGCGCGAGTAGTCGGGCTTGGTCGTGCCCTCCATGATGCCCTTGATCTCACGGAACTGACGACGCACTTCCTCGACCACCGCGCTGGCCGAGCGGCCAACCGCTTCCATCGCCATCGAGGCGAACAGGTACGGGATCAGTCCGCCGATCAAAAGGCCGATGATGACGTAGTGGTTGGACAGATCGAACGTGATGCCGGCCAGACCCGGCTGGGCATTGAGGTTGTGCGTGTAGTCGGCAAACAGAACCAGTGCGGCCAAACCGGCCGAGCCGATCGCGTAGCCCTTGGTCACCGCCTTGGTCGTGTTGCCGACCGCATCGAGCGGATCGGTCACGGCGCGCACTTCTTTCGGCAGCTCGGCCATCTCCGCGATGCCGCCGGCGTTGTCGGTGATCGGGCCGTAGGCGTCGAGCGCGACGATCATGCCGGTCATAGACAGCATCGCCGTGGCGGCGATCGCGATACCGTAGAGGCCGCCGAACTGGAACGCACCCCAGATCGAGGCGCACACCGCAAGCACCGGAAACGCTGTGGACTTCATCGATACGCCGATGCCGGCGATGATGTTGGTCGCATGACCTGTGGTCGAGGCCTGCGCGACGTGACGCACTGGTGCGTATTCGGTCGCGGTGTAGTACTCGGTGATCACCACCATCGCTGCGGTCAGCACGAGGCCGATCAGCGCGCAGAAGTACAGATTCATCGGACCAGCCTTGGAGCTGGCCATCAGCGTCATCGTGATCGGATAGAACGCGATCGCAGCGAGCACCGCCGAAACGCCGACGCCCATGTACAGCGCGTTCATGATCTTCGCGCCCGGCTTGGTCTTGACGAAGAAGGTGCCGATGATCGAGGCAATGATGGACACGCCGCCGAGCACGAGTGGGTACAGCACGCCGTTCGCGCCGAGTTCGGTCGCGAGCACGCCGCCGAGCAGCATCGTCGCGACCAGTGTCACCGCGTAGGTCTCGAACAGGTCGGCCGCCATGCCGGCGCAGTCGCCGACGTTGTCGCCGACGTTGTCCGCGATAACCGCAGGATTGCGCGGATCGTCTTCCGGAATGCCCGCTTCGACTTTGCCGACGAGATCGGCGCCGACGTCCGCGCCCTTGGTGAAGATGCCGCCGCCGAGGCGCGCGAAGATCGAAATCAGCGACGAGCCGAACGCGAGGCCGACCAATGCGTGCAGCGCATGCGTCACATCGAAGCCGAAGTGCAGCAACGCGAGGTAGTAGCCGGCGACGCCGAGCAGGCCCAAGCCCACGACCAGCATGCCGGTGATTGCACCGCCGCGGAATGCGACGTCGAGCGCGGCTGTGAGACCCGAACGCGCCGCTTCCGCCGTACGCACGTTCGCTGCGACCGAGACATTCATGCCGATGAAGCCGGCAGCGCCCGAGAGGATCGCGCCGATCGCAAAGCCGATCGCTGTCGGCCAGCCGAGGAAGATGCCGATCACAACGAACAACACCGCGCCGACCGCGCCGATCGTCGTGTACTGGCGATTCAGATAGGCTTTGGCGCCTTCCTGGATCGCCGCGGCAATCTGCTGCATGCGCTCATTGCCGGCCGGCTTGGCCATGATCCAGCTGCGCGACCAGATGCCGTAAACGATCGCCAGCAGCGCGCAGACTGGGGCGATCCAGTAACCATATTGTTGCAACATGCAGCTCTCCCTCGAAACAGGCTAGACGTTAAAAAACGGTGGGTCCCACGAACGGCTGGGCCAAGTATACCTGTGTATTTATGCGGTTTGCAGCTCGTTCTTAGCGCAGCCGCGGGGCGCGCGCGAAGGCCCAGAGCTCGATCCGGTCGACACCCGCGCGCCTGAGCACACGTGCGCACTCGGCCAGCGTCGCGCCGGTGGTCATCACATCGTCCAGCAGTACCGCTCGGATGGGCGGCGCAGCTGCGTCGGCAAATGCGAACGCGCCGCGCAGATTCTTACGCCGCGTCTTGGCATCGAGTTCGGCCTGCGCCGGCGTCGCGCGCGTGCGCGCGAGCAGGTCGGGTGCCAGCGCCAGATTGAATGCCTGCGCCAGCGGTCGTGCGAGTTCGAGCGCCTGGTTGTAGCCGCGTTCGCGCAGGCGTGTGGGATGCAGCGGCACAGGCACGATCGCGTTGGGCAGTGTCGCGATCTCGCCTTCACCCAGCGCCGTGCGCAGCGCGGCAATCCACAATTCGGCGAGCACGCGACCCGCCGCGAGGCTGCGGCCGAACTTGAGTTTGGTCAGCAGCAGATCGAGCGGATGGCCGTAGAGATAGGCATGGCCATGGGCAGGGCGCAGCGTGCACAGCAGCTGGTGTTCGCTTGAAAGTCTGCGCGGCATGCGCCGCACAAATCGCGCGCGCCGTCGCTTTTTTGCGCACATAGCAGGCATCGCGGCGGCAGCAGTGCATGCTGTGCGCGGCGCCAAAAGTTGTCAACCGGCGGCAGTACTTTCAAGTTGACAGGAGCGAAGGGGCTATCCACACTGCGCGCAAGTTTACGCTTGAAGCCGCCAAAACCATGTCAGCCGTTTGCGTCCCCTCCTGTCAGCCGGAGCAGCATCGTTCCGCCGCCGAACGCGTCAGCCGCGCCGAGGTGCTCGCGCTGTTCGCGCTGTCGTTTAATGATCTGCTCGCGCGCGCGCATGACGCGCATCGCGCCTACCACGATGCAAACGCAGTGCAAGTGTCGACGCTGCTGTCGATCAAGACCGGCGGCTGTCCCGAGGACTGCGCCTACTGTCCGCAAAGCGCGCGCTATGCAACCGGTGTGAAGGCGGAAAAACTCATGTCGCTCGACACCGTCGTCGACAAGGCGAAGCAGGCGAAAGCTGCCGGCGCGACGCGCTTCTGCATGGGCTGGCGCTCGCCCAAGGATCGCGATGTGGAGAAGGTCGCCCAGATGGTCAGCGCGGTGCGCGCGCTCGGCATGGAAACCTGCGCGACGCTCGGCATGTTGAGCACGCCGCAGGCGCAGACGTTGAAATCGGCGGGCCTGGATTACTACAATCACAACCTGGATAGCGCGCCGGAGTTCTACAGCGAGATCATCCACACGCGCGATTACCAGGATCGCCTCGATACGCTCGACAACGTGCGCGCCGCGGGCATGAAAACCTGCTGCGGCGGCATCGTCGGCATGGGCGAGACGCGCGAGGCGCGCGCCGGCCTGCTGCACACACTCGCGAATCTGCCCGAGCAGCCGCAGTCGGTGCCGATCAACCGCCTCGTGCAGGTCGCGGGCACGCCGCTGGCTGGCACAGCGCTGCTCGATCCGTTCGAATTCGTGCGCACGATTGCGGTCGCGCGCATTTTGATGCCGCGCTCGATGGTGCGTCTGTCCGCGGGCCGCGCCGAGATGAGCGATGAGCTGCAGGCGTTATGCTTTTTCGCCGGCGCGAACTCGATTTTCTACGGCGAGAAGTTGCTTACCACCGGCAATCCCGACGTCGAGCATGATCAGGCGCTGT
>VBNZ01000221.1:8097-8514 GCA_005877675.1 Gammaproteobacteria bacterium
TTATGTCCTCGGTCATGCATAAACCAAAAAGCCCCCTGACTAGGGCCTTCTCCCCCGACGGAAAGCACATCGAGGAAGGGAGGGCGAACCGCCCTGATCTCATGCAGCGTCTGGCCGCGGCACAAGCTGCGCGTGCGCGCGAGGATCTGCTACGCCGCCTGCGCACGGTCGAATCGGTCGACGGTACACGCATCGTCATCGACGGCAAGGTGCTGTTCAATTTCGCGAGTAACGACTATCTCGGCCTCGCGCAGCATCCGGCGCTGCGCGCAGCGCTGATCCGCGCTGCGCAAAGCTGGGGCGTGGGCGCGACCGCGGCGCATCTGCTTGGCGGGCATCGCGAGGAACATGCCGCGCTCGAAGAAAAACTCGCGCGCTGGACCGGGCGCGACCGCGCGCTGTTGTTCTCCACCGGCT
>VBNZ01000222.1:0-4303 GCA_005877675.1 Gammaproteobacteria bacterium
GCGAGGCCTGCACATCGAGCGCGAGCGCGGCGCCAAGATCGCCGGCGAGATGGCGCTCGTGGAATTCGTCGAACAGGATTGCGCCGACGTCGGCGAGTTCGGGATCGCTCTGGATCAGGCGCGTGAGGATGCCTTCGGTGACGACTTCGATGCGCGTCTTCGCCGATACCTTCGCTTCAAATCGAATGCGGTAGCCGACAGTATCGCCGACTTTCTCCCCGAGCTGCGCCGCCATGAACTCCGCGGCCGCGCGTGCGGCGATACGGCGCGGCTCGAGCATCACGATCTTGCGTCCGGCGAGCCACGGCGCATCGAGCAGCGCCAGCGGCACCTGGGTCGTTTTGCCGGCGCCGGGCGGCGCTTCGAGCACGAGGCGCGGATGTTCGGCGAGCCTTGCGCACAGCTGCGGAAGTATCTCGCCGATGGGAAATTGAATGCTCATTTTCTGTGTGCGGTCATTTCCGCGCGAGCGGAATTTTCAACAGCCGATTGGCTGATCATCCAGCGGCTTTGGTTTGAAGTTCATGCTGAAGAGCGGAGACACTGGATTGCGCGCGACTCCTGTCGCGCGCCGCGCAGGGCCATTCGCCATGCGAATGTTAACTTCGGCATACGGGAACGACGCGCAAAGACAACCTACGCCGATCAATTCGCAACGAGCAGATCGGCCAGTGCGGCAGCCACGGTCTTGGTCGCGCGGCGCAAATCTTCGAGGCGCAGATTCTCGTCCGCCGCATGCCCGTTGGCTTCCGCCAGCGTGCGCGGCCCGGCGCCATAGAGCACGGCCGGAATGCCGGCGGTCGTGTAATGACGTGCATCGGTGTAGATCGGCACGCCATGCTCGGCGATTTCGGCGCCGAAGAATTCCCGGCCGCGTGCCTGCAACACCGCTGTCAGCCTTTCCGCGCCCGGCAGTTTCACCAGCGGCAGCGACAGCAGGATGCGGCGGATCTCGATCGTGATGCCCGGAATCTTCGCCGCAGCGTCTTCGATCAGCTTGCGCAACTCCGCCTCTGCCGCAGCGGGGGATTCCTCTGGAATGATGCGGCGGTCGATGCGGAAACTCACACGATCGGGCACGACATTGGTGTTGATGCCGCCTTCGATCAGGCCGACATTGAGTGTCGGATGCGTGATGCCCGGCGTCTTCGACACGCGCGCCTTGAGCGCGTCGCGCGAAGCATAGATCGCAGTGAGTACCTGCGTCGCCGCCGCGATCGCATCGACCCCGCGCTCGGGCATCGCGGCATGACCTTGGCGGCCGTGCACGATCACTTCGAGATGCAGGCAGCCGTTGTGCGCGGTGGTTACCGCGTAGGAGAAACCTGCACTGATCGCAAGCGTCGCCTGCGACAATCCTTGCTCGAGCAGCCAGCGTGGACCGATCTCGCCGCCGGCTTCCTCGTCCCAGGTCAGCTGCAGCTCCAGCGCACCATCGAGTTTCGCGCCCGACGCCGCGAACTCACGCAGCGCCAGGAGCGCAAAAGTATACGTCGCGAAATCCGACTTGCTCACCGCAACGCCGCGGCCGTACATCGTCGGTCCGTGCGCTGCATCGTCGACGATTTCAGCGCCATACGGATCGTGCGTCCAGCCCGCGCCCGGCGGCACGACGTCACCATGTGCATTGAGCGCGATGACCGGCCCCCCCGCACCGAAACGCTGGCGCACGACCAGATTGGTGGCACTGATCATGCCGTTTGCGCGCACGATTTCTTGCGGCACTGCATGCACTTCGACTTCGAGCCCGAGTGCGGCGAGCAACTCGCGCGCACGCCGCGCGGACGGCGCGCAGTCACCGGGTGGATTGTCGCTCGGCACCCTGACGATCTCTGCAAGAAACGCGCACTCGTCGGCAAAGCGGCGGTCGACGAAAGCGTTGATGAATTCGGAAGTCGTGGTCATGTGTTGCCTGGCTGGAAATGCAAAAGGAAATCGGCGAAGACGCGCGCGGCGACATCCGCATCGTCCGCGCTCATCGTCTCAGCCGGATTATGGCTGACGCCGCCGTTACCGCAGCGGACGAACAGCATGGCTATCGGTGCGATCGTCGCCATCTTCATCGCGTCGTGGCCGGCGCCGCTCGGCAAATGGCGCGGCACGGCCTCGCCGGTGACGCGCGAGATCGCGTCGGAGAATTGCTGCTGCAAGTTCGGATCGCAGGGCGCACCCGTAGCCGTGAGCACGCGCTGCACGTCGATTTGCACCTTGCGCCGAGCGGCAATCGCGTCGATGTCCGCCTGTACCGCCGCAACGGCGGCATCGCGCGTGCGATCATCGCCCGCACGGATATCGATCGACAATTCGCAGCGCCCCGGGATCACGTTGATCGCGCCATGCGGCACGTCGAGTTTGCCGACGGTGCCGACCAAACCCGGCGCGGTCGAGCAATGCCGTTCCACCGCAAGCACGATTTCTGCCGCGGCAGCGGCCGCGTCGCGGCGCAGGCCCATCGGTACGGTGCCGGCGTGACCGGCGAGTCCGGTGATCGTGACGACGCTGCGCACACTGCCTGCGATCGCGGTGACGACGCCGAGCGCACGGCCCTCGTCGAGCAACACCGGGCCCTGTTCGATGTGCACTTCGACGTAAGCCGCGAGCTGCTTGGCGTCGCGTGCGATCGCGGGAATCTCGGCAGGATCCAGGCCCACATCGTGCATTGCGTGGCGCATGCTGATGCCGTCGGCGTCGAGGTTGTCGAGCACGGCAACGTCGAAACTGCCCGCGATTGCGCTCGATCCGAGAAAAGTGGATTTGAAGCGTACGCCTTCTTCTTCACAGAACGCGACGATTTCCAGATCGAATGGCAACCGTGCGTCCCGCTGCTTAAGATGTTGCGCAATCGCAATAGGCAAAAGTATACCGAGGCGCCCGTCGTATTTGCCGCCGTTGACCACGGTGTCGTAATGCGAACCGGTAATCAGCGTCTTCGCGCCCTTGGCGGCGCAGCGCCAGCGGCCGACGACATTGCCGACGGCGTCGATGTTTGCCTCCAGCCCCGCGGCGAGCATGTAGTCGCGGATCGTCTGCGCGGTCGCGATATGCGCCGGACGCAGGTAAGTACAGGTCAACGCATCGACCTCGTCGCTGAAAGCGGCAAGGCGCTCGTGCATCGCGATGATCTCGGCACCCAGCGGCGCTTCGACCAGCTCGTTCAGGCGAAAGAACGCGATACGCCCGATCTGTTCGAGCGCGACGCGGCGTTCGTGATCGGCATCGTTGTGCACGCGTTGCGCAAACGCCTTGATGATCGAGGCACGACCATTTCCGCGCACCGCGAGTATGAATGGGAATCCAAATTTATCGTTGTATAACTTGTTCAACTCCTGCAGCTGCGCGAATTCCTCGGGCGAACAGGCGTCGAGCCCGGCGCCGGCCTGTTCGCGCGTCGATTCAGCGGTCAGCTCCTTGCGCACCGCGGCGCGACCTGCGAGTTCCGGATGCGCGCGGATCAGCGCGAGCTGTGCGGCCTCGCTCGCCTGCGTGACCGCCTCGCACATCGCCGCATGCAGATCCAGTCGCGAGGCGAACGGCCGCTGCGCGGCGACGCGCTCGGCGACCCAGGGCGAGTGCTCGAAGATGCCTGCGAGCGCCGCGATGAAATCCGCCGCAGACATCGCATTCAAATCCGTCAGGGCGATCATGGCGTCGCGCTCCGCGAAATTCTCCACTCTCTCCGGACGGCTTCATCGTCGTGGGAAAGGATGCAGGGTGAGAGAGCACCGTTGATTCTTGTGACGAGCATGAAGCGCCCCCTCACCCAGGCCTCTCCCCCGGCTGCGCCGGAGCAGAGGGTATTGCATACGGATGCGTGGCGATCCAGTGCCGCGCGATATCGACACGCCGGCAAATCCACACCTTGTCGTGCGACTGCACATAATCGAGAAAGCGTTCCAGCGCCGCGATGCGCGCCGGCCGCCCGACGAGGCGCGCATGCAGGCCGATCGACAACATCTTCGGCGCGTTCAGCCCGGCCGGATCGCCTTCGCGATACAGCACGTCGAACGCGTCCTTGAGGTAATCGAAGAATTGCGTCCCCGAATTGAAACCTTGCGCGGCGGCGAAGCGCATATCGTTGCTGTCGAGCGCGTACGGCACGACCAGACGCGGTATTTTCGCCAGGGCGCCCGCATGCTGCACATCGACGACCGTCCAGTACGGCAGATCATCGGCATACGAATCGGCATCGTAGAGATAGCCGCCCTGCTCGACTACGAGACGTCGCGTGTTGGGCGAATCGCGACCGGTATACCAGCCGTATGGCGCGCGGCCGCAGAGCTCGGCCAGGATCGCCGTCGCTTCG
>VBNZ01000222.1:4477-5054 GCA_005877675.1 Gammaproteobacteria bacterium
CACGCCAGAAGCCTATGCGGCTGCCATATTCGAACATCGACTCGGCGGCGAGGTCGCGGCCCTCGAAGCCGCCGCCGCCACCTTCAGTCAGGGCCGCTTCGGTGACGCCGTCGCCATCGGCGAACGACGGCTCGGAGCCTTCTTCGTAATTGATGCAGAAGTTGAGTGCGATTCTCGCCGCACCTGGCCATTGCGGATGCGGCGGGTTGCGGCCGTAGCCGATCAGGTCGCGCGGATAGATTTGAGATTCCTTGGACGGCATTTTCCGGTACTCACTCCTCGCGCCATGATACGGCACAATGTGCCGATGTCTCGCCCCCGCGTCCTTATCCGATTGGCAGCGATGACCTTGCTGAGCCTGCTCGCCGCGGCCTGTGCCGATCTGCGCTATCTCGCGCATGTTGCGCATGGGCAGCTCGCGCTCGCGCGGGCGCGCGAGCCGCTCGAGCGCGTGATCGCAGCGCCGACGAGCGACCCCAAGCTCGCCACGCGCTTGAAGCTCGCACAGGAAGCGCGACGGTTCGCCTCGACACAACTCGGCCTGCCCGCCAACGCGAGCTACACGAGCTACGTCGAT
>VBNZ01000222.1:5328-5792 GCA_005877675.1 Gammaproteobacteria bacterium
AGCGCGTTCAACGAATCCTTCGCGAGCTTCGTGCAACACGAGGGCTTGAGGCAATGGCGCAGCGCGCGTGGACTGCCGCCGCTGGACGATCAGCATCAGCGTCGCAACGACGAATTCGTGCGTCTGGTGCTCGATCTGCGCGAGCGTCTGCGTGCGCTCTACGCGAACACGCACGACACCGAAAAAATCGCGGCGGCCAAGCAGCGCGAGTTCAGGGATTTCCGCGATCGCTACAGGCAGTGGCGCGATACGCAGCCCGGCGCACGCGACGCCGCCGATCGCAGCCGCGATGCCTTTGTCGCCGGCCCGCTCAACAATGCCAGCCTGCTGCCGTTCGGCCTCTACGATCAATGGCTGCCTGCGTTCGCGACATTGTTTCGCGAAGCCGGCGGGGATTGGCCGACGTTCTATGCGCACGTGCGCGCGCTCGCGCGAGAACCGCAGGCGCAGCGCGACGGAGTGCT
>VBNZ01000222.1:5944-7865 GCA_005877675.1 Gammaproteobacteria bacterium
TCGCGCCAGAACGAGAGCATCACGACATGGGTAACCTTGTCGTCGTGGCGGTGCAGGCAGAGCGCGCCCAGATTGCCGGGCGTGGACTGATAATCCGGGATTGCCACGCGATACATTAGTTGCAGGTATTCGTCCGCACGCTCGCGCGACACCCTGCCATGCCATTGTCTTACGATCGAATCTGTCAACTCCATTGCAGCGATTACCTCGCGATGTGTACCGATGCGCCACTCAATGCGGTGCGCCTTCGGCGAGCCACGCGAGCACCAGCGCACGTTCCTCGTCCGTCATCTTGGTGAGATTGCCGATCGGCATGACGCGCGTCGAAAGCTGCGTCTGCATCTGTGCGGCGCGCGCGAGGATCGACTCTGGCGTGTCGAGCAATACGCCGTTCGGTGCGGCGGGAAAACCGGCGTAAGTGGGCTTGACCGCGTGACACGGTACGCAGCGCGCGTTGATGATGCCTTGCACGTTAGCGAAGCGCTGGGGTGCTGACGACGCAGCAACCGCTTTTGCAGCATCGCCCGAACGCGGTGCAAGCGCGATGATCACACCGGCGAGCGTCAGGAGTCCGAGCGCGAGCGGCAACAGCGGCGTCTTGCCGCCGCGTTCGTGCGCCTTGTGCCGCGCGACGAACCAGGCGCGGATCGCGGCACCGGCGAATGCCATCGCGATCAGCACGAGCCAGTTGTATTTCGCGCCGTAGGTCAGCGCGTAATGATTGCTGATCATCACGAACAGCACCGGCAGCGTGAAATAGGTGTTGTGCACCGAGCGCTGCTTGCCGCGCAAGCCGTAGACCGGATCGAGCGGCCGGCCCTCGCGCTTGGCGTTCACCATCTCGCGCTGGCCAGGGATGATCACGAAGAACACGTTCGCGACCATGATCGTGCCGATGATCGCGCCGAAAAGAATGTAAGCACCACGTCCCGAATAGAGATGACATAGCCCCCACGCCGCGGCACCGAGCAATGCGAAGATCACCGCGCCGAGCGCGCGATCGTCGCGGCCCAGCGGCGAGCGGCAAAGCAGGTCGTACACGATCCAGCCGAGCGCAAGCAACGCGAGTGCAATACCGATCGCCGTGGTTTGCGACAACGGCATCACCGCAGGATCGATCAGATACGCCTGAGCCTGGCCGAAGTAGATCAGGCACAGGAGGAACATGCCCGACAGCCAGGTCGTGTATGCCTCCCAGTAAAACCAATGCAGCGTTTCGGGCAGCGCCTGCGGTGCAGTTTTATACTTTTGCGCATTGTAAAAACCGCCGCCGTGCACGGCCCAGACCTCGCCGCCGACACCCGCGTCGATCAATTCCTTACGCCTGGGCGGCAAGAGGTGGTTGTCGAGCCAGACGAAGTAAAACGAGGCGCCGATCCAGGCGATGCCGGTGATGAGGTGCAACCAGCGGCCGAGCAGGCTGGCGATGTCAAACAGATAAGCGCTCATTCGCTCCCTTCTTTCCGCTCGTCATTCCGGCGAAAGCGGGAATCCAGCGACTCTGCTTTTTCTCGTCTTGTGCCACAAGAGCGAAAAGCACTGGATTCCGCTTTCGCGGGAATGACGGCATATTTTGCAGCATTATTTTATCCGTGCTGATCCGTGGTCAACACGCTATTTGTCCGATCGCCGCAAGCACCGCCTCGGGCGTCGCCGGCGCGCGCAGCTGCGGAATCGCACCTGCGGGCCCGCACGCGGCGACCGCGTCGCGGATCGCGTGCAGCGTCGAGATCGCGAGCATCAGCGGCGGCTCGCCGACGGCCTTGGAATGATGAATGGTGTCTTCGCGATTGGGCTCGTGTTCGAGGATGCGCACGTCGGCATGCAGTGGCCAGTCGCGTACGGTGGGAATCTTGTAGGTCGACGGCGCGTGCGTTTTCAGCTCGCCCTTCGCATTCCACCACAGCTCTTCGCTCGTAAG